>CALGTK010000319.1 GCA_937904325.1 uncultured Planctomyces sp.
CGTTGGATGGGGAACGGCATTCAGTGACTTCGATCTTGACGGTGATGAAGATCTGTTTGTCAGCAACGGTCACGTGAATCGACATCCGCCGCGAAATAATCTGCGTCAACTGCCAATCCTCTTTGAGAATCGGGACGGGGTAAGGTTTGTCGATGTGGCGAAATCAGCGAGTGACTACCTCAGTTCGCCGCATCGCGGTCGCGGTCTGGCGACGGGGGATCTCGACCTCGATGGTGACTTCGATGTCGTTGTTTCACACCTTAATGAGCCGGTCGCAGTGCTTGAGAACTACTCTGCAAGACTGGGCAATTGGCTCCAGGTTCGCTTGGTCGGGACGACTTCAAGTAGAGTACCAGTGGGTGCTCGTGTTTCGGTCTCGGTCCCAGGTGGCGAGACGCAGACTCGGCAGCTTTACTCAGGAGGCAGTTATCTTTCGTCCTCTGAGAGCATCGTTTTAGTGGCAACCGCTGATGCCGAGCACGTCGACGTGGATGTTCACTGGCCGACAGGGATGCGGCAAAGGATCGTGGGCGTATCTGCCGGACAACAGCTGACGGTTGTCGAACCACGATGAAATTCGATTTGTTTTTGTAAGGGCGGATTCCCATCTGCAGTGCAACGTAGCTGATTTCAGCTCATGTTCGGACAAAAGGGAGTTTGCATGCCATGAACAACTGAGCGAGCGTCTGCAACTTCCGATCTACTTCGCTCACGCGTATTCACCTAACGAACAAGCGACGAATGAAAACACGAACGGCCTGCTGCGTCAGTACTTCTCGAAGAAGGCCGACGTCCGAGACTTCTCACAACACGCCCTTGCATACGTCACGAACCGACTCAAAAATCGTCTCCGAAAGAAACTCATCTAGCTCACCCAACTTGAATCTCTCAACAAAGCCGGCTTTGTACTTCAAATGTAAATTCACGAAGGAATTGTAGACGCCGGTAAGAATAACGTAGCGTTGGCACAGTTCGGGCTGATGCCGAATTCCAGACGCGGGCTGACTGCTGGTAATCACCGCCAGCAACGGCAAACCTGGTAACAGTTACGACAACGCGGTGGCTAAACGGTTCTTCTGGAGCTTGAAGTACGAATGGACAAACCACCGCTTCGATGTCGATCTCGAACCAGACAGGCAGAGCGTGTTCAACTACATTGAAATATTCTATAACCAGCGACATCGTCATCGACACATCCCTGGTGTTCACCCTGTGACTTTCGAAAGAAATTTCCGCAAGCGCATTATGAATGCCAGCGGAAACAAAAGATAAAAGCACAATCGTGACTGCCGTCTAAAACCAAGTCCAAACCTGTCCGTTTTGCATGGGCTGCCGCAATCGCAAGCAGCCTGAGCCAGAAGCTGCGCATGTGACCGGAAGCTCTGCTGAAATCTGACCTTCTCTCTCGAACTCAGAAAACTGACCAGGAGTTCGTTCGTGCTGGATATTCTTGGATCCGCGAATCCGTTTCATCGTGGTGTTGATCGACGAACCGCCATGAGTGTCGGCGGACTGGGAACTCTATCTCTGAGTCTGCCAGACGTTCTGCGGCACGCAGCGATTGCGGATGACAGCCCGAAATCTGATTCAACATTCGGTCGAGCAAAACGCATTCTGCTGGTGTATCTGCAAGGAGCTGCTTCTCAGTTTGAGACGTGGGATCCAAAGCCGGATGCGGCGGAAGGGATTCGCGGACAATGGAATGCCATTCAAACTTCTGCCCCTGGAATTTCGATATGTGATCAGCTTCCAAAACTGGCCGAGTTGGGGGACAGACTGGCCATTGTTCGTTCCATGACACACGAGAACAACAATCATTCCAACCTCTATACGCTGACAGGATTCCCAGCTGTCGATTTTTCGAGCGAAACAAATCCTTTCGACAGTCGACATCATCCATTCTTTGGAAGTGTGCTGGACTATCTCGAAGATCAGCGAGTTCCCGGAAAAACTCCTGAGCTGCCGCGGAATCTCGGGCTGCCGTTTCGATTCAGCACGTATGCACCATTCAGTCGCCGGTCCGGTCCATACGGGGCTTTTCTTGGCCACGGCTACGACCCGGTCTGGACCGAGTTCGAAGGCAAAGCGACGCAGACGGTCAATCGCGTCTCGTTCTTTCGCCGTCTGGCGGGCGTAGATATTCAGGATCCCTACGTGGGAATCACTCCTGAAAGCCGATTGCGTATTTCGAAAGCTGCTCAACTACAGCGAGGTCTAACGATTAACCGGCTCGACAAACGCCGCACACTCGTGACACAGCTTGACGCAGTGCAGCGACGACTTGAGGAGAGCAACTCCGCGAGAAGTCTCGATCGTTTCCAGCAAATGGCCTATTCGCTGATCACCTCAAAAGAGTTGCGTCTCGCGTTGGATGTCGGTCTGGAGCCGATGGCGTGTCGCGAGCAATACGGCATGACGCTGTTCGGACAGTCGGCATTGACCGCTCGACGTCTACTTGAAGCCGGATGCCCTTTGGTTTCCGTATTCTGGGACGAGTACAA
The DNA here is from genome assembly GCA_937904325.1 of uncultured Planctomyces sp. GTDB lineage: Bacteria > Planctomycetota > Planctomycetia > Planctomycetales > Planctomycetaceae > JABMPE01. The sequence goes on from CALGTK010000319.1 coordinate 2,502, forward strand.
GGTCGTCAATACAGCCTGGGATACGCACTTCAATCACTTCACCCGGATGGGCGACGAATTGCTGCCAGCATTTGATGCGGCAATGAGCAGGCTCCTGCTGGATCTGGAAGACCGCGGTCTGCTGGATGAAACCCTGGTGATGTGCCTGTCCGAGCACGGTCGCACTCCAAAGATCAATAATCTCAAGCGAGGCGGAGGCCGTGATCACTGGTCACAGGCTTACAGCGTCATGCTGGCGGGAGCGGGAATCCAACCGGGAACTGTCATCGGTGCGTCTGATGCTCAAGGTGCCTTCGTCAAAGATCAACCAGTCAGTCCCGAGGATATCCTGGCAACGATGTATCATCTGAAAGGCATTGCGTCTGATACGACCATTCCGGATCGCCTGAGGCGTCCTGTGCGGCTGACCGAGAATGGCATGGTCGTCAACGATCTGCTCGGCTGACGGCGACACTGACTCGGGAAAGCACGCTGAGAGGCAGGATGGAACTGGTTGTCGCACTGATGACAGGATTTGCGTCGGTCACCCCCGACCAAATGCCCGAAGAAACAGATACATTCTGGTTTCCTGCAAAACACATGGTGCTTAGAACAGCGGCAACGGGTTGCCATCACTGACAGGAAATGGGCGGTCGAGGGTGTCTCGCATCTCGGCTCGGGGAGAGATGCCCAGGGCTTTGAAGATCGTCGCGTGGAAGTCTGCGGGGCCGCAGGCTTTTGTCGCCGGATGGGCTCCGTTTTTGTCAGTACTGCCGTAGACCTGACCGCCCTGGATGCCGGCTCCGGCGAGTGCCACCGAATACGCTTGCGGGTAGTGGTCGCGGCCTCGCGAGCCGTTGATGCGCGGCGTCCGTCCAAAATCGGTCAGCAGGACCACCAGTGTTTCATCGAGCGTGCCGCGATCGGCAAGGTCTTCGAGCAGCGCGGACAGGCCTCGGTCGAGCGGAGGCAGCAGGTTGTTTTTCAACCGGTTGAAGTTATCGCTGTGCGTGTCCCACATGTCGCCCGAACCACCGTTGAGATCTCCTGCCGCGCAACACACCTGCACGATCGGCACGCCGGCCTCGGTCAGCCGCCGGGCCAGAAGCATACTTTGCCCGCCGATGTGGTCGCCGTAACGCTCTCGCAGCTTCGGTGATTCCTGGTCAAGGTCGTACGCAGTTTTAACCCCAGAACTCAGTAGAATGTCGCTGGCCAGTTCGCGGAAGTGCAGGAAGTTTGTAAATGAGGAAGTCTCGCCGACTTGCCGCTCAAGCGACGTCATCAACGAGTGCCGTTCATCAAGCCGCGGTTTGTTCAGATCTGATTTCAGGTCGAGTACCTGAGAACCGAGCGTTCTGGACACGCCGCCAAATTCCTTGCCGGCCGGAGTCCGCATGACAATCGGGTCGTACACGGCCCCGAGCCACCCTCCATACTCGCCGGCCTGAAGCGTTCCGTTATCAACCATCGGGTACGGCAACCGCACGGATCGCGGCACGCCCTTCGGGGCCTCGTGAAACTTCGAAACCATCGCGGCCAGCGACGGCCAGTCGGCGCGTTCCGGCGGGATGTTGCCTGGCCGTTTTTCCGGCGGCTTGTGGCCGGTCATGTTCCAGTACATGCCGCGACCGTGGGCGGAGTCCGTATGGGAAATCGATCGAACAATCGCCAGCTTATCAGTCTGTTGAGCGAGCATCGGAACGTGCTCAGATACTTCGATACCGGGAGTCTTCGTGGCGATCGGATGAAACTCGCCACGAATTTCGGTAGGCGCATCCGGCTTTGGATCGAACGATTCAAGGTGCGAAATTCCGCCCCAGCAGTAGACAACAATGCACGCTTTGGGCCGGTAGCTGGAAGCGGATTTCGCCTCATCCTGAACCTGCAGCATCTGCGGCAAAGAAAGTCCTGCGACAGCCACGCTGGATTTCAGAGCGATTCTACGCGTAAGAGGCACACTCAGCATTCGTTTCTCCGAGGACATCGTCAGACAAAGCGAAATTGTAACATCAAATTCGTTTAGATTTGGCCTCACTGTCAAGGATAGTTATGGAGAGGAGATCGTAATGCACTGTCCGCCTGGAGGCGGTGTGGCATTCTCCGTCGGCTCCCTCTGCTGGACGAGTTCCATGCCGGTGTACGATACCGACTCGAAAATCACGAAAAACCTGCTCCGACGATTCAGTCAGTAAACCAGGGGAGTCGTTATACCGGGCCGATGCGTTTTCGAGGATCTTGATTGTCGTGCGGGACTCGGTCGTTGACTGCACAATGCTGCCTGGCGGAAAACGCACCCTCGCCTTTACGGGGCTGTCGTGTTACCCGGCCCAAAGTGCGAGATCAGCGGACTCTGGTTTCCGCTGTTGCCGGCCTGGGCTTTCGCACACGCAGCTCGTTTTACCAGCGGTAACAGTGATCTGTACGCTGGTAAAAATGTCGAGAGTGCGCCCCACTTAATTACAAGCGTTATACCGCTGGAACAGTTCTCACTGAGCATCGGCAGATTCAGTAACGCCAGTCTGCAGCCCCGGGCTCAATCATCGACTTTGCTCGGGCTGACGCTCTTTCAAACGTCCATCACTTTAGTTGGTGGGTCCTGAAAATGTGCGGCGCCGGATTCCGATACGGAAATGCTAACTCGATTGCCAAACGCACATGCCAGCAACACCTGCAATGGAACTGGCCGAGACAGCGGTAACAAAATACCGCAAGAAACAGCAATTGACCGACGCCTGCGATCAAACACCTGAGATGCATCGCGGTACGCCAGCTGCTACTGGAATGTCCAGAATTCAGATAGGATCCACACATCAACTGCGACTTATTTAATCCTGCCTCATGACTCTCGGTCGGTAGCCATGAGGCTAGAGAGCAGGTTGATGGATCAGCCGCACGATGTCCGCCCGTTGTTTGAAGCATCAGGGATCGGTCACTGACGAGGTCCCGAAGAATTTATTTACGACTGTCGTGATGTCTCTTTTGCGCAGGTCTCGTTTCCCATCTGGAGTCAACGCGATGTATCTCACGCATGTGATTATTCGAATCAACCTTGCTGCTGGAATGCTCGTGGCAGGAAACGCACTGCAGACGATGGCTGCAGAGCCGGTTGCTGAAGCGGATCGTCGCTATTCAGATTCCATCAGCCTGGACATCCCGCATATCTCGACGGATAAATCGATCGAACTTGACTATCCGATCGTCTACGTCCGAACCCCGCGTAAGGGAGACAATGTTAAATCGAACTGGGCAGAGATTGCTCACCCAGTCCTCATGGACCCGGGAGGGGATCTGATGCTGCTGAAACCGGACGGATCAGAAGAAATTCTGGTGGAGGGTGGTGACGGATCTGTCACCGATCCGGTTGTGTCTCTTGATGGTGAGTCGGTGATCTACTCCCACATTCACGACATGAAAGTGAACTGGGCCGGCAGATATCCGAAGCACGGCGCTGACATCTATAGAATTCATCTTGGAACACGAAAGATCGTGCGTCTGACCCATCAGATATTTACACCGAATACCGGCGCTGCGGACTGGTCGAGCGACTTCGTGACGCGCCAGGATGGTCGGACGCATCTCGACTACGGTGTGTTCAACATGGGACCATATCCGTTGCCTGGAGGACGGATTGTATTTACCAGCAACCGCGACGCATTCCGACCTCCGA
>CALGTK010000320.1 GCA_937904325.1 uncultured Planctomyces sp.
AGCGACTGCCCGCGATTCGAGTTTTTGTGTTTCGAAGGCCGGTAGAGCCAGAGCTCACTGCTCGTGTCATGTCCTGTGGCCGCATTCCGCAGCGGCACTGAATTTTCATCATCGCAGCGACTGGTGGAAGCAGAAACGGCAACGTCGCGCGAGCATCGTTCACGTTAGCTGGCAGGACCGGCTCCGGTGCCGCGGACTTGCCGGCTCGAATCCCCGACACTGTCTCTACGACCGCTATACAGATGCGTCAATCAGCTCATGAGATACCAGCCACCTGAGTCACTGTTTGAGTTGCGACAGGCGGGGATTGACCATTGTGCGAGCGTAGCCTTGTCGTATCAGCCACTGCTGCCAGACAAGGAATTTCTTCGGCCCGAATTTGCTGACGGGCTCGCTGCCCTGCGCCATGATTTGAGCAATCAGTTGCTTGTATTGCTCCTTGCTGGCGTGCGAGTTGTAGGGGCCAAGGCAGGTCTGCTTTCCGCGGTATTCGATGAACGCTCGCCCGTCAGGATTGCGTCGGTATTTCGGCACTCGCACAGCTTAGTCTCCCCAGGATCGTATCAGTTGATACGATTGTCTCACTGTGAACGACACCGGCCGTATGCTTGTTTTTGCTTTTCGCAAACATATACGTTTCTGAAAGTAAACACGCCCGGGAGGACTCGAACCTCCGACCGCCGGATTAGAAATCCGGTGCTCTATCCAACTGAGCTACGGGCGCAAATCGTAATTTGCTGCGTGGCATTTGTAACTTCGCGATTTGCGTCGATGTTGGTCGGAAGTTGCCATGCCGCGACCACTCAGCATTCTAGTTGCATACAGGCAATGAGCAATCGCACGCGTTCGGTTGTCAGACCTCATTTGTTGCTTTCACACCACGACGTTGTCGCTACGTGATGCTTTTGGGGAACGTTTTGCAGGTGGGATGAGTTTTTGTGTGGATCGGAACTGTGTTTGACGAGTGCTGTAAGTTGTTGCAATTAAGCATGTTATCAGTGACTGCTGCAAAACTGTAAATTTTGTTGAACGCTTTGGTACTCGGGCTGCTTTACATCGATGTTAACGAGCAGATGCCTGGAGCGACGACGCGACTGGCTGCTGCCACTTAGAACCTGCCAGCCCTGAGGAACGCTTCAATGACAACTCTCTTCACTCAATTGCTCAATGACGAAAACGGCTTCCTGATGTCGGCGGAGTTGATCCTGCTGGCATCGATCCTTGTGATCGGCCTCGTCGTTGGCCTGACCGAAGTTTCGTTTGCGATCAACAATGAACTCGAAGATGTTGCTTCGGCTTTCAGTTCGATGAATCAGTCGTATTCAGCAAGCGGGTCGCACTCTCAAGGCAAAGGGCGACGAACTGGAAGCCGCTTCAATGATGAGCGCGACAACTGCGATAGCCGGTGGGACATCGAGGGAAGCGGCTGGCAGGGAGAATACTAGACGACCTCTGTGGTTTCTGTGCAGAAGTTGGAACACTGCAGGCACATTGTTTTCTGGTGGTGTCCTGCTGGGCACGAGAACGAAGGTCGAAAGCGTTGCAGCGATCACCTGGCAGGCATTTATGCAATAGCGACTCAAAGGTACTCGCATCCAGTATCCGACCTGCGGGCCGTTTTCTTCGGGGTAATCATTCAGATTCTGGAGGTGGCGGTGCAGATGGTGGCGGTGGTGGCGGCAGCTTGAGCGGAGCAGCCTCGCTATCGGGGGACTCCGAATTCTGTAGCGGATTATTGGCGTCTCGCGCGGCCTCTCGGACACTGATGCCGATGATGGTGATCCGCGGAGTTCCGGGTGGCGATTCTGATTTCGGTGCCACTTGTGGGTTGGCTGTTACTGTCGTTGTTTGATCGGAGCTGTTGGCGGTTGATGGTCCGGGCGTTGAGCTTTCCAAAGAGTGGTTTTCGGTTTGGGTTCGTGCAATGGTTTTCGCCGGAAAAGGGTTCAGCAGGTCAAGACTGACATTGCCGTAGCGGATGCCGGATGGTGAAGCGGCGGTCCACCATGGTGCTGCTGCCTGTGGAGTCGATGCTGACTTGCTGATGGGGGCTCCGAGGACAACCACCAGCGGAGCCACTCGAGCAGGGCCTGGTGGGAACTCAAACAGCAGCGTTGTCCCGGCGAGTTGTGGAGACGTTGGCCTCAGCGGGTTGCCACCATCTACGACGCCGCTGAATCTGATGACTGTTTCGCCTGACACATGGGTTTCAAGGCTGCTGTGTCTGATCGCTCGAGCTGTGCCCGGGAATACGACCGCGACCTGCGCTGACTCTGACTGCCAGACCTCGTCACAGGCGATGATTAAGTCGTCGTCGCCAAACTTCGGCTCGACTGCCACTCGAAGAGACGACCTGAGTCGCTGAATCGTGGCGGGTGGTACAGGGTGGGTTCGTGCGAGTTCCGCAGCAGCCTGCATCAAGCTGAGGATTGGAAGCGCTGCCAACGTGTCCTCATTTGCCAGGACTTGTGCCAGCTTCTCTGACTGATGCTGTCGGTAGTGCATTCCGACCAGTGCGACTGTGCTGCGAGTCGTCTCGAGGTCGACATCGATGTTACGAAGAATTGCGTCTTCTGCGTCTTTCAGTTCACCGTTTTTCTCAAGAACCTGTGCGGCCATCAAGTTTGCCTGCCAGACGTCAGGAGAATGGGCTAGCGCCTGTCGAGCAGACTTTTCGGCACCTGGTTGGTTGAGAAACGTTTGAATGACTGCGAGATTCGCCAAAGATGAAGCCATCATATCGTCGCGACGAAAGTGGCCGTGTCCCAGATCGGCCAGAATGTTGTACGTTTTCGACGACGCCGAAAAATCACCAAGTCCCTGCTGAGTTCTTGCCAGGTAATACCAGTACGGAGGGTAGCACTCCATGAACGGTTCCATACGCTTCAGAACGCGCAGCCGCTTCTTCAGGTCTGGCTCTTGAATCGATTCGGTCAGGTCGTCGAGGTCATTGCCTCGGACGAGCCACCGGTCAGGAATGTTCCGTGACTGGGTCAGCTTCCAGAATGTGTCTAGAAATCTGGACGACTTGTCGACGACAGCATTGATTCGAGTTTTTTCGACCTTCCACGTGTCGAATTCTCGAGTCCAGTCCATGTCGCGATAGTCGAGCCAGGAATTGACTCCGGTATAAACGGCTCGCTCGAAAGATAGCGTCGCCATCTGGGCTGCAACGGTCAGTGCTGTACCGCCAAGCTGGCGATGCAGGGTTTTCTTGAATTTATCCTGCAGAACGTCGGTCTCTCGTTCGGCAATTTCAATCTGAGTGATTTCATCCAGCACGTCGGTGTAGAGCTTGATGACCGCTTCGTCCGCAATTCCGTCCAGATTGAGGTTGTTTAGAATCTTTTCCTGTTCTTCAAGCATGACTCGCTGAGAAGGGTTCTGCCGAATACGGTGAAACGATGCGCGGCAATAGTTCAGTGCAACAGCCGTCGAGCGGTCGCGACTGTCAGCGTTCTTCGTTGCCTCAGCAGTAGCAGTAGGTTGTTCTGCTGATAACACCACGACGCAAATCACCACCAAAGAGAAGAGGTAGTGCGGAAGCGAGGGCATCAGGTTACGAGCGGACAACATTGGCCACTCCCTTTATAGATTCAGGCACGATTGCAGATCGCCGCGTGGCCTGAGTCGAGGATACTCGATAGCCAGGTTGTGGCGTGATCACGAAATGCGACGACCAAGTCTATGTTGAGAGCTGGCCGCCTGGGCCAAATTCACACCTCGGTTCGCCAAACGAGTGAATCTTCGGTCCTGCGGTGCAGAACAGGAAAAGTTTGACGGCGCAATCAGACTCCAGTCGACTGGTATTATCAGAATCGTTTACCTGACCGGTCGTATTTCAGGGGATACATCGAGGCTCTCGCTTCGGGCATTCGCGACAAGCAAAAGAAAAACCCCGGCGGTCACGAATGCCCGTCGGGGTTTGCTTAACTTTTGATTGTCGTCGTCGCGATTTAGCGTTTCGAGAACTGGAAGCCTCGGCGAGCTTTGCGGCGACCGTACTTCTTACGCTCGACCATCCGGTCGTCACGAGTCAGGAATCCACCGCTTGCCAGTACGTGGTGAAGCGATGGGTCTCTAACCTGTAGAGCACGGGCGACGCCGAGAATGACGGCTCCGGTCTGTCCCGTTGTGCCACCGCCATTGACTCGAACCCAGACGTCGACCTTGTCCCGCATCTCGGTCAAGTTGAGAGCTTCCTGCACCATCTTGCGATCACGCTCGACGCAGAAAAAATCGGCAAATGGCTTGCCGTTGACAACAAATTCACCATTGCCATCTTTAATTCGAACTCGAGCGACAGACGTCTTTCGACGACCGGTTCCCATGGCGACACCGAACTTGTCGATCTTGCCACGGACGATCAGTGGAGCAACGAGATCTTCGGCTTCTGCAGGAGCACCATCACCCAGTGTCAATTCAGGAAGATCGTTGGCGGCATCGTCGCTACCAGTAGCTTCAGGCCCGTTACCGGCTTCTGCTGCAGCGACTGGCTCTGCTGCAGGTTGCTCTGCTGCAGGTTGCTCTGCTGCAGGTTGCTCTGCTGC
>CALGTK010000321.1 GCA_937904325.1 uncultured Planctomyces sp.
AATGTGATTCAACACGATCCGCAGGTCGGGCACCCGCTTTGCCAGTCGGGCAAGCTCGGCAGGTGTCTCAGGGCCGCCGTTGACGTCGAGAGCCAAATCGTGGGCAGCGAATAGTTTCAGATCGTCCAGCTTATCTTTGTCAAGGAGAGTGCGAAGCAGACTGGTCGAAATTCTAATCCCACGAAACAACGGATTAGCGGCAAACCGTTTCAGGTGTCTGGCGAAGTCGGCGGAGTCCGGCTCCAGCCGCCCGACTATGCCAACCACAAACGGGTCGTCTTTTGCCAGACCCAGCAGCCAGTCGTTGTCTTCAAGGCGATCACTTGCTTCCACAATCACAGTACCGGTGACGCGGCGGAAGTGTTTCAACTCGCGCAGATGTTCTGGCAGCACCGTGCGATAAAGCGGTGAACCTTTCGCCGGCCACGGAATGCCTTTGGGCCGTGTCGGATCGTAGAAGTGCGTGTGGCAGTCGATGACATCCAGTTCAGTATCTGGTTTGTTAGCGAAAAGAGGTAGGCTTTCGAGCCCAGCGAGACCGCTGACGACCACTGCGAGCATCTCACGGCGAGAAAGACTGAATGACATAATAACACTCCTAAGCAAACAGCTCATGCACCACGTTACCTTCGACATCCGTGAGCCGGAAGTCGCGGCCAGCGTGGCGATACGTCAGGCGCTCATGGTCCAGACCCATCGCATGCAGCATCGTCGCATGAAAATCGTGGATGTGGACTTTGTTTTCCGCGGCGTAGTACCCGTAGTCATCCGTCGAGCCATAGCGAAAGCCGCCCTTCACTCCGCCGCCAGCAAGCCACATGGTAAAACCTTCGGGGTTGTGGTCGCGGCCGTCCTCTGTCTCGGCGGTGGGTGTGCGGCCGAACTCGCTGCCCCACCAAATGAGCGTGTCGTCGAGCATGCCGCGTTGCTTCAGGTCGGTTAGCAAGCCGGCGATTGGCAAATCGACCTCGGCAGCGTTTTTCTCGTGATCACGTTTGAGGTTGCTGTGTTGATCCCACTGTACTTTGTCGTCGTTGTGGGTCACCTGGATGAAACGAACGCCAGCCTCGGCAAAGCGACGCGCGAGCAGACACATCCGGCCGAAGTTCGCCGTGCCGGGATCATCCATCCCATACAGTTTCAAAGTCGCTGGCGTCTCGCGCGACAGATCTTCGATTTCCGGAATCGAGGATTGCATGCGAAAGGCAAGTTCGAACGAGTTGATCCTTGCTTCCAGAGAGGCGTCGCCACCGCTTTGCCTGAGATGCTTGCGATTCATCGCATTCAGCCGATCGAGTTGCAATTGCTGCATATGCCGCGGCAGTTTCGAGTTTTGAATGAATTTCACCTGCGCTTTTTCCGATGGCACGCTCGCATCGCCCAGCGCCGTGCCGTTGTGCACGGCTGGCAGGAACGACGAACTCCAATTGTTGACGCCGCCGAATGCGAGCGTGGGGCAGATCGTGACGAAAGCAGGCAGGTTCGCATTCTCGGTACCAAGGCCATAGCTGACCCACGAGCCGATGCCTGGCCGGATGAAGTTGTCGCTGCCGGTGTGCAGCTTCATCATCGCTCCGCCGTGGGAAGGGTTGGTGCCGTAACACGAATGCACCATGCAAAGGTCATCGACACGCGTGGCGACGTGCGGGAACAACTCGCTGACCCACAAACCGCTCTCGCCATGCTGCCGGAACTTCCACGGCGAACGCAGCAGGTTTTTGGTTGAGTTGAATTGCACGCGCGGCTTGGCGAAGGGAAACGGCTTGCCGTGATCGCGAGTCAGAAGTGGTTTTGGATCAAACGTATCGACCTGAGACGGGCCGCCGGACATCAGCAAAAAGATAATTCGTTTCGCGCGAGCCGGAAAGTGCGATGGTTTGCCCGCGAGCGGATTGGCGGAAGGTGTGTCAGCCGACGACTCGTCCGCCAGCATCGATGCGAGCGCGAGCGAACCGAATCCGACCGCAGTTCGCTCCAGGAAAGTTCGGCGTGACAGCATTGCTGCACTCGACCCCGGCCACCCGAATTGAAAGCTATCTTCATTCATTTGGGACAATTCTTACTTCATCTCACATACAAAAACTCATTAGATGCCAACACAACGTGGCAGAGTGTTGACCACGCTTTCTTTCGCTGCATGTCAGCATTCTCGTTGGATTGTGCCTGCTCCACGCTGTTGAGGAACGCCAAATCAGCCAGTCGTTCGTCCGGAGTCGGTGGGCGTCCGAATGCGATCGCGTAAAGTCGCGTGAGCCGCAGATCATCGTTGTCCAAATCCGCAATCAACCGCTCGGCGAAACTTCCTGCGGCTTGCATCACGATGTCGCTGTTGAGCATTAACAGTGCTTGCGACGCGACGACGGTAGTCGCGCGATCGCCACTCGTGACGGCTGGGTCAGGAAAATCAAGTAGTTGAAATACGCTGTAAACGTGGTTGCGTACAACGGGCAAATAGATCGAACGTCGGCGGCTGTCGTAGGTCGTCAAGTCCTTCGATGTGTGATCGAAGAAGTACGCCCGGTTCTTCAATTTCAACAGCGAACCGCCCATTGTCGTATCGAGCTGGCCACTCGTCGCCAGGATCGCATCGCGGATGGCCTCCGCCTCCAGGCGGCGCACGTCGGCACGGCTGAACAAACGATTGTCGGGGTCGCCTGCAGCGGAAGTTGTGAGACTTTCATTCTCGCCCGAAGCCTCACGACTTCGGCTACTTGACTGTTGATACGTACTCGACATCACGATCATGCGATGCAGCGACTTGATCGACCAACCGTCGGCGATGAACCGGCGAGCGAGCCAATCCAGCAACTCCGGATGCGACGGCCGTTCACCAAGCAGGCCGAAGTTGTCGATTGAGCGAACGAGCCCCTTGCCGAAGTGCCAGCGCCAAACGCGATTGACGATGACCCGCGCGGTGAGCGGATGGTTTGGATCAACGAGCCAGTCGGCGAGCTCGCGCCGGCCGCTTTGCTTGTCGCTGAACTCCGGTACATGCGGACCTCGTAACACCGGCGGCGCGTGGCGCGGTACGACTTCGCCCAGCTTCAATGGATCGCCGCGAAGGTGGATCGCCACGTCGACGATCTTGTCCTCGGTCACTCCCATTGCTGACGGCAGGTTTGGACCTTCCTTTTCCAGGGCGGCGAGTTCCTCTTTCAGTTTTTTAAGCTGGGCTTCGATTTGTGGGGCCGGTTTGGAACTGGCCTTTTCATCCTGTTGCTTGTTCCTGGCAGGTTGCAAACCTGCTCCACTATCTCCTCTGGCTTCCAGTTCGGCGATCGCCTTCTTCTTCGCTGCAACCCTGGCCTCGAAGGCGGCTTTCGTCGCCTTCGCTTCGGCGGATAGCAGCAGGTGCTCGTGCCACTCAGCAACCTTCGTGTACTTGGTCATCGTCAGCGTACTTTTGAAGATGCCGGCCAATCCGTAGTAGTCCGCCGTATCGATTGGGTCGAACTTGTGGTCGTGACATCTTGCACAACCGAGCGTCAAGGCCATGAATGCCCGCCCGGTCGTGTCGATTTGTTCGTCAATGATGTCCATTCGCATCTTCGCCTGATCGGTCTCGGCGAGCACTTTGGGGCCGATGCTGAGAAAGCCGGTGGCGATTAGTTGCTCGTGCTGTTGCGTTTCGCTGTCAAACGGAAGCAAGTCCCCGGCTAACTGCTCGGTGACAAAGCGATCGAACGGCTTGTCACGGTTGAACGATTCGACGACATAGTCACGATATCGCCAGGCGTGGGCATGAGCGATATTTTCATCGAAGCCATTTGAATCGGCGAACCGCGCGACATCCAACCAATGCCGACCCCAACGCTCGCCGTACCTCTGCGAAGCGAGCAGCCGATCGACGACCCTCGCGAACGCTCCCGGGGATTCATCGGCGAGGAAGGCGTCGATCTCCTGTGGCGTCGGTGGGAGACCGATCAAGTCAAACGTGACTCGACGAATGAGCGTTCGCCTGTCCGTTCGCGGTGTCGGAGTGATTCCAGCTGCTTCAAGCGTGGCGAGGATGAAATGATCAATCGGCGTTTGAGGCCAGTTGGAGTTCTTGACATTAGGTAACGGCTGTTCTTTTGGCGGTTGGAACGCCCAGTGATTCGGGTCGCGCTTGTGTTGAGTGCCGGTCGTAGAAGCAGGATACGGTGCTCCCATCTCGATCCAGCGGCCAAGATCGTCAATCTGTCGCCTGGTGAGCTGCCCATCCTTCGGCATGCGAACGTCCTTGTCCGTCTCGAGGATCAGCTCGATCAGCAGACTCTCGCCTGGTTTGCCGGGTATGATCGCCGCACCCGACTCGCCGCCCTTCATCAACGCCTCACGCGAATCAAGTCGCAATCCACCCCACTGTTTCCGGCCGCCGTGACATTTGAGACACTTCGCGGCAAGGAGCGGACGAATATTAGCCTCGAAGAACCGAATCTGTTCCGAAGTCGGTTGAGGTTGCGCGGCCTCTGGAGCCAGCAGCACCGCACACATCAACAGGGAAACCATCCTTCAACTCCGAGGTGGGTCAACAGTAATCGTTCGAAATGTTAGACTTCTTATTGGCAACTCGTTGTTATTGAGTCAAGTTTCTGAGCGACAATGGAGCGTTTCCGAGCGGTAGCTCGCATGGTCTGAGGCACAGCCTCATGATATTATAACACGACATCGATCTAAGTCGCCACTGCTCCTTGATAGGTTGGCTCAT
>CALGTK010000322.1 GCA_937904325.1 uncultured Planctomyces sp.
CAGACATGAATACATGCAACGCCACTTTGCAGGTTGGCCAACGCTGCTTTCAGGATGGCTTGCGGTAGTCAGCGCGGCGTTTGTTTTGCGTTTGGAACGTTCCACGTGGAACGAATCGTTACCACACAATGACGACTCGCAGGGTGACTCTTCGGATGTCGTAAAACATGGTGTGAAACGTTCCACGTGGAACGATTTTCACTTCGTAACAACGGTGGCTATTGCGGCTGCTTTGGCAGGTGCCGTTGTACTTAGTCCGGTGGTCGCTCTTGGCGTCTGGTCACTAACTGAGCTGGTTGCTTCAGCACTCACTCTACGCCAGAATCGACAGCAACGTTTGCAGGACTCGGCAGATAAAAATCCCGACAGCAAACGCTCGCAAAAACCGAACAAGAAGGCGGCAACAGCAGCGCAAACATTGCTGGCAAACGAGCAAGCACACCGCAGTTGGTTTGGAGTGTGGCTGTACCTTGCCTGGCTCTGCGGACTCGTCTTCGTGACGCCGCTCTATCGACCCTATCCGCGACTGATTCTTCCTCTGCTTTGCGGTGGTTGTGTTGGGACAGGCCTGGCCATCGTTCGATTACTTCAAGGCCGGCTTATCACCGGCTCGTCGTCAGATCAGAACCTCAGTTTGCCCGGCCACGATTCGTCTGATGAACCGGCGACGGCAACCGAAACTTCCCGCCGCGATCTCAATCCGGCAAACGATCCGAATGACCGGTCGGCTAAGATGGTTGTCGAACTACCGACGACGATTCAAAAACCGTCGCGGATGAGATTCCTGTGGCTGACGCTAGTCGTCTGTCTTTGCGTCTGGCGAGCGATCGGGAACGCCGCTCCCGCCTGGCAGATCCGTTCGGCTCTAGCAATCATTGCCGATCAGGCCGTGGCTGCTGCGGCTGCAAACTGCAAAGGCGAACCTGGGCTGAATGCGGAACTTGACTTTGTCATCTACGTCTACGGTGAGCCCGGTTTATTCTTTCACATTCCCAGTGACCGCGTTGCTACGAATCCAGTCATGAATCTGAGTTTCGCCATGCCCGGTTCCAGTCACTCGCGAGGCCCTACGTTCGTTCTTGCTGGCCCACACGCATGGCGAAATCCACAATTTGGCGAACAGTATCGAAAGTTGCCTGACGACACTTTGATCGAAGTTGCTGAGTTCCCGTACCAGGTCAGCGATTTCGTCCTGCTGGACGATCACGCACCCAGCCAGCTTTCAAAACATCGCCAGGACGTCGTGAAGCTCTACCGGGTTCAATTCCGCTAACCCGCCACACAAGCACCAGCAAGTTCACGGCGAGACCGCGATCGTTCTGTCGTCAACTGTTTTACGCAGCCCAGGTTTTTTAAATTTCGCGCACTGGCAAGAAGACGCAGAGTTTTGTCTTACCAGCATGGAGCTCTACGGCCCGGCATCTCAGCGCGAGGCCACGTGTTTGCAGCCTTGACGGGAATTTGCGGACTTTGGGAAGAATCGGGATAGCTAATCAGAGCGACAGCCAACATCATCGCCTCACGGTACGATGTCGATCGGACTTTTGTCTCAGCCCGAGCCGAAACAGAAAACAGAGTCCTGGTGACTAAATAGGTAAGGATCCGACTGCTGGAACGATTCATACGTTCACCTACTGGGGACACGTCTTTGTCCAAACTGGATCAGGCAATATAGTCACAATCAATTCGCTAGATAACTACTGCTGAAGACAGTCCAGGGAAGGATTAGCTCATGGCGCAGGATGGCGCACCAAAACGCCGCCTCGGTCGAGGTCTCGACGCACTGCTTGGTGGCAAACCCCAGCAGGCTCCGGAAGCCATACCGGTTGCTATTGTGCAGCCAGTCAACGCTGCCGAGGTACCGTCACAGCCAGTGACCCTGCTCGCTGTCAACCAGATCCGGCGAAACCCGTTTCAGCCAAGATCCGAGTTCGACGAAGACTCTCTTAATGATCTGGCGAAAAGTATTGGTCTTCACGGCATCCTTCAGCCGGTGCTCGTGCGAAAGACCGAGAAGGGTTATCAGCTTATCGCGGGCGAACGACGCTGGCTGGCCGCTCAGCGAGCTGGTTTGAAAGAAGTTCCGTGCCGAGTCATGGAGCTGGCCGATCGCGAAGTCAGCGAAGCCGCGATGGAGGAAAATCTGAAGCGGAAAGACCTCAACGTGCTGGAAAAGGCGCAGGCCTTCCAGGACTACGTCGACCGCTTCGGCTGCACGATCGAAGAGTTAGGCAAACAACTTTCGATGGACCGATCGACGGTTTCGAACATGCTTCGGTTGCTCGAGCTTCCCGAACCGGTACGTCGACTGCTCCACGAAGAAAAGATCACCGGCGGACACGCCAGGGCCATACTACCGCTTGAAGAAATCGACCAGTTGGCGATTTGCGAGCGGATTCAGAACGAATCGCTCTCTGTCCGAAAAACAGAACAGGCCGTCAGGTCGATCATGCGGGGCGAGAAGTCTGACACAATTTCCATCGACGCCGCGGCAAAGCAGAAAACCACTGCGAAACGTACCTCGCACGTGGATTCGCTCGAGCAGCAAATGCGAGACACGCTCGGTCTGAAGGTGCAGATCAAACTGAAAACCAACGAGTCCGGCCAGGTCATCATCGACTTCGGCTCCAATGCCGACTTCGACCGCATCACGCGACTGATGCGAAAGACGGCGTAGCCTCTGCTACGAGTGTTTTCAGGTAGACGGAAGGTTGAGCCAGCGCTGATTCAGTCAACGCAAAAAAGCCAGCCGGAATTAAACCCCGGCTGGCTTTATCGTTTCACAGAATTCCGTACGGCAAACTAGTTGTCGTAATCAACGACGACCCAGCCCTTTTTGACGCGAATTTCGATTCGGTATTTACCGTAATCGTACTTCGTATAAGCGCCATGATTCCTGCTGGTGACCTTGGGTCCGTGGTCTTTCTCACAACCACAGGCTGGTTTCGGAGCACAGCAGCTTGGCTTCGGAGCACAGCAAGGAGCCTTCTTCTTGGGAACGCAGATCTTCACATGAACGTACTTCGGCTTCTGGCAGCACGCACATGGATCCGGTTTCCAGCATGGATCGAGAACTTTGACGATCTTTTCTTCGGCACACGGTGCGATGTGATCCAAATCTTCGTACTTCACGCATTCGTAGAGTTCATGCGCCTTTTCAGCGACTGGCTCCGGAGCTTTTTTGTCACCCTCATGGTGGTCAAAGCTTCCGACGAAAGCGCCAGGGAACAGCGGGCTGATTTCCGCTGCCGAAGTCACACTAGCAGCAGCCACGACGGCAACCGCACAAAACACACTTGTAAGCTTTCTCATTGCAAACTCTCCTGATGGCTGCCGCCCGATCAATTTCGGGCATTTGGACAGAAACTGAAACTCATCAACCGAAGGCCATCCAAGCCCCCCCTGGATGGCCCTGCTTCTTAAGCATACAACACAAGATCAAATACGAAAGGTGTAGCGTCTATGATCTTCGAGGTTTTCAGGGCACACTGTGTTAGCTATGACGGGTACGAATAGTGGGTAAACCTTCTTGCGACAAGGAATCCGCCTACCAATTTCGAATTAATTACCCCGAATCCTGCATTTTACGTAATCATCAACTTCAGCGATACCAGCAACAAACAACACAAAGCCCGTAATTATTTCAAATGCATTATTGCCAATTTGGCAGCGACTGCACTCACACGCAAAAGGAGCCACAAAAGTGCCACTTCGACAGTGCCATTGTGGCACTTATAACCTTCAGTCCTGACAGAACCATGTGACCTAAACTCTATTGTGACAATGATTAATATGTTTATTAAGCTAAGGAAATTTAGCTTTGGCACGCAGTCTGCTTCAGTTAATTTTGCCTGATCCGATGCGAGCAAACAGGCCTGCAACTAAGTCAGTAATGGTTTTCAACGTCACTTATTTTCAATAAAGAGGAGTGTGCCATGCTGCCCAGAACACCTGCATTTTCGCGTATCTGGAACCTGTCACCCGCCACTTTGGAGGAATTGCGCCGCGAGTTTGATAACGCAGTCGGGTCAGTGAGCGGCGCTGTTGCAAGATCCTGCTCGACTCACCCACCGGTTTCTATCTGGGATAACGAATGCCGTCTGGTCGTCGAGTTGGATGTCCCAGGTGTCCAACAATCGGATCTCAAAGTTTCGGTCAAAGATAGAGTGCTAACTGTGTCCGGAAAGCGACGACCGTCGGAACACGGCGGCGAACCGAAGAATTCGGACGGTCGATTTAGCGAATTCTGTCGGTCGATCAAGCTGCACGAGTCTCTGGACACAACATCCATCCAGGCTGAACTGCACAATGGCGTCCTGATCTTGTCGATCCCACGCCGAGTCGAGTCGCAACCGCAAACTATTCCGGTCGCTATTCGACCGCGTTCAACCAATGAATTGCCGGAAGTCTCAACCGACTAGTGTGCTGAGTCAGAGATTCGTTGACAAACTCGATTAACCATGCGGTCCGCCGTGGCGGTCCATTGATAAGGGCTGCGAGGTGGCGTTGTATTCTTCGAGGTCATCGGCGATCGCCTGTTCGAGGTGGCGAACGCTGCGGAATGCTCCACAACGGATGCGTTTCGTGGTGATCTCCGCAGAAAAGCGGTCACCTGATTCAACCAGGAAGCGGATGTCGGCGTGAAGTGAACGTGGTACCGCAAACCATCGAATTTTTGGGGTGGCCGTAGAGTCAACATACTCCGTCGAACATGAAATTCCATGGCGGACGTCAGTTCGATCAACGAGCGCTAACGATTTTCTGTCGAATCGGGTTCTTGATCTCTGCAGGATCGAACACTGAGATCCGGCGGCAAGTATCGGGATCGATTCCCACGCCTTTATCAATCAGATGCCGTCAATCTTCAAGAGTCGATTCACGAGGCTTGCTCGTCGTTCGTTCTAATTCGGCTCTCAGCATCAGGACCTTATACAGGCGGCGATCTCTCGTAGTTGTTGAGTTCGTGCTCCGCCGAACAACATAAGCTTGATCCACTGAAACGTGGCGGCCCATTCCCGCTGCTCGTCGGTGGTCTGTTTCCGCAGATTCCAAACCGCGACCCCATTGAAACTGAAAACTTATCTCCATTGACGTTACTACAAGTCACAGGTCAATTTTCAGCGGCATAAATTTATCCGTGAGCTGGTATCCTACTGCGTCAGCGGAATCAAAAGAGGGGCGGCCAGGCCGAAACCGAAAATCCAGAGTCAGGCGTCACGGTCAGCGAGCAGCCGCCGGATAGATATTGCGATCTCGTCGTCGCTCAGCAGCAGGTTGGCAATCATTTGTATCGCAGCTGCGAAGTCGCTGTCAGCAGGTGGATCAGACGCCGTTCCAGCATCTTTTTTGGACGCTTGGGGAAAGCATTAGCGGTATTATCCGAATGATCATTAACTGGGATTAAAGGATCGAACCTGGTGCCGTGTCAGGTATTGATTTGCGGGTAGAGTGACCCGAGTTTGATCCGAGCGTCGTCTGTAGTGCACTGCCAGTTGACTGTTGCCTGGAGTTTGTTGCGGGCTTCTTCCCAATTGGTCACTTGGGTCTTATTGGCGACAAAGATGTTAATCCATCCGAATTCTGTACAAGAGCATCAATCATGGTCGGACGCGCGGGTTGACCTGACCATTTGGACGGGGCTCGTAGCGACAGGATGTCTCATCACGGACCTGCAATCTTAAGTTTGAGGTCCAGATTATTTTTGCTGGCTGAGTCCACGGCAGCTTGTATCCGGGTCATACGCCCGCAAGTGGACGGGCCACTCAGTCAAAGTCTTCAGTGTCGACAATTAAATCAGCTACCTCCGAAATCGGTTACGTCTTGGTAACATGTTCATTGCCCGTCAGGCAGAGTAACTTTTGTTTTTCAAAAGCTGATTTGGCCAAAGCAGAACCATGCATCGCGACTCGGCTTTGAAACTGTTCACGCTGCTGGTGATTGCCGGGCTCTGTTCAGAGCGCGGGGCGTCGATCGCCGTGGCGGAACCTGAGATTCCGGAAACGGTCGAAACCAGCGGGGTTCGGTTTCTGACTCCGGATACGCTGGCTCGAATCGACACCGGACTGAAGTGGTTGTCGGTTCGGCAAAACGAGGACGGAGCTTTCGGAGTTCGTCGCGGATATGGACGCAATGTCGCTGTGGTGTCTCTGGCGGGTATGGCCTGGCTGTCTTCGGGGAGCAGCCCAGGACGAGGCCCTTACGGCGTCAACGTTCAACGGGCGACAGACTTCGTGCTCGATTCGTGCCGATCGAGCGGCTACATCAACGTGCCGGAAGGTCAGTCTCACGGGCCGATGTACGGACACGGTTTTGCGACGTTGTACCTGGCCGAGGTCTACGGAATGACTGCTCGCAAAGATATTCGCGAGAAGCTTGAGAAGGCCGTGCGGTTGATTATTTCCTGCCAGAACAAAGAAGGCGGCTGGCGATACGAAAACGAACCCAACGAAGCTGACGTCTCAGTTACTGTCTGTCAGATCATGGCTCTGCGAGCCGCTCGTAACTGCGGACTGTTTATTCCAAAAGACGTCGTTGATCGCTGCATTGAATTCGTAAAGCAATGCCAGAACGACGACGGAGGATTCCGTTATCAACTTGTCAGACGCAGTCGCAGTGAGTTTGCCCGATCCTCCGCTGGTCTCGTCGCATTGTACAGCGCCGGAGTTTACGACGGCCCGGAAATTGGAAGAGCACTTGCTTACCTCGAACGGCACCGCCCAAGCGGGATGATCGATCCGCACTATTACTATGGGCACTACTACGCTGTGCAGGCTCAGTACCAGGCCGGCGGCAACCACTGGAACCGCTGGTTCCCGCGCATCCGTGACCAATTACTCAACGATCAGCAGAAAGACGGAAGCTGGTCCGACCTGACCTTTTCGAATGAGTATGCGACTGCCATGTCATGCATCATTCTGCAGATTCCAAACAACCATCTGCCGATATTCAAGCGATAGTTATCTTTGAGATTTGGCTCACTCGCAGATCAGCATCAGGTCGCCAGTTTCTACCTGGCTGCCGGCTTTGACGAGGACTGATGCCACGACACCATCAGCGTCAGCACTGACGGTTGTTTCCATCTTCATGGCTTCGAGAGTGAAGAGTTTCTGGCCTTTTGCGATCCTGGCTCCCGGCTCGACGGCAACGGTAACGACCATGCCGGGCATCTGGGCTCCGATTTGTTTGGGATCGTTGGTGTCAGCCTTCGGGTTTGCTTCGACGTCGGGCTCGTGAGAATTGTCCATCACCAGGACGTCGCGAGGCTGCCCGTTCAACTCGAAGAAGACTGATCGCCGTCCGTCTGGATGTGGGATGCCTGTCGTCAGGTAGCGGACAATGAGTGTTTTTCCTTCTTCTATATCGATGGCGATTTCTTCGCCTGCTTCCAGACCATAGAAGAAGACTGGCGTCGGCAGCGCACTTGTGTCTGAGTACTCAATCTGATGCTTCGCGAAGTCTTCGAAGACTCGAGGATAAAGAACGGACGTAACGACTTCTCGCGACGTTGGCTCTCGTCCGAGTAGTTCTTCGAGGCTCTTTGACTCGGCTTCGAAGTCAGCATCCGGCAGTGTTTCACCGGGGCGA
This sequence comes from uncultured Planctomyces sp., assembly GCA_937904325.1. Classification (GTDB taxonomy): domain Bacteria; phylum Planctomycetota; class Planctomycetia; order Planctomycetales; family Planctomycetaceae; genus JABMPE01. The sequence continues at coordinate 7,585 of CALGTK010000322.1, forward strand.
CCTTCGAAAGATTTGCCGTCTTTCACAATGCGAGCTTTGACGTCCTCGGGAAAACCGCCAGGTGGCTGCCCCATTGCTCCCCCGATCAGATCGATGACCGACGCCGGATACGAGAATTCACGCTTGCCGTTCATCACATCGTCTGCCGAAATATCGTTGGCAACCATAAACAAAGCCATGTCGCCGACCGCTTTGGAAGTCGGAGTCACTTTGACAATGTCGCCGAAGAGACGATTGACGTCGGCGTAAATCCGGCAGACATCCCGCCATTGATCGGCAAGACCCAGTGCCCGAGCCTGCTGATACAGGTTCGTGTACTGGCCACCGGGCATTTCATGATTGAACAGGTCCGCAGTTCCGGGCAGGCCGATGCTTTCAAACGGTTTGTAGAATTCTCGAACAGCCATCCAGTAATCGGCAATCGAGTCGATATGCTCTGAGTCGAGTCCCGTCGCTCGCTCAGTGAACCTCAGCGATTCGCTGAGTGTGTTCAGGTTGACCTGCGACGTTCCGCCGGACAGCGGAGCCATCGCTGCATCTGCAATATCCAGTCCAACGTCGGCCCCGTTAAGGATCGACGCGATCTGCGTACCTGCCGTTTCGTGAGTGTGGAAGTGGATCGGGATGTCGAGCTCATCACGCAGAGCTTTGACCAGTTGCGTCGCGGCGGCTGGTTTGCACAGCCCAGCCATGTCTTTGATGGCCAGAATGTGTGCGCCCATTTTTTCCAGTTGCTTGGCCAGGTCGACGTAGTAGTTCAGCGAATACTTGTCACGGCCGGGGTTGGTGATGTCGCCCGTGTAGCAGATCGACGCTTCGCAGATCGAATCGGTTTCCAGGACGGCGTCCATCGCCACCTGCATGTTCGGCACCCAGTTAAGGGCATCGAAAATCCGGAACACATCCATGCCGGCATCGGCGGCTTCTTTAACGAACGCTCGGACAACGTTGTCGGGGTAATTTGTGTAGCCGACGGCGTTGGAGGCTCGCAGTAACATCTGGAACAGAATGTTCGGACACTTCTCACGCATTCTTGTGAGACGTTCCCACGGGCACTCTTTCAGGAACCGCATCGTCGTGTCGAAGGTCGCACCTCCCCACATTTCGAGCGAGAAGAATTGCGGAGCGAGCCGCGAGTATGCTTCGGCGATGTTCAGCAGGTCGTCTGTTCGCACGCGCGTCGCGAGTAGCGACTGGTGAGCGTCTCGAAATGTCGTATCGGTGAGCAGTAACCCTTTCTGTTCGCGCACCCACTGGCTGAATTTTTTCGGTCCAAGTTCTTTCAGCCGATCTCGCGTTCCTTTCGGCAGCGCCGCAGACGTATCAAATGCCGGAACTGGAGCGGGCGTTCGCCGTGTTGGCTCTTCTCGACCAGCGACGGTTTCATTCCCGTTGACGATCACGTCGCCGACATAACTGAGCAGTTTCTGAGCCCGGTTCTTCCGCTCCGGGATGTTGACCAGTTCGGGATGCTCATCAATAAAGCGTGTTGTGCAGAGTCCTTCGATAAACGTTTCGTGCCGGAGCAACTTCTGGATGAACGGAATGTTTGTCTTAACGCCGCGAATTCGGAATTCAGCCAGCACGCGATCCATTCGCTTGATGACCTGCTCAAACCTTCGTTCGCGTGCGGTAACCTTAACCAGCATCGAATCGTAAAACGGATAAACGGCGGCCCCCGAAAACGCCGATCCGGCATCAAGCCGCACGCCCATTCCGCTGCCGGATCGATAATGGGTGATTCGCCCGTAATCTGGAGTGAAGCCGTTGGTCGGGTCTTCAGTCGTGACTCGACACTGCATCGCGAAACCGGACGTCGAAATACCATCCTGACTCGGCAGATCAATTTCGGGGTCATCCAGTGGTGCCCCGCCAGAAATCAGAATTTGATTCTTGACGATGTCGATGCCGGTGACCTCTTCGGTCACGGTGTGTTCGACCTGAATTCGAGGGTTCACCTCGATGAAAAAGAATTGATTAGTGTCGGCATCAACGAGGAACTCGACGGTGCCAGCGTTCGAGTATCCGACCGACTTACCAATCTTCACCGCCGAGTCGCACAAGGCCTGTCGCACCGTCGAGTCAAGATTCGGGGCCGGCGCGATTTCGACAACCTTCTGATGCCGCCGCTGGACCGAGCAGTCTCGCTCGTAAAGGTGCAGCAGATTTCCGTGCTGATCGCCCAGTAGCTGAACTTCGATGTGCCGAGCCCGCGAGATGAACTTCTCGACAAAGATGTCCGAACTGCCAAACGCTGAAAGAGACTCCCGCTGAGCCTGCTCGAGCGACGTCGCAAACTGATCTTCGCTGTGCACGACTCGCATGCCGCGTCCGCCGCCGCCGTGAGCCGCTTTCAGAATGATCGGAAAGCCGAGAGACTTTGCAGTTTCGAGTCCTTCATCAATTTCCTTGATCGCTCCGGAGCTGCCGCCAAGCACTGGCACTTCGGCCGTCTTTGCAATCTCGCGGGCCGATGTCTTGTCGCCAAGTCGGTTCAGCACATCGACCGACGGCCCGACGAAAATGATCCCCGCATCGGCACAGGCCTGCGCGAAGACAGGATTCTCGGACAGGAAGCCGTAGCCGGGATGAATGGCGTCGACGCCGATTCGCATTGCGAGAGCGACAATGCCGTCAATATCCAGGTACGACTTAATCGGCTCTCCCGCCTGGCCAACCTCGTATGCCTCGTCAGCTTTGAAACGATGCAATGCGAATCGGTCTTCGTGCGCGTAAATCGCGACAGTCTTGATGCCGAGTTCGTAGGCCGAGCGAAACACTCGAATCGCGATTTCGGAACGGTTGGCGACGAGGAGCTTGCGAATTTTCATCTCTTCGGAACTTTGCGTAACAGGACTGGAGCTTCGGATGGCCGAGCTAAATCACTCGGAGCAAACACAGGCCGTCTTCCAGAACGAGACCGAAACTGGCAATTTTAACCCGTGAAGCGGGATTCTTATGAATCTGCCTGCGAATGTCAGTCCACGCACCCAAAACGATCGAGAAATCCACAATTCTCATGCCTGAACTCGCAAATGGCACCCCTCGGCGAACGAATTGTCCGCTAATTGTTCAACGAATCGGCGACGTCTGTGCGATAGGCAGTCAGGCCCGGCAGGAATCCAACGAGCGTCGCCATGCCGATCAGGATTGGAAAGAGGACCAGTTCCATCACGTCGAAGCTCCACGGATTCACCATGATGCCGGCCTGCGACTCGATAAACGGAGCGGCAACAACGACCAGCCCGTGTCCCATTAGCAGCCCGAGGATTCCGCCGCCGAGGCACAGCAGCAGCGACTCGCTGAGAATGATCGAGAAAACAGTCACTCGGCTCGCCCCAAGTGCCCGCATGATGGCAATCTCGCGTTTCCGGTCGGACATCGAATTGTAAATACTGACGAAGATTCCGATTCCTGCCACGACGACAATCAACGCCGTCAGAATAAGCAACAGCTTCTTCGTGTTTCCAACGAAGAGCTTCATGAGCCGAGTGACAACGATGATCGGGTTGACCGCTTGAGCACGCATACCCTCGTTGATTTCTGACGCCAGCATGATTGCAGCTGCCGAAGCGGAAGACTTCGTTCGGACCAGAATAAAGGAGACTTCTTTCAGGTCATCCGGAACGGGATGCGGTGCGTGGCTGCCGTGGTCGTGTCCTGCGTGATCGTGGTCGTCATGTCCGCCTGCGGCATCACGAATCACGGCTTGCTGTTCGGGAGTGACTTCGTAACCGAATTCCTGCAATCTTGTGATCGCCTCTTCAGGCGGCTTCTCGTGGCCGGAGATTAAGAAGAAGCCTTCAATGTTCACAAAGACCGTGACGTCGTTGGCTGTGCCAGTTGGAGCCAACAGCCCAACCACGGTGAACTTCTCGTCATGAACATGTCCGTCAGCGCCGCCGTGGATCAGTGAAAACTGAGAACCCACATCCCAACCGTTTTCACGAGCCACCTGCGAGCCGATCAACGCGTCGAACGAATTGACTGGCAAATTACCTTTCTTCTGGAACCTCTTCCCAGAGGCATACTCCATCTTGAAATACTTCGGAGTCGTGCCGAGCACCGCGAAAGAGCCTTCCTGAGTGACGTCTCCCATCGTCATGGGAATCATCCATTCGATGACGTCGGCTGGGTCTTTGACTCCACCAATCCTCATTGCTGCATTCGGCAAGTCTTCGGTAAGAACTCTCCAGGGAAGATTTTCAGCAGGTTTACCAATCCTGTAAACCGCGCTAAGCACGTTGCCAAGGTCGCTGCCACGAGGGCCGACCAGCAAGCTGACGCCAACGCTCTTTTGATTGAACGTGTTGTCAACAACGCTGTTTACGACGAGGACAGATACAACCAGCATGATGCCAAGGGCAACGCTGAGAGCCGTCAGAGATGACGACAAGGCTCGCTGTTTCAGGCTCTTAAATGCGATGGCCAGGAGGTTCATTCGGCTGCCCCCGGTTTGTTAAAGTCGCTGAGGTTTTCGATCCGGTCGAATTGCGAAGCCACGTCCTGAGAATGCGTGACCATTATCAGCGAGACACCGTTTTCCGTACACGCTTCGCGAATCAACTTCAGAACGTTTTCCTGATTGGCCGTGTCAACATTTGCTGTCGGCTCATCCGCCAACAGCAGTGATGGTCGATTGGCGAGGGATCGTGCAACGGCGACGCGCTGTTGCTCTCCGACTGAAAGTTTCGTCGGGCGATGATTGAGTCGATGTTCAAGCCCGACGCGTTTCAGGAGCTCGCGAGCGTGAGGTCGATCAGCCTTGCGACCACCGAAACTCATGCCGAGCAAGACGTTCTCCAGAGCCGTAAACGCTGGAAGCAGGTTAAACGTCTGAAAGACATACCCGATTCTGAGTGCTCGAAACCGGTCGCGACCTGCTTCCGGCAACTTTGTGACGTCAGTTCCGTCGATCACAACCTGACCAGAATCAGCAGTCGTGACACCAGCGATGACGTTCAAGAGGGTCGTTTTGCCACCGCCGCTGGAACCGATCAAAACGACCTGCTCGGCGTCAACAATATCGAAAGAATCGACGTTGAGGATTGGCAATCGTCGGCCGCCAGGCTCAACATAGCTCTTCTTGAGATTTCGGATCGAGAGTGACATCCGGGATGAATTCAGACTGGTTTCAGGTAAATTTAAGAGAATCAAATTTCAAAATATAAATTGCAGACGACTGAATATGAATTGCAGACGACTGTAGTCCGTGCACCGTCATACGGCAAATCGGGGTTCGGCACTGAATGGTCTTAGCCTGACAGACAAAATAATGCAAATTAATTGCACCTGCGTATTTGTCGCAGATTCTGCAAGCTTTAGTGAAAACTCGCCCCTTGTAAGCAATGACCGAAGAGTCCGCTGCAATGACTGAACGAACTGTCAAAAAGATTGGCATCGCCATCGTCGAATTCGCCAATCGATATCTCGTAGGAACAAGGCAGGCCGGACAGGATCTGTCAGGACTTGCCGAATTCCCTGGCGGCAAATGCGAAGTCGGGGAATCGCCAGAATCCTGCGCTGCCCGCGAGTGCCTCGAAGAAACGGGAGTTGTCGTAACTCCGAAGCGTTTACTCGACCGAGTCCAGTACCACTATGCACATGCGTCAGTAGACCTACATTTCTGGCTCTGTCGGGTTGACGGTGATTCCGGCGAGACACCTGAATCGCTACCGGTACCGAAGAACGGTTTTCAGTGGAAATCTGATGACGAATTGAGAGCACTATCATTCCCGGAAGCAAACGCCAGCATCGTGAAAATTCTGTTACAGTAGCAGGCCAGACTGTCAGGCGGTGGTGGTCGACATTTCGAGGGGCCAGGTTTGACCTGATCACTGAGTTTCACGTAGCTGATATACACGAATTGCAACCAATGAAGTGAGGTGATAGTCTGATTAAGCTATCCATTCCCTGTGTTTTGGACAGTTTTAACAGATTCGCCACGTGAGACAGATGCTAAGTGACTCCGTCGCCGAAGCATTCTCACATTGATTGATCATTCGATTGGGAGAGCAGGCCAGATGAATCGAAAGAATACTCATAGCAAGTGCTGTGAGCCGAGAACGGGATTCACCCTGATCGAGCTTCTCGTGGTCATCGCCATCATTGCCGCGCTGGCGGCATTGCTGCTGCCCGCCGTTCAGAATGCTCGCGAAGCTGCCAGGCGTTCAGAATGCCTGAACAACATGAAGCAGATCATCCTGGCGACACACAATTATGAGGAAACGCATCGCACGTTTCCTTCAGGGATTATCAGCAATCCGAATGCAAATGCACTAAATGTGAATCTGCCAGAACCAGCCATCATCCCGTTGGGAGTTCCAAGTGCCGCGACTGGCGGGGCCATTCCACAAGTTAACATTTCCGACTGGACTTACAGTGGAGACTGGGGTTGGGCTGCGTTCATTCTCAATCAGGTTGGAGCGTTGACGGCAAATGTAAATTTCAACGAGCGGAAAAATACATCTGCCAACAATCAGCAAGCCATCCAACTGGTCATTCCAACCTATCTCTGTCCCAGCCGAAGTTACCCGAACGCGCGACCAGCTCCGTCCACCGGGCCAAATACTGGCGGGTATGCTTATCTTTCTTACCGTGGCAACACCGGCACGAGTCCACTGACGAACGCCCCGAATGGAAGTCCAACAACGAACGGCATCCTGTATCGAGACAGTTCGGTCCGCTTTCGAGATATCCGCGACGGCGAAACCAACACAATCTGTTTCGGCGAAGGAATGTTCGGATACTGGGGCGACGGTAACAGTGGACTGACCCGGCTCGCCGACGATGATTACAACGACGCTCCAGACTGGGGGCCCGATGGAGCTAATCCATCGGCTGCTCCATCAACAATGGACACATATCTGAACGCAATGCCAGCCGGACACTTCTTCGGATTTGGTGCTTGGCATCGTGACAGCGTCAACTTTGCACTGTGTGATGGATCCACGAAGTCTGTTTCAAAGACGACCGATTTCAGAATCATGAAAGCCATGTGCACACGAGACGGCAGCGAACGGGAATCCTTCAACAAGGAGTAGACCGCGAGAACTCATTCAACTTCAGACTTCCTCGATCCATGCTGCAGTGAAAATAAAGTTCTCGTCGATTTCACTTTCTGGACCGATGAGTCGGTCACCGCTTTGAGCTTCTCCGTCACCGTGGCCACCGGCTATCAGGTCGTTGCTGCCCTGGCCATTGACAAGGTCGCTGCCGAATTCGCCGAGCAATGTATCGGAACCACTGCCGCCATAGAGTGTGTCATCGTCATCACCTCCGAGCAGTGTGTCGCTTCCGCTTTGTCCGGTCAGCAGGTCTTGACCGTTGTGCCCAGCCAGGGCGTCGGCACCGCTGCCGCCGTATAGCGAATCTCGACCGGAACGTCCTCGCAGCGTGTCATCGCCATTGTTGCCTTTAAGAATGTCCGCGTCGTTCCCACCGTCAAGCCAGTCATTTCCGTCGTCGCCCACCAGCGAATCCAATCCGTTTTCGCCGAAGACCGAATCGTCGCCCGCCCCGGCTCGGACGGTATCGTTGTCGTCGCCCGCCCGAATCGTATCGTCGCCTTCGCCCGCCAGAATGGAGTCACGGAATTCGCTTCCGATCACCGAGTCATTCCCACCGCGTCCAAGAATCAAAACACCATCCTGCCGCAAGCCGGTGAACATCTCAGTCGACACAAAGTCGAGGTCGACAACGTCATGGCCGTCGCTGCCGCGCACCAGAATCGTCTTCACGGCCGAGACCGGGACAGAATTCAGGCCCGGTACAACCACTCCGTCGACACTGACCTCAACCATGCTGAAACGATCTCGAACAACAACGATCGAATCAGCTTTGGCAAGAACCGTCAGGCGACCACTCGATGCGGCGAACGTGGCTGTAAAGTCAAGCGATTCGTCCTCGACGTCGGTTGCATCGAGATTCTCAAGAACATCTGCACCTGCACCAGACGAAAGTGTTTCCGAGCCCGTGCCGGACCCACTGAGGGTGTCGTCTCCTTCCTCGCCAAACAGCGAGTTCGCGCCGAATGTCGCTGAGAGGCGATCCGCTCCAGGGCCGCCGAGCAGTGTGTCATTGCCGTCGCCGCCCAGTACGTCGTCGTCGCCTTCGTCACCAGCGACGCCGTCATTGCCCGCGCCGCCGTCGAGACTGTCTGCTCCCTCATCGCCGAACAGCCAGTCGTTTCCGTTTCCGCCGCGAGCGGTATCGTTACCTGCTTCGCCGTGAATGTCGTCGTCGCCGCTGCCACCGTCCAGTACGTCAGCGCCGTCGTTTCCGAAGAGACGGTCATGTCCATCGTTGCCGTTAAGCGAGTCATTCCCTAGACCGCCGTCGAGCGAATCGTCGCCAGCATCACCCGAAGCCTGATCATTGCCGGCGTCAGCTGACAGAACATCGTTGCCAGTTCCACCGTTCAATGTGTCGTCACCGTCGCCGCCCGAGATCACGTCGTTGCCTTCCCCGCCGTCGGCCACGTCAGCGTCCGCTCCAGCAGCAAGTGAATCGTCTCCGGCGTCACCGAAGAGCTGATCAAGACCGTCATCGCCGGCCAGCGTGTCGTCCCCATTCTGACCACGCAGCAGGTCGTTGCCGGCGCCGCCGATCAACGAATCTTTCCCATCGACGCCGTACAGCGAGTCCTGACCGTCGCCACCGACGAGTGTGTCATCGCCAGAATTTCCATACAGCAGATCGTTGCCGGCACTGCCCAGCAGACTGTCGTTGCCGGCGCCGCCGTCAAAGATCGCGTACTGGCCGGCAAACTCACGTGCATCGAAAAAGTTGTCGCTATCGCCGCCGGTCAGAATTGCATACTCAACGAAACGGAGTTTGTCATTCCCCATTCCAAGCAGACGACTTTTCGTGATCCGAAAGTCGACGTCACCGGTTTCTTCAACGGTGTCGATTCCCGTTCCGCCATCGATGACGTCGTCGCCGAGACCTCCACGAACAAAGTCGCGGCTGCCGCCCTGACCAAGCACCACATCATTGCCGGCGCCGCCATCGAGGCTGTCCCGGCCAGAACCGCCATAGAGCGAGTCTCGATCGTCGCCGCCGGACAGTGTGTCGTTTCCGTTGTTGCCACTCATTCGGTCAACGCCGGCGCCACCGGTCACAATGTCATTGCCAGCCCTCGCGAAGATCCAGTCATCGCCGCCAGATCCGTCGAGTGTGTCGTGGCCACGGCTACCCCAAAGAGTGTCGCTGCCGTCACCACCGGTCATTGACACGGCAAACCGCACTGGTGCCGCCGAAAGGTCATCATCGCCTGCCTGTCCGTCGACGACCATACGTGAGGCGATCACGTTATCGATATCTCCGATGATGATCACGTCGTTTCCGTCGCCGCCGTTAACGGCGAGTGTCGACGCAGGGATTGTCGATGTAACGGCTGCAACTGTTGAAGAGCCTGACGTTACTCGAAGGAAGCCGGGGTCTAATGAGTTTTCAAGCATCGCCTGATCGTCTTCGGATCCGAACTGCATCGTTCGAGACTGAGCAACCAGTCGGTCGGTGACGTCGAGGACGTTTTCGAAGCTCGCCGCACGACCGTCGATAGACACATTTCCAGTGCCCGGGCTGTTGAGGAATGTCGTGATTGAGCCTGCCGAGGCACCGATCAGTTGCAGCGAGTCGCCAGCTCCGACGGCACCAGAAAACGCGACACCATTTGCAGGCAAGACAGGGCCTTGACTGAAATCGATGATCAGCTCGTCCGCGTCAGCCGACGCCAGGATCGTGAGATCAAGCAGGGCGGCAAACTCGTAGCGGAATATTTCTGTGTTAAGCTGATCTTTCAAAACGATATCGGCTGTATCGGCAACCAGGGTGTACTGCCCACCGCCGTCCGGAAGTATCACACCGGATTCCTGCTGGTCTTCGAAAGCTCCGATATCAACCGGACTTTGCAGCGGACGTCGCACCCCCCGCTGATCGGTGATTGGGATAACGTCACGCAGCCCGGTATCGATGGCCGGGCTTCCGTCCAGCAATTTGTGGGTCCGAGTCGGTCCGCCGTTGTCCTGCAAAGGTCCAAGTCCGGCCAGCAGAATAGAAGCAAGATTGCCGAACTGATTTCCGTTCTGGCCGTCGATCATTCCTTCGATCAGCATGCCGTTTCCGATTACGTTGTTCGAACTGGTATCGTGCAGCTTGCCATCGAAGTCAGCATCGAATTCGTTCCCGGCAACAATCGAGTTGTCCATGACGAAAGAGTCAGAACCATCGCTGAAGATGCCACTTCCAGCTCCGCCTGAGGCGTTGTTATCTGAAACAGTCGAGCTTCGCAGAGTGACGACCGCCGCATCGTCATTCCAAAGTCCGCCACCTTCGGTAACGCCAGGCTCCGCGTTTGTTCCTTCACGGCCGGACAGACCGCCACCCGAGCCGTCTCCTTCTCCTCCTCCAGGACCACCTTCGCCGAGAGCAACTTCGTTACCCGAGATTGTTACGTTTGTTACTGACGTCGCGACGTTCTGCACAAAGATGCCGCCACCATGCCCGTCGCCCCCTTGCCCGCCGTTGGCCCCGTTCCCGCCTTTGACTGCCGGATTGCCACCCGCACCGCTATCGCCTGCAGAGCCACCGGAACCACCTTCGCCGCCAAGTCCACCTTCGATTGTGTTATCAGCTAATTCCGACTCAAGAATCGTGACCGTACCGCGACCCTGGTAGTAGCCGCCGCCTTCCGCCGTGCCGCCTTCGCCACCAGAGCCGCCGTCTCCGCCACGTCCCCCGGTATTGGTCGAGGCGTTTCCGCCATTTCCGCCGACGCCACCGCGTCCGCCGATTCCGCCGCCGAGGTACGCATCGATCATCCGAGTCTGTGAGATCGTCACGTCACCAACGCCGACCCAGATCGCTCCCCCCTGAGCCCACCCGCCGACGCTACTCGCACCAGCAAGTGCTCCGTTCGGAGAACCGCTACTCCCCTGATGTCCGCCCAGGCCTCCTCGTCCGCCATGTCCTGCATTGCCGCCCCGAACGCTACTGTTCTGAAAGACGCTCGATGACACGCTCAGCGTTCCGGAATCAAAAAACACAGCTCCACCACGAGCGTTACCGCCTTGTCCGCCGCCCGCACCAGTTCCGCCAAAGGCACCGCCGTCTCCACTGCCGCCGTCGCCCCCGTTTCCACCTCGACCGCCGTTGGCCGCGTTCTCATTGAACAACGAATCCGTAATTGTCAGCGTCGATTCATCGGCATAGATCGCCGCACCGCTGGCGAATCCACCGCTGCCACCGTCGTTGCCGGACTCTCCTTCGCCACCATTCACGCCGTCCAACCCATCTGGCCCGTATCCACCCGCACCGGCGCTGGCTCGGTTGTCGAAGAATGTTGAATTGTCAATCACAACGGTCGATTGCACAGCGGCGACCGCCCCACCACGAGCATCCCGTCCGTTACGATTGACGATGCCTTCGGCACCAAGGGCCGTGTTCAATCGCAGTTCAACGTTCTCGAGTTGAAGTGTGCCCCACTCGACAAGAATCGCGCCCCCCATGGCCGTACGTTCATCCGGAAAAGTACCCGTGAAACCATTGTCGTAGGCTTTTCCGTTAGTGATCGTGAGGTTTCTGAAGATCGCGGTCACGTCAGGGTGAACGTGAAACAATCGGTCCAGTTGCTTGCCATCGAGGATCGTGACGCCGACTCCCTGGCCTTCGATGATGATTGTCTGATTGGCTTCCGTCAGGTCGTAGTCGCCCGTTATCGCTTCATTTTCCTGACCATTCGGACCGTTCACGACGTTCTGCTGCCACAGTCCAGCACCCAGATGAATGATATCATCTTCACCGTTCGAGTTGGCCTGCTGAACAGTCTCGCGAAGATTGTGCGACTCGACTCCGAAGTCTCCCAGTTGCGGAGTAAACGCTGAAAGCACCAGTCGCTGTTCCAGCTTCTCGCACGTGGCTGATCTCTTCGAAAGCGATCGTGATCGCAGCAGACGTCGGTTTTGACGAGCACTGCTGGCAGTCGCGGTCAGTTCCGAGAGTCGCTTCATGGACCGCCGCATGCAGCGATTCCATAGATGCGAAAACTTCTGTTGCCGCGCAGCCGGCATGACCGCTTCGTCGGCCCAGGTCGGCTGGTCAGATGACGAAACACCAATGGTGGAGTGTTCGCGCGTTGCGTGAGTTTCGGTCGATCGGTTTGTCATAGCACGCTCGAGAGGTGAAATGAATGAAAGGAAAATGCGAGGAAACCGGGAACATTGCGTAGACCCGATTTCCGAGCTTCCACGAGACAATTCGATTCAGAAGAAACAACGAACCATCTCGTGAAAAATGCCCCAACCGTCGGCTGCGTAACGGCCGACCGCTGAGAAATCCGAACAAGCCACGGTGCCCTCACGCGACGTGTTCAGAGAGACTGTCAGTTTGAAACACGGCGTTAAGCAGTCGTAACGCCATGAAGTACCGGCTGAATCGATCACCCGGACTGGATGTCCGAAATCAAAGCCGATCGCCAAATGCTGCCTCGACGCAACACCGACTACTGACCAGTCATGCAAACGCCGGAGCGTGGCGAGGCATCGCCACGCTATATCGAGGGCGAAAATCCCGACTCAAAGCAGGACGGTCGGAAACGCGGCTGACGCAGTTTAGACTCAACACTCCAAACGCACAGCGCAGGAGGACGGCGCGGACTATGCCATCATGTCACGCGCGAAGGGCCACGCCGTTTGTAGGGGGCGTCTTTTTGCACCATAGAATCGTCGAGCGACGTCAAATGCGAATGTACAAACCGCGGCGATACATCCAGTAGCAAACACACCACATCGCAAACAGACGCAGCGAATAGTCCAGCACGGGTGCATAGGCAAACGTGTCGGCACTAAGCCACCAGCCAAGCCCGTCCGACCATCCGCCAATTCGATCGACTGTCTCAGCGACCGTCCGCATGGCCCCACCAATCCAACCCTTGAAGAGCTGAGCCATGCAGTACATCGCGATCGAGTTCAGACCGACAATTGCAAACGGGGTCACGATCCGTCGGCAGCCCATGACGTCGACGAGCCAATAGAAAAACCCGAGCATCCAGAACGTCCAGCCCGCCGCGAACACAGCCCACGTTGGACTCCAGATTCGCTTAACGGCCGGGCAGACAGACCATGAGTACTCGTACAACTGCTGCTGAAGACCAACCGGTAACCATTGAGTTGGCCACAACGTCGAATCCGCCGCCATACCGATTCCCAGACATGCCAGCCCGGCGCAGAACAACCATTTCAGACGAGCCCCGTCGTCACGGTCGCTTCGCAATACGAGCCCGGCCATCAGTCCAAAGATCATCGTCGCCAGAGACGGGATGAAGTTCAGAGTTTGATACCCACCTCGGTTAGCCCAGAAGCCTTTGCCTTCCCAGGGTTCCTCTACTCGAGGAAATTGATTCAGCAAGTTGCGATCAACCTGCGCGGCTGCATTCGTGTGTTTGTTCCAGTGAGCTGCCCAGCTTCCCTTGCGAAACTGAGACCAGTCCAGTTCGGCTAGACTCGGTTCGGCAGCGCGTTCGGTAAGGTACTGCTTTGTAAGATCGACTTCGGCCTGGTCGATCGGTTGCAACACAAACCACGCTCCGTACCCAACCAGGACGATAGTTGCAGAAGCAGTAAGCCCCTTCAAACTGAGTCCACGAAGCAAATACAGAAACGAATAACCAAGGCCAATCTGGCAAAGTACGTTGGCAAATGTAAAGGACATGATCCCGTTGTCGATCTTCGACGAAAGCGCAACTCCCAGTCCGACCAGAACAAAAGATCGCCAAACAGCGTGCAGGAAACTCCGCCAGCCA
>CALGTK010000323.1 GCA_937904325.1 uncultured Planctomyces sp.
CTCGTCTCGCCGCGCTGGAACGATCCGGTATCGCGCGTGACCGAGTTATCACTGATCCGGGGATCGGATTCGGGAAGACCGCGCAACACAATGTCGATCTACTTTCAAACATCGGCGTCCTGCGCGAACTCAATCGCCCCGTCCTGATCGGGCACTCCCGTAAACGCTTCCTCGCCAAGGTCCTCGGCCGCCCGGTCGAAGAACGTACGTTCGGCACAATCGGAGTCGCTATCGCCGTCGCCGCGCAAGGTGCCGACATGATTCGAGTTCACGACGTCCGCGAAACACGCGACGCCCTGCTCGCCTGGCATGCGATCGTCAACTCGTGAGAAAATCCCGCAAACCGGTCAACTGAAAACGCTCAAAACTTACGACGTATTCGACACGATGTAATCCGCCCTGCAAGACTGCGAGAAAACACAAGAACGCCTTTCCTGCAATTTACGTCTCACTCCCATGCGTCAATTTCATTCTGCAGTGTTGCTGACTCGCCGATGCGACAATCGTCCCGACATTGACATGTGATGGAACTCAGTTCGTTTTAGGCGATATATAACCAGTCGCTGTGTTTAGGAATGTGGCAAAACTCGATGCAGCGATTCAGTGCAGCCAGACGAGCGTCGTTCCGAATGAGCCACTGATCTGCGTCAGCGACTTCTGATCCGAGGGGCTGGTCGAGTAACATCGACGGCTGACCCGCTTATTCGCTTTCAGGAACGTACGATATGCGATGCTCGACACTTCTCGGCATTAGCTGGCTCGTTTTGTGGAACGCTTCCGAGTTATCGGCCGCGGTCGATTACCTCGCCGAAGTGAAGCCGCTGCTGCTCAAACATTGTACGGCGTGTCATGGTCCTGTTCGGCAGAAGGGTGGGTTGCGGCTCGACACGGCAACTGCGATTACGACCGGTGGCGAAAGCGGTACTGCAGTTTCGACGACTGCTCCGATGGAAAGCCTGCTGCTTGGTGTGTTGACGGGTGACGCCGGATTCAGGATGCCGCCGGATGGTGAAGGCGAACGCCTGTCGGAAGCCGAAGTCGAGATTATTACTGCATGGGTCAAAGAAGGGGCGCATGCACCAGCCAACGAAGAAGCGCTGGCCGATCCAAAGGAATACTGGTCGTATCAGCCATTCGTGCGTCCGCAGGTTTCACATGGCGCTGAGGACTCATGGAGCTACAATTCGGTAGACAGGTTCATCCGCCAGAAACACTTAGAGCTGAAGCTTCAACCAGTTGGTGACGCTTCTCCTGCCGTGTTGCTGCGGCGAGTATTTCTGGATCTGATTGGCCTGCCGCCAACTCGGGAAGAGCTCCGTGCGTTTCTGGCAGACCCGTCAGAAGAAAACTACGCCGCAACCGTCGATGGCCTGCTGTCACGACCCCAGTACGGCGAACGCTGGGGACGCCACTGGATGGACGTCTGGCGATACAGCGACTGGTACGGTCGCCGAGCCAGCAACGAAATGCGTTACAGTCAGCGGCACATCTGGAAGTGGCGAAACTGGATCATCGAATCATTGAACGAGGACAAGGGCTACGACCAGATGGTGCGTGAAATGCTCGCTGCCGACGAGATTGCACCGACCGACACAAACACGCTGCGAGCAACAGGGTTTCTCGGCCGCAACTGGTACAAGTTCGACCGTAACGTCTGGTTGTTCGAAACCGTCGAGCAGACAAGTCAGGCTTTTCTGGGGCTGACGCTTCGTTGCTGCCGATGTCATGACCACAAGTACGATCCCATTTCACAGTTGGACTACTACCGCTTCCGAGCCTTCTTCGAGCCACACGATGTTCGCACCGATCCGCTGTCAGCCGGCAGCGGCGTGATCAAGGACCAAACGCTCGGCGAGTTCCCTGTCGATGGTTTATCGCGGATTTATGACAAAACGATCGATGCGACGACCTGGCTGTTTGAACGCGGCAACGATCGATCCCCAGACAAGTCTCAACCAATCAGTCCGGCTGTCCCGGAATCGCTCGGTGGCGAGTTGCGTGAGATCCGTCCCGTTCGGTTACCCGCCGTCGCCTGGTATCCCGCTTTGCAGAGTGGCTACATACAGAGCTTGATTGACGTAGCGGAAGCCGAAGTTGTCACTGCCGAATCTCAACTTAAGAAGGTTCGAGGAGAACTAAAACTTGCCACTGACAAACAGCATACTGCTATCGCCATAGCAGTATCGGAGAAGACTGCCGAATCCAAAACTACAACTACTGTCGACGAGCCGTTTCTGCGCGACGACTTCGCAGCGATGCAGCCTGATACATGGAAAACACTAAACGGAAACTGGAAATACGAGGACGGGCATCTTACGCAGAAGTCGGTCACCAGTTTTGCAACGATCATCACCACGAAGAACCACCCCAGAGATTTTCAAGCAAGAGTTCGATACCGAACGCTTTCGCCCGGTGGTTACCGATCTGTCGGGTTCAGTTTTGACTTCGTCGACAAGGGCAACTCGCAGGACGTTTACACGAGCACCGGGGACACTCGTCAGAGTATTCAGGCATTTCATCGAGTGGGAGGCAAGCAGCTTTACCCGCGAGCAGGAATTATTCCTGTTAAGCTGAAGATTGGTGACGAAACGCTAGTCGAAGTGACGGTGCGAGGACCGCTGCTGAACATCCGGCTCAACGGCGACCTGAAACTCGAATACGTGATGCCCGAGGCTCGGCGAGACGGAAAATTTGCCTTGTGGGTCCACAACGGTGCGGCCGATTTTCTAGAGCTGGATATTCTGGAACTGCGAGAAAGCATCGATGACCTGCGGCGGAAGCAACTCGAAGCCGAGCACGCGGTCGCCGTTCAGGAACGACGAATTTCGTTGTCCAGATTACAGCTTGAGTCGCTACGGGCTCGAATCAAGGCGGAGCAAGCTCAGCATTCGCAACCACCAGCTGATAATCTGAAAGCACTGGCTGGTTTGGCGACTGCTGCAGAACGCAGGGTTGCGGTTGCGCAAGCTGAAATCGCAGTGCTGATCGCAGAGCAACAAGTTGACCTGGTGAACAAAACGCGAAGCCGTGCTACGTCAAAAGCAGACGCAGAACTGCCGGACGAATCAGCGGCTGAAATTAAACTCGCCGAGGCAAAGAAACAATTAGCTACCGCCGTCGATGCGGCAAAACTCAAAGAAGCGAAGTACGAACCGATTGGGTCGACGTACCCGAAAACCAGCACAGGACGCCGCACCGCTTTGGCTGCCTGGATTACAGACCCTCAAAACCCACGCACGGCGAGAGTCGCCGCCAACCACATCTGGCTGCGGCATTTCGGTGAAGCCATTGTTCCGTCTGTCGAGAACTTCGGCCTGAATGGGAAGCAGCCGTCGCACCCGGAATTACTCGACTGGCTGGCTTCGGAACTTGTCGAAAATGATTGGTCGATGAAACATCTCCACCGCCAGATCGTTCTTTCACGAACCTACCGACTGAGTTCCGCCACAGCGGAGACTTCTTCAAATCGTGATGCCGATCCCGATAATCTGTTTCTCTGGCGAGCAAACTCGCGACGCATGGAAGCAGAAGTGATCCGGGATTGCATTCTGGCCTCGGCAGGCAAACTCGATCTGACCCGAGGAGGGCCGGACATCCCTCACACCGCAGGCGCGAAGTCGCTCAGACGCAGCTTGTACTTTCGCATCACACCAGACGATCGCATGAAGTTTCTGGAATTATTCGACGTCGCAAATCCCAACGCGTGTTACCGCCGTAGCGACAGCGTAGTGCCGCAGCAGGCGCTCGCGCTGAGCAACAGTGCTTTACCGCTTGAAATGTCCCGAACCCTGGCGAGACAGCTTGTTAAAGCAACCGCTAATGAAGACGGCCACGTTGCGATTCAGCAATTCATCGCGGCCTCGTTTGAACAAACGATGTCCCGCCAGCCAACGACGGCGGAATTCAGGTTCTGTCGGCAGTTCCTGGATCGGCAGACTCAGGTACTGGCCTCTGCGAAACTTACCGCTTTCCCTGGGGAGACTCTCGCAAAAGTTCCTCCGTCGACGGACAATGAATTGAGGGCCAAAGAAAATTTGATTCACGTTCTGTATTGCCACAACGATTTCGTCACGATCCGATAGCACAAAGTTCACTCGACAAATCTAAATACGCAGCTCAACCGAGACCTGATCATGACCAGCCAGTTCCCCTGCGGCCGCGTATCCCGGCGAGAATTTCTCGGAAATTGCGGAACGGGAGTCACTGGTCTGGCTTTGGGAGCTATGCTCGCACAGGATCAGACTCGAGGTGCTGATTCACAACCGCTGCCGAGTGACCTCCCGAAGATCGCTCCGAAAGCGAAGAGCGTCATCTGGTACTTCATGCTTGGAGGAACCAGCCATATGGAGAGCTTCGATCCAAAACCGAAGCTCAACGAATTTGCCGGCAAGACGGTCGACGAGTCGCCATTTGGGAAGTCCGTACTCGAGTCTGAGTTTTATCGAAAGAACGTTCGAGACTTTGCCGGGACGCCGCGAGCTTTGATGGCGAAGCTTTATCCTCTGCAGAAGAGTTTTCAAAAACGCGGTGAGAGCGGTATCGAAATCAGCGACTGGTGGCCACACGTCGGAAGCTGCATCGATGACTTGTCTGTCGTGCGGTCCATGTGGACGACAGACAACGATCACGCAGCTCAGCTTCAGTTTCATACGGGACGACATATCTTCGACGGATTCTATCCTTCAATCGGATCCTGGGTGCACTATGGGCTGGGGTCGCTGAACAACAACCTGCCCAGCTTTGTGGTCATGGGGCCACCACCAGGAGATTGCTGCGGTGGAAAGGGCGCCCACGACGGCAGCTATCTGGGGCCGGAACATTCCGGCGTCCGACTCAACGTG
>CALGTK010000324.1 GCA_937904325.1 uncultured Planctomyces sp.
GGCGTGGAGACCGACCAGTTCAGCCAGGGAACCGGCACATTAAGCGGGCTGGAGCTGGCCTGACATGACCACTCGCTCATTTTTGTATCGCAGGTTTTGGATCCCTGTCTGTTCAGTTTGCACGAGCAAAGCCGTTAATACGCTTTCGATCATGCTGGCGGTTTCGGTCGCGACGTACCCGGCAATGGGCGACGACGCTGCTGCATCGTTTCAGGAAGTGGTTGCGCCGTTTCTTGGCAACTACTGCGTTGCCTGCCATGGATCTGAGAAGCAGAAAGGCGACCGGCGGTTCGACCGGATTTCCGCGAAGATTGTTGATGACAAGTCGCTAGTCGATCTGCAGGACATCCTTGACCAGCTCAACCTGT
This sequence comes from uncultured Planctomyces sp., assembly GCA_937904325.1. Lineage (GTDB taxonomy): Bacteria > Planctomycetota > Planctomycetia > Planctomycetales > Planctomycetaceae > JABMPE01. The sequence goes on from CALGTK010000324.1 coordinate 369, forward strand.
CAGAGATGCCACCGGAAGAAGCGGCGCAGCCGACAGTAGCTGAACGTCGTGCCGCGATTCGCTGGATGACGCAAACGATTGAGGATTACCATCGCACGCGAGAGGTAAGACATCAGTCTGCGATGCTGCGGCGTTTGAATTCTCGCGAATATAGAAATTCGATCCGAGATCTGTTGCATGTGAATATGACGATTTTTGACCCAACGAAAACGTTTCCACGCGATCAGATGACAGAACATCTGGATACGGTTGGTGACACGCTGGTGACGTCCGGAGCGTTGCTTCAGCAGTACCTGAACGCTGCTGAGGTAGTTGTCAGTAAAGCAGTGTTTCCGCTGGCAAAACCGACTGTTCAGAAGTGGACGTTCCACGACGGGTTCCATCAGCAACCGGAGATTGATCAGGTTCACCGAAAGTCCAACGGCTTTAAGCACATGACACTGTACGACGTCGTTGGCGCTGAAAAACCGGAAGGAGCGTATGGTCCGATTCATGCCTTTGCCGAAGGTGTTCCGCACGATGGGTACTACAGGATCAAGCTGAAAGCGGAAGCTCTGAATCGGCGACATGAGTACCCCATAGACTTCCTGGGGATCGATCCGGACGAGCCGCTTCGTTTGGGTATAGTGGCCGGAAACAAGGATGCGGGAACTTTGCACCTGACGCAGCCTATCGAGCCTCTGCTGGCGGAGGTCGAACTCGCAGACGAGCAGAAGTGGTACACTGTCCGAGTCTGGCTGGACACTGGCTTCACTCCGCGTTTCACATTCCGAAATGGGTTGATGAATGTTCGAAGCCTGTGGGGCAAACTCGCCAGAGAATACGGCGACCGATTCCCGAAACGTAAGACGAAGGGGATCGTCGATAATCGGATTAACGGAATCATTCACGGCAACCTGCCGCAGATTCGCATTTACGAGATCGAGATTGAAGGTCCGTTCTACGACGCATGGCCGACTTCCGGACAGCGAGCGGTTTTTGGCGACGACTTCAATGGAACAGTTGATGCGGAAACTTTGTCTGAAACAAACGTCCGACAGCGGTTGACTGAGTTCGCATCGTTGGCCTATCGCCGGCCGGCGACGGAAGGAGAGATTGATCGGATTCTTGCTGTCGTGAACACTCGCGCAGCAGCGGGGCGTACTCAGTTGGAAGCGTATTGCGATGGTCTGACTGCGATTCTGTGTTCGCCAGGCTTTCTCTACCTGGAAAGTGCGAAAAAGGGTGGCGATCTCTCTATGCATGCGCTTGCTTCGCGGCTGTCGTATTTTCTCTGGTCATCGATGCCGGATCGGGAGTTGCGGCAGCTGGCGACAGATGGTGACCAGGTCAGGCCAGTACTGCTGGCTAAGCAAGTTGATCGGATGCTTGCGGACGATCTGTCGGGGCAATTCATTGAGGGCTTCCTCAACAGCTGGCTGACGATGCGTGATCTGGGGGCGACTCCGCCGGACAGAACGGCATTTCGATCTTTCTATCATTACGATCTCGATTCGGCGATGCGTCAGGAGACGCGTCTGTTTGTTCGAGAACTTATTGATCACAACCTTAGCATCGAAAATTTTCTCGATTCGGACTTTACATTTCTGAACAAGCGACTGGCGGACCATTACGGAATTGATGTTCCGTTTGGCGGAAGCGAATTTCGAAAAGTGTCACTTACTGATCAGCGGCGCGGTGGCCTGCTTGGGCAGGCCAGTGTACTTACCGTCACGGCCAACGGAGTCGACACATCGCCGGTCCTCCGTGGCGTCTGGTTGCTGGAAAATATTCTGGGGACACCGCCGTCTTCACCACCGCCGGATGTAGAGCCAATCGATCCAGATGTCCGAGGCGCGACCACGATCCGGGAACAGCTTGAGAAGCATCGCAGCGTTGCAAGCTGCAACGATTGTCATCGGAAGATCGACCCTCCGGGATTTGCTCTGGAGAATTTTGATCCAATTGGCGGATGGCGGACCAGTTATGGCAGAGGCAAAAAAATCGATGCTTCGGGGCTGCTGTCTACAGGTCAGAAGTTCAAAGACATCATTGATTTTAAAAATGTGCTGCTTGCTCGGAAGGAACTCTTCGCCAGAGCTCTGACAACGAAACTGCTGGCGTACTCCTTAGGTCGACATGTTAGTTTTTCAGATCGGCCGCACGTGGATCGGATAGTGGCGGAACTTGATACGAGGGGCAACGGGTTTCGAGACCTGATCAAACTTGTTGTAAGCAGCGAACCTTTTTCATCCCCGTAAGACCGTCCGGCGTTTCGTGAGGTCTGAGATATTGAGGAAGTAAGCGACTTGTGACACAGATCAAATACATCGATTCGCATACCGGCGGCGAGCCGACCCGGGTTGTCCACACTGGGACGCCCGATTTAGGGAATGGCTCGATGACCGATCGTCTTGAGAGGTTAAAGGACGACCATGATTGGTTGCGGCAAGCCTTAATTCGCGAGCCCCGAGGATACGACTGGCTGGTTGGTGCAGTTCTTCAAATACCTTGCGATCAAGCATGCGTGGCGGGTGTTATCTTTTTTAACAACGCTGGATACCTCGGAATGTGCGGCCACGGGTTGATCGGGGTTGTCGAGACACTTGCTTTTCTCGGACGAATTGGCGCAGGTGAGCATCTGTTTGAGACTTCGGTCGGGGTAGTTTCAGCGATTCTTCATGAAGATTGCACTGTCTCGATCAACAATGTTGTCAGCTACCGATATCGGCAACAGGTTTCGGTTGATGTCCCGAACGAAGGAACCGTCACCGGCGACATTGCCTGGGGAGGCAACTGGTTCTTCCTGGTCGGTGGTGAAAAAGTCGATCCGTCGAATGTCGCTCGGTTACTTTCTCGTTCGCGGCGAATCATGACGGCGCTGGACAGCCAGCAGATTACTGGTAGGGACGGCGGAAAGATTGACCATGTAGAGCTTTTTGGAGAACCGACCGACATCGCCAAAGCTGATTCACGAAGTTTCGTACTGTGCCCCGGCGGGGAATACGACCGCTCGCCATGTGGGACTGGCACAAGTGCCAAACTTTCGTGTCTGGCCGCTGACCACAAACTGGCTCCCGGCGACGTCTGGCGTCAGGAGTCGATTGTTGGGAGCGTGTTCGAGGGCTCCTACCAGAATGTTACCGACGGAATTGTCCCGACGATTCGCGGGCGAGCCTATGTGACCGCCGATACGAGTTGCGTGATCAGTGACGTCGACCCGTTTCGTTTCGGTGTTCGACCCACTGCGGACGAATAAGCGGGGTTTCTGGTCGTGTTCACACGATCTGCGTTGTTCGTTCCCAGGGTAATGGGTTGGTGACAATTGCAATTGCGCCGGCAGTTCTACTGCGGACTGTATCATCTGCCTGATCAACGGTCGGTTCGCTGAGGGTCTAAGAATAAACTCCATCAGTTGGCTCTGTCGCTGAGGAATTACGATGACGACTATCTGAATCAAGCGGGAGCCGATCACCTTGACATGCTGGTAACGCTGTTCGATGCCTATCGCGTGCTCTACGACCCTGGCAGTGACATGATTTCCGCACGCGAGTTCCTTTCCGACCGAATAGCGAATCCGTTCTGTTCATCGCCATTGATGACAAGAAACGTCGTGGCGTGAAATTTGTGCAACTCTTTTGGTGATTTTCGATAGTTGAGATGAAGCGTGTTTAGATTCTCAACGACGTTTTTGTTGCTGATGTTGTCCGTCGTTTGGGAGTAGGACGGATGTTAATTGATGCGTTATTTGCTGTCGTGAAGTCAACCAGTTCCTTTCGGATCGACCAGGTGACTGCGAAAGGCAACTTGCCGGCGAAGATTATGTACCAGGCATTCGCATACGTTGTGGCCAGCCAACTTGATCATCGCGGGGTGCTGATTGGTTGACGGAATTCACTGTACGATAAGAATGCGTCAGAGTTGTCAGTCAGGCCAAATTTTAACGAAACGGTACCGGTGTAAACTTGGTGGTTTTAGATGCTGTAGTTGCATCCGGATCGGCCTGGTAGATACGTATTCGAGGAATAATGGACTCTGCATGAGCGATGTACGGTCTGCGATTGTAATTGGCGGAGGACTGGTTGGTTGCGCCTCGGCTTACTATCTGTGTCGGGAAGGATGGAAGGTGACGCTGCTTGAACGGCAGCGTGTTGGCAGTGGCGCGTCTCACGGTAATTGTGGTTACGTTTGCCCAAGTCACGCAATGCCGTTGTCGGGACCGGGCGTGGTTGCTCACACATTGCCGTCGCTTTTTAAGCGGGACGCTCCACTGTCGATTCCTGCTCGGTTTGATCCCGGTTTGTGGAAATGGTTGCTGCAGTTTGCTCAGCAATGTTCGAGCGACCGAATGATTGTCGCGGCAACCGGTCGGAACGCGCTGCTGACGTCGTCGATGAGTCTTTATCGGGAAATCGTTCGGGAAGAATCGATTGACTGCGAATGGTCCGATCAGGGGTTGTTGCTCGTTTATAAGTCGGGGAAAGCTTTTGAAAGATACGTTGAAACGGCGGAGTTGTTGAAACGAGAGTTTGAGATCGATGCTGTTGCTTACCCAGGGGAAGCTGTAAAGGAGTTGGAACCGGCGTTGAAGTCCGGAATGGCCGGAGGCTGGCATTTTCCAGCTGATGCTCACGTTCGGCCGGACAAGCTTCTGGCTGGTTTCAAGCGAGTAATTGAAAAACGTGGTGGCGAGATTCGAGAAGGAGCCGAAGTCCTCGCGTTAAGACGCGAGGGCAATCTCGTTGCAGCCGTCGAGACTTCGCGAGGTTCACTTGCTGCTGATCTAATCGTGCTGGCAACCGGTGCTGAGGCTCCGAAATTTTCCAGGGTGATTGGCTGCCGGCTGCCAATTCAGCCGGGTAAGGGATACTCGTTAACAATGCAGCGGCTGGAGAATCAGCCACGAATTCCGATGATATTCGAAGAACATCATGTCGCGGTGACGCCGATGGAGTTGGGCTTTCGTGTTGGCTCAACGATGGAGTTCACCGGATACGATCGGTCGATCAATCCGAAGCGAGTTGCATTGTTGCGTAAGTCGGCGGCAGAGCATCTCGAAGATCCGCTTCCCGTGACCGTAGATGAAGAGTGGGCTGGCTGGCGGCCGATGTCGGTCGATGGTTTGCCGTGTATCGGTCGTGCACCAGCTGCACGTAACCTGATCGTCGCCGCGGGAAATGGGATGATCGGTCTTGCGACAGCGCCAGCGACGGGCAAGCTTGTCGCTGAGATTGCGAGTGAGCATACGCCGCATATCGATGCGACGCCGTACTCTCTGTCACGGTTTGTATGATCCCATACGGATTAGCGTTGGCGACCGGGTGATTCGTCGCCGTAGGTCTTGCCGGGCCAGGTTGACCACCAGGACTGGAACGCCTTCAGTTGTGACTCGACGAATCGTCGCTGACTGACGGACAATTCATCGGTTTCATTGAAGTGGTACGCATAGTCCTCGTCGCCGACCAGCGTCAGCAGATACTTGTAGTAGAGCACCAGGTCCGGTCCTTCGTCGTAGGTTGACAGGACTATCAATGCTTCTTCGAGTTCTTTCGCCAGCTGCCTGGCCGCTGCGTCGCCTGTTACGGCCTGTTCGCACAGCGAGATCAGCTTCAGGACTTCTGTTGGGATGCAGTTGCCGATTCCGGTAATTGCCCCGACGGCTCCGCAATGCAGGTAGCCGTGATAAACTTGAGTATCGACTCCGACCATCAACAAAACGTTGTCATCTTTGTGAGTGATGTGCTCCGCCGCGTAGCTTAGAGCGTCGGCTCCACCGAATTCTTTGAAGCCGACGAGGTTTGAGAACTCGCTGCGAAGATCGAAGAACAGTTCTGCTTTTGTTTCGAATCCGTAATACGGGCTGTTGTAGATGACGGCGGGAATGTCTGGAGCGGCGCCCAGGACTCCGGCGAAGTGTGCTCGCTGGGCGGCGGGTGAAGTGCCTCGTGAAAGTACGCGAGGGATGACCATTAAGCCAGCGGCTCCGACTGTCTGAGCATGCGCCGCGTGGTCCGCAGCCAGTTTGGGGTTCTGTGCTCCCGTTCCTACAACTACGGGGACGCCTGCTTCGGTCAACCGTCGGACGCCTTCCTTACGATCTTCGTCGGTCAACAACGGCCAATCACCCATTGATCCACAATAGACGACGCCGTTCATGCCGGCAGTCATCAACGCCTGCCCCTTGCGGACGAGTCCGTCAAAGTTTGGAGTTCGGTCAGAGTTGCAGGGAGTCATGAGGGCAGGGATACAGCCGCGGAAAACGTTAGAATTCATCGGGAATGCTCGGTTCTGATTTGGAAATCTGGCGTGTTTGTGGATTGAGGCAGCGGTGACTGCAAGATCGTTAATTACCGTTGCGTCTCTCGCAAGTCTGCAGCTGAGACAATGCGGGATGTTTCAACGATTGGTCGCAGATTAGTTGGCCAGAACGTTGACTTCGTGTTCATTCAATGCACGGTCAAAGACGGCGACTTCGTCCAGACGTCCTTCCCAGTTTGAATGATTGTCCGAGCGGCCTCCCAGGAAGAGCTGTCCGAGTGGTGCGGGGAACGAGCTGGTGGTCGTTGTGTTGATTTCAATCTTTCCGTTCAGATAAACCTTCACAGATTCACTGTGCCGAACGAACGCGACGTGTTGCCACTGCCATCTGGGAATCTCGGTACTTCCCGCAACCACGTTGGAAGGATCTTTGCCGCGAAAAAAGATCAGTTTTTGCGAATGGTTATCGATTCCTCCCAGACCCAGATGTTCGGACCATTGGTTAAGCCCGTTGTCACGACCTCTTGAGAAAAACCAACCGCTGACGGTTCGGCTGTTGTCGGGCATCCCGTTCCATATCCAAAGTGAAATGGAGTAATTACTACCGAGACGCGGCAGTGAACCTCGCAGTCTTCCACCGACAAACATTGCTGCCCGATTGGTTTCGGCGTTGCTGCAGAAATCGGCAGATCGCGGCCCTTCCAGGTAGTACGTGATGTCTGGCTCGTAGACAGCGTTCCGGTCGTTGCCGCTCGCGTCTGTGGCTATGAGTCCAGCAAATTCGTTCATTCTCCACCAGGCAGCAGGTTTCAACGCATTGATTGTTTCTGAGGCAGGGCCGTGGCTGAGTCCGTATTCACGGCGCGGTTTCTGGGCGACTTCTTCAAGCAGGGAAATGCAGGCCTCGGTGATCTTTGGTTCGGCAGTTACTTCAAGGCCAGCCGATCGAGCGGCCCATGTGTTATACCCGCCAAACCTATGCTGTTCTGGCGGCGGGATGTAACCGTCACCTCCGTTCGCCAGTTCGATAACCATGTTGTGAGCCAGTGGGCTGGCGGCTTTCACTTTCAGTCCAGTGATGGCGTAAGTTTCGCTGGGTGTTGTTGCGATTCCAATGTCGCCGATGCGGAGCCCCTGTACGACGATTTCGGTCTCCTTGCGTTCGTCGAGTATGAGCTGCTCCAATGCATAAACTTCTTGTTGAGTGGTTGGCGTCTGGTCGCCCATATTTTCGACGATCTGCCTGGCCCATTCGATTCGTTGTTTGTCGGGAACGCGATACTTAAGTGTCATTCGCCGTTCAGTCATCGCGAGTTTGACGTCGCTACGGTAGGAGATGTTCTTGTATGCCTTCATGGCGATCCCTAACAGACCCTCCGAGTATTTATCGATCGTCAGTTTTGGATCCCAGGTGTCGGGTTGTGTGTAGTCTTTTCGCCAGATATCTCCGCTGCATCCGTGCGACATGATCCCAACGAAGTCTCCATCCGGCGCAATTCTCTGCTTCATGCCTTCGCAGAACAGACCAAAGTAGTCCGCGCTCAGTCCTTTTTCGCCGGAGAAATAGTGCATTGAAAAATTCGCCAGCACAGCGATGGGCGTTCCATCGGTCGATTGAATGGAGATAAGCGACAGGTCGGGATCTTCAGGACCAGATTCGCCAGTCACGTTGTCCCAGTTACTGCCGGCGTGCATGGTGGCTCGGACTGTCGGATTACCAAACGGGTCGTTGGTAATCCTGTCTGGACGACGAATCCAGCGACGAAGTGCAGTGAAGTTCGCGGCATTCTCTTTTCCGAAACCGACCTGAGCGGGCTGTAACTTTGCCAGTGCTGATGCGATGGCGTCGACAATTTTCAGCTTAACAAGTGGGACGTAGTCGGGATCTATGTCAGTACCCAGGCACGCCATCGAAGCGGGAGCTGAGTGAGTGTGCGTTGCCGAGATAAGGAGTCGGTTCATTGGGACTCCGGTCCGATTCTCGGCCAGTTTCTTCACCTCGTCCAGCAGAGGCCGGGGCAGCATGCAGCTGTCTACGACGACGATGACCAGTTTTGTCTTTCCGTCTGCCAGGGCAAGGGCTCGAGTGTTCAGCCGTGTCTTCACCTCGCCGACACTGCGGCTTTTCAGGCCACCATTCACAATCGCCGGCAGTTTAGTTGGCGTCACGTCGACGACTGCCGCACCTGCCTGAAACTCGGCAAAGACATCCGTCACTCCGGTAATTGTCAGAGCACAAAATACGATCGCACTGTAAGCAAATTTGGACGCGCGAATGTCTGGTAGATTGACGGAGGCGACTGTGAATCTCATGGCCGGTTCCTTTTGATCCGTTGAATCATTGTGTGGGTCTTTAAAGTATGACCAACGAAGAACCGTACGCACACCGATGGCGTTCTGGAAAGATTCGCCAGGATTACTGTTTTATGATTGGGGATTTCCCGTTCAAAGACGCAGTGGAAACTGCTTTTCTGAAATTTGTGGGCATTGTTCGGCCATTTCACGATTCAATTCGATGTAACCATGCCATTTATTTGGTACATCGTCCTCGTAAAAAATTGCTTCAACAGGGCATTCAGGTACGCAGGCCCCACAGTCGATGCATTCTTCGGGATCAATGAAGACCATTGATTGTCCTTCGTGAAAGCATTCGGCCGGGCAGACGACGACGCAGTCCGTGTACTTGCAGCCAAAACAGGGTTCCGTAACAACCATCGCCATAAGAATTTCCTTTTCGTAAGATGTTTTTGAAACTGTCTGCACCCTGTTAATGCAGAACTGGTCCGAAAACCGGACACGGATAAATCAGAAAATCCAATAATCGTTGAGGCGGTATCAGGCACGTGCTGGAAGATGCACCTAATCGTGAATTGCTGACGGCATGGCGTGCTGGAAATGATGTTGCGGCGACCGTGCTTGTACGACGCTATATGGCCCGGTTAACCTCGCTCGCCAGCAGTCGTCTGTCACGAAAGCTGGCTCGACGTGTAGACGCTGAAGATGTTGTTCTCTCAGCATGGCGAAGCTTTTTTGTGGCCACCGGGCGAAATCAGATAGACGTTCCAGGCGACGACAATCTGTGGCCTCTGCTGGTCACGATGACGCTGCGTAAAATTTCACGTCAGGCCGCACGTCACACGGCAGAATGTCGGTCAATCCATGCCGAAGAGCGACCTCGTGAAGAACTGAGCTGGCCCGCGATTGTCTCCCAGGATCCGACGCCCGCTGATGCTGCAATGGTCACGGACCAAATTGAAAACTTAATGGCAGGGCTTGCGCCGCTTGATCGTGAGATCCTCACAAAACGGCTACAGGGCGAACAGCATTGCACGATTGCCGAAGGACTGGGCTGTTCGGAGCGAACCGTGCGACGCTCTCTACAGCGGATCCGGGAGCGGTATCTTGCCACTGAGCAAGGTGATGACGCGGTGGCGTCTGGTTTCGTCAGCATCGCCTTCAGCCCTGAAGACATGCCCAAGGTGGATACGCATGAAGGAGCTGGCGCGAATAGCTTTGCCGGCCCGGCTCAAGTTGAAGCTGAACGGCGGCATCGAGAAACTCCGACTGCTCATTTCGGTGATTACTCGCTTCAACAATTGGTCGGGCAGGGAACCTTTGGAAAAGTTTATCGTGCGATTCGGAGCTGTGACGACGCAACGGTCGCGGTGAAGTACTTGCGAAAGACGTTCTGGAACAACGATGTGGCGGCAGACCAGTTAGTCCGCGAAGTGTCGATCGTTTCAAAACTCACGAATCCTGGAATTATCCAGCACTTTGGCTGGGGCAAAGCTCGCCGCGGCGGCGTGTTCACGATTATGGAATGGGTTGATGGAGAAAACCTTGAAACCTGGCGCCGGGCTTCGAAAATAACTCTTGAAGAGATCATAGAGTGTGGCATTGCCGTTTGTGGTGCACTAGCGGCCGCACACAATGCGGGGGTGATCCATGCCGATGTTACGCCACGAAACATTCTGCGTCGAAATGACGGAACTTTCGTGCTGACCGATTTTGGATTCAGCCTTCTTGGGAGTGCTTCAGTGAACAGGCATTTGGCGGGAACTCCTGGGTTCCTCGCCCCGGAACAAATCGCAGACGCGTTCGGTCAGGTTTCTCAGCAGACTGATGTCTTTGGGCTGGGAAGTGTTCTCTACTTTCTCATGTCAGGGCAGCCACCATTCGGCGGGCGTGACGTAGCGGAGACGCTCGCCCTGACACTGTCGTCACGACCGGCCGATCGAGTCAGTAGTATGGTTCCTGGCTTCGAGCCTGCCGTTGATGAGTTGATTGCAGGTTGTTTGAACAAAGAACCGAGTGGTCGTCCAAATTCTGTCACCGCCGTTTTGACGCAACTGAAGTGCATTGAATTCGATAAGTCAGCGTAGCCTCAGTTGATCAGCGCAAGAACCGAGTGATGCTGAAGGTGCTTTCAAATTTTGGTAAAGCGGTCTACAGTCTGGAGTATAATTGTTGCTGCATACGATGTATGAATACTGAAGCGGACAGGGGCTAAATCGATGCATGATGCTTTGAACGGAAGTCTTTATCTCGTCAAAGAGCATGTTGGCATGTTTAAGGCAGCCAACAATTACGACATCTACGACGCAGAAACAAATGAAGTGGTGATGCACTGTCGGGAACCCAATCTCGGAATTTTTTCAAAGTTGTTTCGATTTACGGACTATAAACGGATGACGCCGTTTGACATCGAGATTACCACCCCGAGTGGTGAACCGGTGTGTCGGGTAACGCGAGGTATTTCGTTCTTTCTTTCGAAAGTGTCCGTGTACGATGAGAACGAAGTATTCATCGGCGGATTCAAGCAGAAGTTTTTCTCAATAGGTGGGGAGTTCAGCGTTCTCAACCCGAATGAGGAAGTGGTCTGCGTTTTGAAAGGGAAGTGGACGAGTTGGGACTTCCGATTTTTGACGCCGAGTGACGTAGAGCTTGCTCATGTTGCGAAGAAGTGGGCAGGACTCGGCAAGGAAATGTTTACCAGCGCCGATAACTATGCGTTGAGCATTTCGGACAGCGTTCCGGTCGACAATCCGATCAGGCAATTGATTCTGGGAGCCGTGATGTGTATCGACATGGTTCTGAAGGAATAGTCAGCCGAAAGCTGAAACGGCGCATCGACACTGCTTCCGCTGGGACGCTGTTGTCAAACGCTGTCATGCGTGCGTGACAGCGTCAGACTTCGGCCAGCGGAGCATTGGCGTCGCCGAATTTTTCGAGATTCACGCCCATGTTCCGCATCAGACTGAGATAGAGTCGCGACATCTGGCGTTCGGATTTTCCCAGGTAGTCCAGGTTCTGGCCGCCTTTGATTTTTCCGCCGCCTCCGCCAACCATTACCACCGGAAGTTGCGAGGCGTCGTGGTGCCCGTTGAGCATGCTGGAGCAAAGCATGATCATCGAGTTGTCCAGTGCCGTTCGTTCGCCTTCCTGAATCGCGTCCAGCTTCCGAGCGATGTAGGCAATCTGTTCGAGGAAGAACTGGTTGACCTTCAGCCAGTCGTCGGTGTCATTGTGCGAAAGCAAATGGTGAATCATGTAGTCGACACCCAGGTGCGGAAATCTCAGTGTTCCATGGTCATTATTCAGCTTCAGCGTGCAGACTCGCGTGGTGTCCGTCTGAAATGCGAGCACCAGGATATCCGACATCAGCTTCATATGTTCAACGATGTCTTGTGGAAATCCATCATTTGGTCGTGGGATATTCGGTTTGGTGAGCGTCGGTCGCCAGCCTTGAAACTCGCCCCGCTGGCCAGCCCGTTCGATGCGTTTTTCTACTTCGCGGACTGAGTTCAGATACTCGTCAAGCTTCTGCTGGTCGGTCTGGCTGATGCCACGCCGAAGATCTTTCGCGTCGTTCAGGATTGCATCGAGGACACTGCGGTCACCCTTTTTTGTGCTGTCAGTGAAGAGCTGGTCGAAGGCCAGTGCCGGGTAAACTTCCAGCGGAGTCGGGGACGTCGGGCTGCTCCACGATATGTGAGAGCTGTAGAGCATCGAGTAATTCTTGTGGACTGATGGGTTGGCTTTCTCGCAACCCAGCACGAGACTTGGCAGTTTCGTCTGGCGACCGATGTGCTGCGCGATGACCTGGTCGACGCTCGTGCCGGACCGAATGGTTCCGCCTGCCGACAACGGGGCGCCCGACAGTAGATTGCCTGTCTGCGAGCTGTGGATGTTCCCTTTTAATGCCTCCGCGTTGTAGAGGCCGCGGATAAAAACCATTCGATCACGGAATTCGTTGAGCGGGTGCAGGACCTTGCCCAGTTCCATGTCCGCACCCTGGCCTTTAGCCCACCACTCAGTCCGGTGGTATCCACAACCGGAGAACAGAATCGCCATGCGGGTGGGAGCCTGACTGGCAGGCTCTTTGCCTTTGGGCTCGTCGCCCCAGACTTTCACCGATTCCATCCATGGCAAGGCTACGCTTACGCCGAGACCTCGCAACATTGTTCGCCGTGAAAATTGATGAGTTGTCATTTGACTGCTCCCGATTGTTGAAGTGCCAGACTAAACAGGCTGGCCGCCGAAACGAAGACGCCCTTCGGATGCATAGCAAGTCTACGGTTCAATGGGGGAATTCTGGCCACGAATTTGGCGAAACTGTCTGCTGAGCACGATTGCTTCTACGGCTACGTTAAATCTATATGCGTTTTGTTTGAGTTTCGTTTGCATATCTGCAAGCAGTGGTTCGTCATAAAGCTGGACTTCACGACCGAGGGCGAAGCCGAGGAGTTTGCGGCAGAACTGGTTTACGAAGTCGTCCCGTCGTTGAGTGAGCAGGTAATCTCGTAGTCCGGACATGCCTTCAATCTTTGTCCCGCTGAGCAACGTCGATTTTGTGTCGACTTGTACGGAGCGTACTCTTCCCAGTACATCGTACTGCTCGAGCGCGAACCCGTAGGGATCGATCCGGGCATGGCACGTCGCGCATTCTGGTACGGAACTGTGTTTCTCAATCAGTTCCCGTACGGTCAGTCCGGTGGGCACTTCCTCTGGAAGTTGGGGGACATTGGCCGGTGGCCGGGGCAGTTTTTCACCAAGTAGCGTTTCGGAAACCCAGTTTCCTCTCAGGATGGGACTGGTTCGGGACGCTCCCGATTGGCTGGCCAGAAACGTTGCCATGCCGAGGATGCCGCCCCGTGCTTTGGTTCGAAGCCCGTCGACTCGCTGCCATTTCCTATCGGGTACTGGTTGGAAATCGATGCCGTAGTGCTTTGCCATGGCGTCGTTGAGAAACGTGTGGTCCGCATTGAGCAGGTCCAGGATAGAGCCGTTGTTGCGGAACATGTCTTCAAAGAAGCGGATCGTTTCTTCGTACATATCCGCACGGAGGGTCGAGAACTCGGGATAGAGTTGTTCGTTCTTGTTGTCGTTCTGGTCAAAGTCACGAAGGTGTAGCCATTGGCAGGCGAACTGAATGGCGAGTCGCCGCGTACGGGAGTCCTTCAGCATGTGTCGTGTCTCAACGACCAGCGCAGCGTCGTCACTGGCCAACGTGTTTGAGTGAGTCGCCTGACGCAGTTTCTGGTCGGGCAGCGACGACCACAGGAAGTAGCTGAGTCGCGTCGCGAGTTCTTCACTCGATACGGGTGATGGTTCAGGGCTGACATGACTTTGCTCGCGACGGTAGAGGAACTTAGGAGACGTCAGAACGCGAGCCAGTGTGAGATGAATTGCTCCATAGTGGTCGACGCCGACCTCGCGAATGTGTCCGTAGATACGACGAAGTTCGTGGCCGTCTGATGCGGACAGCGGCCGCCGCCACGCTCGTTCAGCAAGCTCAAGCACTGCTTCCACGTGAGTCGATTCAGTATCGCGCATTCGCTGACTGAACTGTTCGGCTCGGTCGTTGAGCGGTTTGCGGAGTGACTCCAGCGCCTTCACGATGTCTGGTCTGTCCTGGGTGGCAAATTCGTAAAGTTGTTCGTAAGAGACGGCGAGTTGCAGAGGTTCCTGGGCGACAAAAAAAAGTTCATCCCATAGACGGTCAATTTCCGCGGACTGGTTTTCGTTGAGCATTAAACGCTTGAGCTGATCATCTTCGCGGTAAAAGAGCTTGAGCGTGACAACTTCGTCAACTGGTACGATGCGTGCATAGCAGAGCGCTTCAGGGAAGAGATTACGGAAATCATTGATAGCTGCTTCGGCACGGGGCCGGGCTTCTTCGCCGACAAGGATCGGTGTAAATACGGATGTTCGCCGCGGTGCAGGCTTTGTTGTCGTAACATGAAGCTGCACTGTCCCTTGCCGTGCGGTGAAAGCGTGGAGCGTCCCTGTCGTGACGAATTCGGAGCCCTTGAGTAGCCGGGCCGGGAGACGCAACTCCAGTTTTTGAGGCGCCTTGACGCACAGGTGTGTGTCGGGCAGTGAGCTTCCATCGGGATGCTTCCCGAACGCGGACGGATCGATGCCAAATTTGTCGGAAGCTGTCGAGGATGCGTTTTCGCTGCAGCTGATCCAGCGAAGAGGGCCTCGCCAGTCAAGAAGTTGCTCACGCTGAGCGCGGTTCGGTGCGGTTAGTTTTGCCCGATCGGAATTTGACAATATTGTCTGAACGGACTCCGCGAGTTCCTGCAGTTCGTCGTCTGCTTTGCCGTCCAGGGCTGCGGTCCTGAATGCGGCCAGGCTGGAGCCTGCTACGACTGAAGAGTTCTGCCGCACTTCGTTTGGTGAAGCTGGCCGCGCACCGAAGTGCCAGGTGTCAGCGTTTCCGAGCGAGTCGGGCAGCGGGTTGCTATCCAGAATTCGATCAACGACGTCGGTGGCAAGATTCCAGGTACGCGGCTCGGTTTCGATCGTTGTCAGCTTGAGTTCGACGTGAGTGGTGTCGCAGGAGTGGCTGCGGTCTCGCGGATTGATAACCAGCGAGACTACATCGCCGGCGTGAATCGAAAATGACGTCTCCGGCTTGAAACGCTGACGGCCACCGTTATCGAACTGTCCGTCAGTCAGAACGGAAGCCCCCGAATTGGAAAGCAGCTCGACTTGCCACACAGCGCCGTTTCCGCATACGCCGTCGGCATCCGCAACCAGTCCTTCGATCTGAAAGGTCGCATCAATCGGACTTCGCCAGGCAACGACCGACTCATGCGTCGGTGAAGGATGTACGGTAACTCCCCGGGCAGGCACGGTCAGCGTTAGGAAACTAATGGGTTCGGTGGAACTGTTGGTCAGCATGTTTGGTGTCGCGTTGCTGCCCCAGCCGTTGATCGCATCGTAACCCTGCCCTTTGATGATCTTGGTTGTAAAGTGTCCTGTGATTGCGCGTTTTGATCGAACGCCGAGGCCCAGCAGTTTCGCCCAACGGCCAAGCAACGCCGTGTTCAGGCCTGACGCTTTGGCGGCGTCAGCGAATGGTTCGCCGGACGTACCAAGCTTCGCGACCGCGGTGAGGTACGCTGCCGTTCGCGGAAGTTCACGGGCGGTGGCGGCTTCAATTTGGGAGACCAGTGAGCGGATGTTGCGTAATTCGATTGGTGGGAATGGCTCAGTTCCTTTGACGGTTGGGAATTCGAATCGCGGCCGCTCCAGCACAACAAAATCGTCGCCGTTACCGTCACCAAGGTCATTAACGGTGATCCAAAATGCGATGTCAGCAGCTGGCGTGCTGTCTGCTAGTTTGTGGCGAAGTTCGTGCGAGGTCGAAAGCGGCGAGACAGCTTGCTGCCAACTGGCCGGACCACCTTCGCGACCGAACTGGCCGATAGAGTTGAATTTCCAAAGCGAGTTCTGTGTCGCATCGATGTCCGCGGCAATTTTTGCTGCGTCCTGAGGACCAGACGCCGCCCAGGCACTACGAAGCCCATCAAGCAACAGTGATGGCGTATCGCTCTTTTCCGTTAGAGCGGTCCACAGTCGAGTGAGATACTTTTCATTTAGAGAACGCTGCCGCGCTATCGCTGACAGTGATTTTGTACCGTTTTTCAGTGATTCTCGCTCCTGCAGTGTTGCTTCGATGTACCTTGCGACGGGCAGGCGTCCTCCGTCGCTCGTGCTCAGCCTGATACCCTGCAGAGTCACCGAAGTGTTACCAGAGTCTTCGGTGAAGGAGCGATAAAATTGCTGAATGCGGGCGAGTAGTTCGTCGGTGTGGTCTCTTCGCGTGGTGTACTGGGAAAAGCGAATGCCGTCAGGAGTGAGCACGGCGTGAGAAGCAACCTCTTTGCCGGCGTTCAGGTATTTCGTCACAAGTGCCGGGGACATGGACTGAGCCTCGCCAGAATTAGTAAATCCCTCGCCGGCGGCTCCGTCGACGGGAAACTCCCGGGTCGGATCAAGCGACACAACGCCAGTTAGATCCCGAACCGAGTAGTTGTATTCGTCGTTGCTGAGGCGTCTCAGTATCACTGGGCCAGGATCGCCAGCGTGTTTCATTGCTTCAATCAGCAGGAAACGCCGGACCCACGTGCTAAGGAGTTTCTGTTCGGCTTCAGTTGCCTGGGGAGAATCTTTTGGCGGCATTTGTCGACTGTCGAGCATGTCGCGAATCTTCAGCCAAACCTTCGTCTGGCGCGACATACTGGCGATTGTGGAGAACGCTGCGAGGTCAACGTCGGCTTCTGTAGTTTCACCGGAGTGGCACTTGAAGCAGAACGTTTTGAGCAGTGGCTGGATCGTCGATGAGTACTCTGCCTGTGTGATTTTCGGAGAGCGAGCGTTCTGCGATTTGCCTGTGTCACACACCAGGCAGATGCCGATAGTGGCTGCTGTGCAAAGTACCAACCGATCAATGGCCATCCGACAATTCCTGGTAACTGGCACCGGCAAGGGTCTCTGGATACGCGGTCGGGGAGTGTGTTTGAAACAAACTTCCTTTTCCTGTGACACGTGACTCTGTCGTGATAGCCTTGCCCAGGCTTTCCGTACGGAGCGTGGAGTCACTGTGAACCGATTAAGCATCAACACATTCCTAAGTGAGGATTTCCTCAACGACTCGGGATTTTCGACCGTCGGTGATGTTCTGAACTTGGCCATTGTAGGGGAAAATGAGTTCGTTGACGTCAAGGCCGAAGAGGTGCAGGAGTGTTGCCTGGTAGTCGTTGGGAGTGACGATGTTTTCGACGGCTCGATGACCGAACTCGTCGGTCGTTCCGTAGGTCATGCCAGGTTTGAAGCCGCCGCCGGCCATCCAGATGCTGAATCCCTGGCCGTTGTGATCGCGACCGTGCTTTTCCGGGCTGCCCTGGTTTTGGGTGACGGGCAGTCGCCCGATTTCTCCACCCCAATGGACGATCGTTTCGTCCAGCATACCTCGTTGTTTGAGGTCGGTAACCAGTGCCGCGGACGGCTTGTCTGTTCGACGGCAGATTGATGGCAGAGTAGTGCCAAGGTTGCTGTGGTTATCCCACGGCTGACCGGCCAGAAATAGCTGCACGAAGCGAACTCCTCGCTCAACGAGGCGGCGCGCGATCAGACAACGGGTGCCGTACTCTCGCGTCTCTTTCTGATCGAGTCCGTACAAATTCTGCGTCGCCTGCGTTTCCTGTGAAATGTCGAGTGCCTCGCGAGCGGCTGTCTGCATACGAGCTGCTAATTCGTAGCTGGCGATGCGTGCTTCTAAATCGTCTTCGTGTGGGAAACGTTTGGCGTGTCGTCGGTTCAGTGTTTGTAACAGCTTCAGATTTTGTGCCTGGGGTTCGCCTTTCAGGTGTGCGGGAGCGTCGAGGTTCAGGACTCGCGGTTCTTTTGGCCTGAGTACAGTTCCCTGAAACAGAGGAGGCATGAAGCCGCTCGACCAGTTGTTGATGTTGTCGACCGGTTGGCCACCAGGATCGGTCAGCACCATGTAGGCCGGCAGGTCTTGAGTGTCAGCTCCCAGCCCGTAAAGCAACCATGATGCCAGATGAGGTCGGCCGAGGACTCCTGGAATGCCGCCGTGAAAATAGCGGATGGAAACTTCGTGACCGTTCGCTCCGGTGTGCATACTGCGGATGAGGCAAATGTCGTCGGCGATTCGGCCGGTCTCGGGCAAGAGTTCGGACAGCTCGGTACCGCACTCTCCGTGTTTCCTGAACTTCCAGCGTGTGCCCAGCAGCTTCTTGCTGGCTGCATTGGCGAAGCTGTACGCGACGTCTTCTTTGTAATCTGTGCCGTCGAACTTTGTGAGTTCCGGTTTGGGATCCGTCAGGTCCATGTGGGATGGCCCGCCGTGTTGAAACAGCGATATCATCGCTTTGGCACTCGGTTCGAAGTCAGGTTGCTTCGGCCTTAGGTCGAATTTCTGGTTCGGCTTTGGAATGTTTTTCGGGATGGCATGGGCACGTTCCGTCTGAAGCAGCCACGCCAGCGCTACCGAGCCGATGCCCATCGCGTTCTGGTTGAGAAATTCGCGTCGCGAAATTGTCACTTGATCTTCTCCGCTGATTCGACGTGATCGGTCGGTGTCAGTCTATTCAATGTAAAGAAACTCGTTCGCGCTCAGCAGGGTCTGGCAGAGGCTGGTCACAGCCTGCCCGGTAACTGTTTGCCCTTTTGGAATTCCTGTCGGCGTGCGTTGAAGAGTTTCGACTTGCGCGGCGACAAAGTTGACGGCGAGTTGCATTTCGTCCACCGACGGTCGGCGGCAGAAGGCCAACTGCCACGCTCTGACAATCTGTCCGGGAATAGTATCGATTGATGCTGCTGGTCCATGAAACGCGTCTTTTGAATCAACGACACGTTCTTTCAAGCCCACAGCGGTGAGTTTGATTGTTACGGGCCAGTTAAACGAGTCCGACGTGTGAGTGGTTCGACAATCCGTTACGAAATCGATCGTGTCTCCAGGTTCGACGTCAAGACCATTCACGGGTGTGTCAGACCCGCCGTTGAACGCTACCCATTCGCCGGCGGCGCCTGTGCGGCTTGATACAATTCGACCACGGACTCCGTCGCCATTCGGAGAGCCATGGGACAGGTTGCCGACGATTTGGACGCGACCACTGGCGGGGGCGGTCCATCGGCGAATGACGTCTCGTCCGAGGATGTCGGGATGCCCGCCCGTCGCGTGCAGTGACACGTAGCCGAAGCTGGTATCCGGTAGTTTGTTTCCAGCCTGCCATCGCGAACCGGACCAGTGCGTAAGCGGAGTGAATGACTCGGTACTATTAGACGCTTCGTCGTACGAGCCGTAGCCGTATTGCCATTCCTGAATCTCTGGCCGGCGGATGTGTTTCACGAGTTCTATTTGCTCTGCGTCCGGCGGTTCAGCTTCGTTGCGAGCTCGGTCAGCCAGTTTTGCGGCCTGCTCGAGAATGAACTGGCCGTTAAGCAGCATCAGTGACTGCGTGGCGACCGTTGAGCTGGGGCGGCTTTCGCAGTTGGTCTCCATGACCGGAGCATCGAATGACTGCAGCATGGCGACGGGGCGGCTGCGTCTTACCTGGATGTACATGCTGCGGCGAGTTTGCGTTCCGTCAACAACGACTTGTCCGGTGTCGTCTTCTTTGATCTTGGTCGGGCGACCGAACAGCGTTCGGTCCAGTTGCCCGGATGCTGCCAGCATCCGATCGCGGAGTGTCTCGGCCTCAAGGCGTTGCAGAGAGATGGGAAAGGCGGACCGGGTTTCAGGCTTCGCTTTACTTTGTCGCCACGCGGTCGATGACAGAATAGTCCGATGAAGCGTTTTCAGACTCCAGCCGTTTGAGATGAATTCATCGGCGAGCCAATCCAGAACTTTCGGGTGTGAAGGTTTTGTTCCAAGCTTTCCGAAGTCGGCAGGCGTTGAAACGAGGCCCTGGCCAAAGTGATGCATCCAGATGCGGTTGACGATTACCCGGGCAAACAATGGGTTGTCGCGGCTTGCCAGCCACTGCGCGAATGCGAGTCGGCGTCCAGTCGTCGGGAAGTTTTCATTATTGAGCTGAAACTGAATGGGCTGCCCGGTCGGGCTGGCGACACTCAGCGACGCCGGCGTGACTGTCTGTTTAGGCTGCTGATGGTCGCCGCGGTGAAACAGTTTTGTTTCCGGGGCGTGGTTTGGGGGTTCGATGAGGGCCCGGACAAATTCCTCGACTGGTTTCTTTGCTCGTGTCTCTGCCATTTTTGCGTCGTACTTTTTCAGCTCCTCAGCCGCCTTCGGAAGATACTGATAGAGTGTGCCGGTAGAGATGTTGACACTGGGATGCTTTGTCAGCAGTTGCTTCTGTTCGTCCGATCGCTCGCCTTTGACTGTCTCATAGGCATCACGCAGTTTCGCGCGCAGCGGTTCCTCATACTTCATTAGTTCTTGATCAAGAGCCTGCTGCATGTAGCCAGTTTGTTTGACGAGTTTTTCGGCGGCAATCTTGCGAGCTTCTTGTTCGATCTCGGCCGCCTTTTTCTTGTCGGCAGCGGTGTAGAGTGAGATGCGGCGAGCGTTAGGGACTTTCCATGCTTTCCAATCGAGCGCCGGTTCAAACACGGCTCGAATTGCAAAGTAATCGGTGTGGGGAATCGGGTCGTAGCGATGGTCGTGGCATTGTGCACACTGCAGACTCATGCCAAGTAATGACGTGCCGACAATCTTCAGCGTATCGGCAATTACCTGGTTGCGACCTTCGGGGTTGTTGGCTCCGCTGCCAGTTCCATCGGCAGCCATTCGCAGGAAACCTGTCGCGGAAAACATGTCGATTTGTTGGGGAGTGAGGTCACCGTTGATCGGGCCAGCAAGTTCATCTCCTGCAAGCTGTTCTGTAATAAACCGGTCGAACGGCATATCCTGGTTCAGCGAGCGGATGATCCAGTCGCGGTATTTCCAGGCCCACGGTCGTTCGGAGTCCGCTGTCGAGTACCCTTCCGAATCCGCATACCCTGCGACATCCAGCCAGTGCCGCCCCCAGTGTTCGCCATAGTGAGGTGAAGCCAGCAGTTCGGTGAGCAGCCGGTCGTACCAGTCGTCCTTCGAATCGTTTAGCCACGTCTGGATTTCATTCGGCGAGGGTGGCAGACCAGTGAGATCAAAGTAAGCACGGATGACGAGCGTTCGGCGGCTGGCATCTTCGGCAAAAGAGATTTGACCATTCGCAACACTAACTGAGTCTGCATTTGCCGAATTGACCATCGCCGCCTTCAACAGAAAGTAATCGATTGGTGTACGCACACGAGCTTCCTCAGGAAAGGACTCGTGCCCCGGCATCTCAGGTTTGTGGAGCGGCTGAAACGACCAGAAGCTGCGTTCTTCTTCAGTGATGCCAAGCCCGGGACCGATCGAATCAGGTTCCGGACGAGCAGTCTTCGCTCCAGTCGCGATCCATTTCTCGATGATAGCAATTTCGGCGTCCGAAACTGTCCCTTCGCCCGGCGGCATTTCACTGCTGCGAATTCGCTCTAACAGGAAACTTTTATTCGGCGCGCCGAGTGAGATTGCTGGTCCACTCTCGCCACCTTTCTGAATGAACCGAACAAGCCGAAGATCGAGGTCACCTTTAAGTTCGTCTGTTGCCCCATGGCAGTCGAAACAGTGAGCGCGAAAGATCGGCCGAATATCCCGCTCGTATGTCGGGGGAGTCGCGGACTCCGCAACGGTAAAGTTAAATCCGATGGTGGTAAGTATGATTGGAGTCAGAATACGCATCACTGCGCCTCTCATTAGGGTTCACGAGTCGTGTCAATTATTGACTCGTTATGTTTGGGGAGCGGGGGTGATCAAACCAGGTTTCCAGCTGATAGTCTCAAATTGGTGATGTATGACGCAATACAGTTTGCCGAGACAATCGCTATCTGAGCTTTGGATTATTTGGCTCCCAACGTTTCTGGAGTCGTAGCATTATCGTGTGTGAGTTGTGTAAAGAATAGCGTCACCAACGAATCTGGCGTCGATGCCGAATCGGATGGCACCTCTGAAATTTTCGCATTGCACAATCAGGGATGATTGTCGAAGGACTATAAAGAGAAACATAAAAAATAATCAGATGCCGTTTTTGTGGTAGGAACGCAATCCAGGGCAGAAGGATGAACCAGCCCGGCCGGCGAGTTTCAACGGACGTCACTACAGAAAGTCGCAGGTCGATATGCCAAATCAGGAAAGGTCCCGTCAATTTGATGCGGTTCCGATCCGGCATGAGGGTGACACTTGCTTTGTGAAAGCAGGCTGGCGTTGGAAAGCCCGCGAGCATAAATGCTCCGTTCCCGCTAAGGTTGGAAGCTGCGCGAGACGGTCCGCTGGATGACTGGGCTTGATCCGCTAACGCCTCCGATTCGGCGTTTGTCGGCTGCACTAAGGCTGCTGTCGCGTCCGCTCCAACTGTTGAAGCGTTGACTGTTTGGCCGTTCTGTTTCTTCCCAGGGGACGCCGTCAGTTCGATCGGCGACCAACGCTCTGCGATTCAAGCATTTGTTTCGCGTATTTTTTGAAATCGTCGCGGAATCGGACAGTTCGACCGCAGGGGTATTCGATGTCTGGTGACAAAAAGTCACGTCTGGATTTCTGGCTGATGCGAATTTTAAAGCCGCTGAGTCGAAATTTGGATTCGTTATGTTTTCGACTTGTTGCCAGAGTCAGTTCACAGCGTCGTCTTCAGTCACCAGAATGCGGATCGGCCGCTGGTGGGATTTGCTGGTTTGATACTGCAAAGCCTCATGG
>CALGTK010000325.1 GCA_937904325.1 uncultured Planctomyces sp.
GGGCGAAGAATCTTGATCGCCAGTTCGTGTCCATCCAGATGTGTCGCCCGGTGAACTTGAGCGAGTGACCCCGCCGCCAGTGGCTCGGTTGTGAATTCAGCGAAAGCGTTTGAAACGGGCAGGCCAATGGACGACTCGACTCGAACGCGAGCGATTTCTGGAGAGAAGGGGGGAACATTTTCTCGGAGTTGCTTCAGCTCGTTAAGGACGTCCTCCGGAACAAGGTCAGGGCGAGTGCTGACTACCTGACCGAACTTGATGAAGGTTGGTCCGAGTTCTTCCAGAGCGAGCCGGATTCTCTGTGCACGTGACAGCGGTTGTTGCGGGCCCCGCTTTTTGAAAAGGACTCGGCGGCTCCAGCGGAAGTAACCACCCAGATGCAGCCGCTCAACGAGATCTCCGAATCCGTGGTTAAGCAGAACGCTGACAATTTGTCGCA
Source organism: uncultured Planctomyces sp. (assembly GCA_937904325.1). Taxonomy (GTDB): domain Bacteria; phylum Planctomycetota; class Planctomycetia; order Planctomycetales; family Planctomycetaceae; genus JABMPE01. The sequence continues at coordinate 440 of CALGTK010000325.1, forward strand.
TTCGACCGAGGTTTCGGATAAATCGAAGCGGTCGTAGTTCCACGGGATTCTCGTGAACTGGTGGGGTGGTGAATAACGATTCGTCATAGTACGGAGAAGTAGTTTTCCGTCGCAAAGTCAAACGCTTCCGGGGTCATCTTACGCGGCATGCGATGATAGGTGCAGTAGTTTCGGACCTGCAGCAGCAGGTCTCGAGGGTGGCATGATCGGAAGTTGCGGTCGCAGGAGTAAAAGTGCGTGTCAATCAGGTATTGCACCGCCTTCTCTTCGTACTGGAATCCCATTGTCGGCGCGAGGATATTCATGATCGCTTTGAATTCTTCTTCCGACGGATCTGGAACTTGAATCTTGTAAGGGATGCGTCGAAGGAAAGCGCCGTCCACAAGATCTCTGGGTTCGAGATTTGTCGAGAATACGATGAGCTGGTCGAACGGAACCTGAATCTTCTTACCGCTGGGCAGGTTCAGGAAGTCGTATCTCTTTTCAAGTGGCACGATCCACCGGTTGAGCAATTCATCAACAGGCATTTGCTGGCGACCGAAGTCGTCGATGACCAGCGTTCCGCAGTTACTCTTCAGTTGAACCGGAGCTTCACAGATTCGTGTTGCCGGGTTCTGACTGACCTCAAGGTCCGCCATTGTCAATTCACCGCCGACGACGACTGTGGGGCGTTCAATCTGCACCCAACGTCGATCGACGTCAGAAAGATCTATGAGGCTGTCGGTAACCGGGGCTTCGATCGTTTTGTGGATTCCCGGGTCGAACAGCCGAACCATTTCGCCGTCGATTCCCAGGGCTCGCGGAATCCAGATTGTCGAGCTGAAGCACGCGGTGATTCGTTCTGCGATACTGGTCTTGCCGTTGCCGGGTTCGCCGAACAGGAACATACCTCGTCCGGAGTTGATGGCTGGTCCCAGACGATCGAGCATCGTCGGGTTGATGACCAGGTCGGAGAATGCCCGCATCAGGTCCGTGTCGGTCACTTCCTGACCGGCGATGCTCTGGGCGGCCATAGCACTCAGGTAATCGGCAAGGCAAACGGGCGCTGCGCCGAAGTACGTCGAGTCATGCGAGTATTCTGCTGCTCGTGTACGACCCTTGTCGCTGAGTACGTAGTCGTAGTCGCCTGCCTCAGCGACTCCTTTCAGGGCGACAAGCTGTTCATCGCGGAGGTGCCGGATGATGTCGTCAATAATCGAAAGGGGCAGACACAGGTGTGATGAAATTCTACGTCCCGACGCCGAACCTCGCGCGTTTAACAATTTCAGTACAAGCTTCTCGACTTCTTCGCTGGTTAAGCCGGTGGCGGCGATGGAACGCGGTTCCTTCGGGAAGAAATCAATCTCGCGATCAGGAATCAGCTCGTTGACTCTGTTGAGCAGGACTTCGAGCTGTTTGCTGGTTCCAACTTCGCAGGTTGCGCCATTGCCAGTGCGTGTCAGCAGTCCGGCAGGAATGCCTACACCGGAAATTTCCAGAGCGGCATGTGGCGAGTTTGCTGGATATTTACAGACGCCTTCAATTTCAGTTGAGGTGTCTTGAGTATTTTCGTCTGCGATATTTGACATTCTGCTGACTGTTTCGCCGCGTGTGGTCGTTCTTCGGACGACGTTCAACGGAGGTCTGCACAATGCGAACCCACCGTATGGAAACACTAGCCTGTAAATGGGATGGACGCCGGAACTTGAGGTGTTCCCCTGTAGGCACGCTGTCTCACTGGTCGGCTTTGTCTGAAGTTGCGGAGCTTGAGGGGGTGTTTTGGCGACTCACCGCATCCTTTATCCCGGCACGGAGCCTTTCACGCGCGGTGGTCACGTCGTGAAAGGGAAAGCTTCGGTTTGTGGCGGCATGCTTAAGTCACAATGGGATGCGGAATCAGGGTACTGTTTGTGGTTGGATTGGTTGGATTGGATTGATTGTGTTGCTGGTGTTCCCGGTTTACACGTCACCGGTTGGGGGACGAAGTTGCCAGGGCTTCATTTCATGTCTTGTTGTTGACCGAGCTGCCGATATCTGGCAACGCAGCGATCTCACGCAACTTCCTTTGCTGACAGCATGTCTGACTTTGCCGTGCCACGCAGAGGTCGTGTCTTCTAGAGGCGCAGTCGTCAGATCGATGACTGGAAATTAAAGGTCGTCGCGCATGATTTGTGGGATGGCGACCAGCGAGAACTGCTTATCTTATTGCCACGTGAATCCACCGAATCGCGAGGATGCGGCAGTCCGCAGGACTTCCAGAAAAACTGCAACGGTTCCCTTGAAGCAGAGATGCGTATGTCGGATACGACGGGATCTATCTGCAGTCCAACGGCGCGATTGTCGAAGTCGCTTGCCGGGCTCATACACGCCCCTACTGGCACAAGGTTTGGGAACAGGACGCAGCCAGGACGCATCACGTCCTGGTTGTCATCAGCCGACTGTACAAACTCGACCGCGCCACGAAGAACGCCAACGTCGCGTCTCGCCAGAAACTGCGCACCGAACACGCCGCTCCACTCCTGCGCGATCTCAAACCATGGCTTGATGCCGAAGAGTTCTTCCAGAAGAGCCTGATCGGCAAAGGGGCGACGTACCTCATCAACCAGTGGGAAGCCCTGAATAGCTACCGTGAAGACAGCGATCTCTCGATCGATAACAAAGCCACCGAAAGAGCGATGAAGCCATTGGCCATCGGCAGAAAGAACGGGCTCTTTGTGGGCAGTCCTCACGCCGGCTGTAGTTCAGCTATCCTGATGACACTCATCGCCAGCTGTAAAGCCAAATGTGTCGAACCCAGGACCTGGCTCCGAGATGTCCTGGTAAATCTGCTACCGGGTTCACACCTCGAACTCCTGCTTCCCGGCAACTGGCTAAAAGATTACCCGTAGAACAGCTGGACTATCGCCGATCAAAGAAAGCAGGAGCGAACCGCAAAAGGCAACCTGCAGTTGATCTGGTGCGTTCGGGAAGCTCAGGACCAGCCAGGTCTGCGACACCTCCGTGGAAAGTCTGCTCTAACAGTCAGCAAGGGTATGATTTATCGGTGTTGTATAGTTTTATTAATTATCGCATTGCGGAAACGGTACGTCGGGAAATGTCAAATTTTACGTCACTCGTAGCCGCTGGCTTTGTTAGCAAGCCACTCGTCGCGTGGGAGAGTCATCCAGTCTTCAGGATCGACTCCCAGTCCGTCAGCGATTCGGTTGATGTAGTTGAAGTAGGCGATCACCTGTGTGGCGATGGTGATCTGGTCGTCGTCGAAGCCTTGCGTACGCAGATTGTTGATGTCGGATTTCTGCATCGCCCCGGGGCGGAGAGTCAGCTTGACGGCGAAGTCGCAAAGTTGTCGATCCGTCTCGGATAATCCGGCGGTTCTGTAGTCAAAGACCAGCTTCTCGGCGGCTTCAGGATTATTGGACTCCAGACCGAAGTCTCTGGCGTGCGAGAGCGTTCAGTAGAAGCAGTCGTTGACGTTGCTGACGACTGCGGCCAGAAGTTCGCGACGAACCGCATCCAGCGCGTTTGTAGATTTCATCAGGCGAGCGTAAAATCGCATCGACTCGGCGGCGACGTTAGCGTCGCGACTCATGGCCTGAATGATTTGCGCGACATAACCGGCGCGGTTGCGCGAAGATTCGTAAAGCTTGCTTAAAGAGCCCGTCGCCTCGGACTCTCGAATCAGGTCGATCCATGCCATGACCGAAATTTCCTTGTTCAATTCTGCCGATAATCCATCCTTGGTGGATGTTTAGCAGGATCAAGGGCACAGAGAAACGTCAGGATCAACTCAGAGTTGCGGCCAGGATTGACCTCAGTACTTGTCCGTCGGGGCAAGGACGCAAAGTCCGTCGACCATCGACAGGAATGCGTGGATGCCTTTGGCACGTAGCCGAGCGATTTCCTGTTCGGCACTTTCCACGGTGGAGTAGCGTTTGACCTGTCTCCAGTGTGCACACTGCGAAACGTGAGAACGTGCAACTGAGCTGGTGGCTGGTGACGAAAGTGTGGCGCCCATGACGATTCCCTGAAGCTTGAGAAGAAATTCCGACTCAGTGCTATAGGTCATCGATGATTTGGCTGTATCGGCGGACTGGTTTGTCGGAGGGACAATCTGCGGACCTGGGCGAGCGATGGTCCGCAGCACCTGTCAGATGTGCGTAGCTTGACTTGCCTGGAAGCTGCACCAGCGGACGGGATGCACTGCTTACTCACTACATCACATGGCGGACGGCCTGTGAGAGTCGCCGCATTCCTTCCCGTATCGTGTCTGGTGCTTCTACGCCAAAACTGAGTCGCATCTGGCATTTCTTCTGGAGTGGCGAATCTTTGGGGTAAGCAATGTCCCCAGGGACGTACATCACGTTTTCCGTTTTTGTGGCGTGCCGAAAGAGTGGGCTTTCGAAGCCGGTTTTGATTTCGTCGGGAAGAGTCATCCACACGTAAAGTCCGCCGTTGGGCCGTAGCCATGAAACTCCAGGCAGGTCGGAGAAGAATTCATCCGCAGCGGTCAGCATGGCGTCGCGTTTGACACGATAGGACGATTGCAGGCCTGCGACGTGCTGCTCGTACTTGCCGCTTTGTATGGCGTGGGAGACGATTCGTTGGTTGAGGTTTGGTGATCCGAAATCAAAGTTTCCCTTCACGTCATGAATCGCAGGGACGAGATCGCGGGGCAAGACGCCGTACGCGACGCGAATGCCCGGCGAAAAACTCTTTGAAAAGGTCTGCGCGAGGATGACGTGTTGCCTGGTTTCGTCGTTAATCCAGATGCTGGGGCCGTCCTCGCCTTCGTATCGAAGTTCACGGTACGCGGCGTCCTCCAGGATCAGGATGCGTTGTTCCTTTGACCAGCGTTTTGCAATTTCGACGACTTGTTTTCGTCGGTCGTCGACAAGCGTCACGCCGCTTGGATTCTCGAACGAACTGACCAGGTAAATCATCTTGACGCGGTTTAGATCGCCAGCCTGTTCGATGTTAGTCAGTTCGGCTTCCAACGCATCCATGCACATGCCGTTTTCGTCGGTGTCCACGGCGATGGTTCGCGCTCCGACTCCGTTCAACGTGCCGAGAAAGACGAAGTACGTCGGAGCTGCGACCAGGCAGATGTCACCAGGATCAAACAACGCGTCTGACAGATGCTGCAGCAACTGCTGAGAACCTGACGTGACAACGATTTCGTTCGTCGTCACGTTGAGATCTGTCGCTGAACATTTTTCGAGTCTCGCCATATGCTTGAGCAGGTTGTCACGCAGCGGTCCCAGGCCGGCAGTGGTTCCATACTGGAGCACGCTGTGTCCGTCCGGATCGTCCGTCAGGATGTCGGCGATTGCTTCTCGAACCAGCGAGACGGGCAGCGTCACTTCGTCGACAAAGCCGGCAGCCAGCGAGATGACATTGCGGCTTTCGAGCCCCTGCTTCATGAGGTAAGCGATGCTTTGCACGGAAGCCTGGTGTCGGCGCTGGCTGAAGCGAATGTCGGGAAGTGACATGAAGATTCCAGTTGGTTGTCAGCTGATCAAAGATTGGCTTGAGTTCAGGTGATGTTGATCGCCGTGTTGGCGTTCCGCTGTGAATTATGGCTGACTGTCTGCGCTACACCGCTTCGCTCGATATGCCCAACGGACAGGGCTGAGTCCAGGCACGTACGTCGTCGGGGAGTTCTGGAAGCACGACCTCGCCGGCCGCTGCTGATCGTGACTCCGGGATGGGTGGGTTGTCGGCAGATCGGAATGTGAAGACTGCTGAGAATTTTGATTGGCTCGTTCGGTTTCTCGACGCGCTGTGCAGGGTTCGGGCGTGGAAGAACAGTACGTCTCCGGCTAATAATTCGACGGGAACGGCGGAGTCGAGTAATGCCTGGTTCTCGGGGACGTCTTCGCGGAAGAAAAGGTCATCGTCGAGTTGCGAAGATTGGAACTCGATTTTGTGTGAACCGGGAATTACGAACAGGCCGCCGTTTTCGGGATACTCGTTTCCTAAAGCCAGCCAGACGCTGACGAGTTTGGAAGTTGAGAAATTCCAGTAGCGGATGTCACGGTGCCAGCGGGTGTCGCTGCTATGGTGTGGCTGTTTTGTCATCACACAATTGTGATGGGCCAGCGGCATGACCACACCCGGACCAAGCAGTTGGGTCAGACGTAGGACAAGCGGTAGATGGCAAATCCATTCGGTGAATACGATGTCTCGCGAATGGGCCTGCTTCAGTCGGCGAATCGTTTTTCCACCAGGCAGGTCGGCTGATTCTGGTGAGCCGGGATAATGGACATCGGTTTCCAGTTCGACTGGCGGAAGTTCACGTTCGAGGTGCTCACGCGTGACCTGCATTATTCTAGTGGCCCAGTCTCCGCCTGCTAAACCGCGGGCGATGAGAAAACCGTCTCGGTCGAAGCGACTTATTTCGTCGGTGGAGAAGCCCGTGTGGCTGTCCAATGCAGTCCCAGTAAATGGCGGTGGAGAGAGATTCGGATTGTTTGAAGCCGACACTGATGTCATCACAGCAGCCATTCTCACGGGGTATGAAAGTCCATTCCGATACACGGTCGGAATGGTTGCCATGCCGGAGCCACCTTGCAAGGCTCAGGTTCGCACTGTTGACGGAAAACCAATCCGGTGACGCTGTTCTTTGCGTCAGTTATTGAATCTTGTGTAATAGTTCGGCGAGTTGAAACTCGGCTTGAAGTCGTTCCAGGGATTCATTCTTAGCGGACTGCCCCCCCCAATTCGTGACCTGAGAATATAGATTCAGATACGGGTCAAACGGTTCAACGTCGACAGCCACATCATAAATCTCACCGTCGTCGACGGTTATGTACTGTCGTTCGGAGTGGTAGCCGCCCTTGTCGCCCTGGACGATCCAGCCAGTGCTGTACGGGGCAGGGCAAGCCAGGCCAATGTCGATTACGGCGGTGGCTTCGTTTTCGAATTCAATGACTGCATGGAAACTCGTGTTGCCGTTGGGCGTCACTTTGTGAAACGGCTCGCGCTCGCCGAACAGGATCGACTCTCGGCGAATATTTGTGGTGATCGTCTTGATGGGTTCGTTGATCAATTTCGTTGCCTGAGCAATTCGGTGTCCGACCAGATCGCGAAGCGTCGATTCGGTGAACTGGTCTCGAGAGCCCGCTCCGGGTAGCAGGGCTGCTGATATGTCATGCTGGATGAATCTCGCACTTCTGGCAGGGCCTGCTTCTCCGGCTTCGACTACTTTAACGGCGCGGCGGAAGTCTGAATCGGCGTTATAGGGCCGCCAGACATCGCAGAACTTACGGCTGGTTTTGGCCGTGGTGATCAGCCTTTCAATGCCTTCGGCCTGCAGATCCCAGGATGGTTCGAAGATGACGTGCTTGTCAGATTGCAGGAGCCGAATTGCGATCTCGACTCGGTCATCAATGGAGCCGCAAACAAACACAGCTTCAATGTCAGAGCGTGCGACAAGTTCGTCGATGCTGCACACGAGACAGCCGGGGACAGGCTCGACTGATGATTCTTCGTCAACGGAACTTGCGGCAGCGGCCGGGATCAGCTCGCTCCGGATAGCGGCTGCTTCCAAATGAAACATGGCGGCCGGTGAAAGTCCAACTGTCGCAATCCGCAGCGGAAGAGCGTCAGCAGAAGTGGTACCAGGCTGAGGGGCGGCACTCATTAGTCAAGGGTCTCGCAGCGTTTTGTGGTGGTAGTGGTTGCGGGTGTTAAAACAGCCACAGTTCATTTTTGTTGATCGTTTGAACTGGTTGTTGTGAAGTTAACAGTCGTGAGCTTTTCCAGCGTCGTTTGGCAGCCCCTTTCCAGACCGACCAGGCAGGGATCAGCCCGCAGTGATTAATCTTTGTGTCCGGGATGCACATCGAAAGATACTGCTGCCACGCCTCGCGACGACAGTGTCTGCGGATGTGAATTGGGTCGAGACCGTACCACTTTTCTGCCGGGGTGGCTGTTGAAACCAGAACTTTGTCTTCAGTTCTCAATAGCTGATGGTGGAGTGTCTCGCTTTCATCGAGTGCTGCTTCGAAAGTTAGCGTCGACTGCGGGAACATTATCCGTCGGAAGAATTCGAAACGCCGAGCGGACATGTCTTTTAATGTGCCGACTGGTAGTCCGGTCACCACGATGTTCGCGGCGTTTGCCTCCAGCCGGCTAATCGTTTCGGTCACCCAATGCATCGTCTGTACTGAGTCGGCACCGTAGAGAAGGTCGTTGCCAACGTCGGTCACAATGGCGTGAACCGATGCTGGCTTCAGTTGGGTGAGCGACTCCCAGAGGTCGCATTCAAGAATGCTGGGCAGCGTTCGACCGAGAAACGTGTTGGGGAGACCGAAAGACCGCCCATGACCGGCGGCAACGATTAACCGAAAGGGATCGGCGAGTGACTGACGCAGCGTCGACCAGATCACCGGCAGTGAGAATGTCACATTACTGGCACCGATGACGACGATCGTTCGCACGTTAATTCTCCGCCGGCTCTATGAACTAGCAATCGAGGTCGGCACCCGGATCGTTATTTTCGGGACGGCCTTCGATGTAGAACCAGTTGTGGATCGGCTTGAGAATTTCCTGAACCTCAGCGAGCAACGTTTCGTCAATCGGCTGTTCAGCCCAGTCGACCCACTGACCGACTCGATCAGGATTTGCAGAACCAGTGACGCAGGTCGTCATGTCAGGGTTGGCGATCGAATATTGCAGTGCCAGTTGCGCGAGGTCAATTCCAGCCGCTATACAGCGATCAGATGCGGCTTTGGCGACGGCTTTGACGTGCTCGGGGGCTCGATGCCAGACGGGCAGGGGTGCGTTGGTCAGCAGTCGTGCAGAGAACGGCGCGGCGTTCATGATGCCGACGCCCTGTTCCTTCAGAAATGGAACTATGTCGCCGAACATCGTGTTTTGAAGGGTGTAGTGGTTGTATGAGAGAACAAGGTCCAGAGGCTCCCGCGAAAGAATTTCGCGGAAGATTTTCATCGGGTAGCCACTCATTCCGATGAAGCGAACCTTGCCTTGCTCTTTGACCTTTCGCAGTGCGGGGATGGTTTCTTCGACGATCTGTTTCAGGTCGACAAACTCGACATCGTGCATCAGGCAGATGTCGAGATATTCAACGCCCAGCCGATGCAGGCTGACGTCAACGCTTTCAACGACTCGTTTTGCTGAGAAGTCGAAGTGTGCACCGTCGTAGCGTCCAAGCTTCGTCCCAAGGTAATAGTTATCCCGCGGGATGCCCTTCAGAGCCGGACCAAGCAGCACTTCTGACATACCGCGACCGTAAAACGGCGATGTGTCAACGAAATTCATACCGCGATCCAGTGCGACGTGTACGGCTCGCATGGCTTCGTTGATGTCAATCTGCCGGAATTCCGCTCCCAGCGACGATGCACCGAAACTCAGCGACGATAATTCGATTCCTGTATTTCCCAGCGGTCGCAGTTCCATCGTCGCGTCTCCATGGTTCTTTACTGATAGCGGTTTCCTTTTCTTCACAGCGTCATTACAGGGGAGCAGAGTGGAATCTGCAAGTCGCCTGAAACGTTGTTGAGAATCTATTGATTTCCTTCGTGGATTGACGTTTGACGATCTCACGACTGAGAATCGGTGACATAAAATTCCGGAGAATACGAGCCTGCGAAGCTCGCTTGCGTCTATCATTGAGATCCCGCCAAACCTGATGCCCGACCTTTTCTTGAATTCTGCGTACATCTACGTTGTCCGACATGTCTGAAAAACACGGCTCAATCTGGATCAATATCGTTCTCTGCGCACTAGCGCTGCTGGTCGGCGGTGGAGGGTTCGCCGGACTGGCGTCGCTTCGTGAAGAGCCGGCCAAGCGGGACATTGAAACAAAAGTTTTCAATGTTGAGGTATTCGAAGTTCAACGAGTCGACCTGCAGGAGATTGTCAAAGGCTTTGGATCGGTTGTTGCCGAACGTGAGGTGGTTTATTCGGCGCAGGTGGCTGGCGAAGTGTCATTGGTCAGCCGGCGATTGAAAGTTGGAGAAGCGGTTTCCGGACCGGAGTTTTTTTCGAATGATCCGATCCTTGAAACAGGATCAATTCAGGCTGAGGGTGAAGTGCTGCTGGTGATTGATCCCGAGGTCTATAACGAACGGTTGGCGCAGGCCGATCACGCTGTCGAGGAAGCTCTGGCCGAGTTGCAGACGTTGAAGCAGCAGGAGCAGAATAATTCCCGATTACTGCAAACGGCGACGCGGAACTACAATACCGCAAAGGATGACCATGCCCGCATGGAGCGGTTGGCCAAAGATGGCACCGTGACGCAGAATCAACTCACACTTTCGCAACTCGAAGAGCGTCGGTACGAGCGGGCGCTGATCGAAGTCGACAATCAGCGCTCTCTGTTTCCGGCGCAACGGCAACGTCTGCAGAAGCAGCTTGATCGACTTCAAACCGAAAAAAAAATAGCTGCGATTAATGTTCGGCGGACCGAAGTCCGTGCTCCGTTTACCGGCGTCCTGACTGAAGTGAATGTTGAAAAAGGCCAGTACGTGCAGCCAGGCACGCCACTTTACCGGGTGACTCAGATCGACGCGGTCGTGATAGCCGTGCCGCTCCATCCACTGGACTTTGCAAAGATTGCCGATCTGGTCCTTGCCGGGGAGCAGCCGCAAGTCGAACTGGCCGAGAACGAAGTCGCGTTGTCACGCTGGACGGGACGGGTTGTTCGGATTTCTCCCGAAGCTGACACGGCAACTCGGACAATCGATGTGTTCGTGGAAGTTGAGAACAAACGTGAAGGACAGCAAGTGGCCGTCCCTCTGCTGCCGGGCAGCTTTGTGCAGGCAAGAATCGAAGGGCCGATCCTCACCGACGTAATTGTCGTGCCGCGAGCCGCCGTTATCGGCAACGCTGCTGGCTCAACGCGAGTTTTTGTAGAACGGGCCGGCAGGGCAGTCGAGGTGCCAGTCGAGGTCTCACGCCGATTGGAGGCTCAGGCATTTATCAGCGCGGGCCTGACTTCCGGGGATCGAGTCGTGATGACAAACCTCGACGCACTTAAGGACGATTCACAAATCTCCGTGCAGAAGACGACCACTCCGTCCGACTCGCTTGGCGGCGGTCAGACGCTGCTGCTCCGAGATTAGTTACCTGACACTTAGATATCGGTTGATGACGCGATCAGCTCAAGGAGTGACGCTCAGTGACTGCCCGTTGTGGCCTGGGTGGATACCGAGGATGTAGGGGACAGCGTAGTGGCTCCATTCCTCGGGGTCGGGATAATGAGCGGCGCCGGATCCAAAGCAGCTTTGCAGAAGCTCCGTATTGATGATCCCGGGGTTGAGCGGAATTGCAGCCATACCGTCGGGCAGTTCCTGAGCAAGTGACTGTGTCAGCCCCTCGATTGCCCACTTGGTCGCGCAGTAAGGCCCGACTTCCGGAGACGTTGATCGTCCCCAGCCTGAGCTGAAGTTAACGATGATTCCGCTGGCTTGTTCGACCATTGACGGAACAAAGTGACGCAGCACGTTGGCCACACCCTTGATGTTCACATCGATGACGGAGTCAAAGTCGTCGGCTGATACTTCCCACACGGGAGCGTTGGGGTTCACAGTTGCGGCGTTGTTTAAGAGCAAATCCGGGGGACCAGATTGAGCGATGACACTCTGAGCCCATGCGGAGACCTGGCTGTCATTCGCGACGTCCACGCAGTCGAAGCGGTGGGGAGATTTGCAGGAAGAATCGAGTTCCTTGATTCCCGAAAGTGACCGACCGCAGCCAATGACCGTGTGGCCTTCTTCCATTAATCGAGATGCCATCGCTCGACCAAGTCCTCGAGTTGCTCCCGTCAGTACAACAACTTTTGCATCCGACATGCCGTAATTCCTTTTGAGTGTCTTCCGAAATCGGTCTTTGCCGTTTATTCAGGCTACAGATTGACAGAGCAAATAGATGTGGAATGGACGGATTGGCAACTACTTGACGCGGTCCCACGGAAACGCGAGCGTCGGTTGATTTACGTACCGCCGCGTTTCGAGTACCAGGTCGATGCCACAGCCGGGCTCCAGGGTCAAAGTTAACGTGCGACTGTCGATTTCAAATGAACTTCGATCGTCGTGGTCAGACTCGGAATCGGACTTTGGTTTGCGAGAGGTCGTGCCTATTCTGCCCGACGTGAATTGATGCTCGCCGTAACCACCAGCCTGGATCGTCACGGTCTTTGCGTTGAGCTGGTCGGTGTTGACCAGAGTCACGGTTGTTGAGTCGGTTTCCAGTTTCTGGACGAGCGCTGCACAACCTGAAGGAAGTCCGGCTCGGCGGTTGATCGGATCGAAGTGTCGCAGCCGACTGTGTAGAACCAGCCCCTGCTTGTTGGTCGGAAGTCCTCCCAGCGTTTGCTGAACGAGGGACGCGATGCTGGCCGGGTTCAATTTCATGGGGTCATCGGCCAGTCTGGTATCGGGAGTCGTTGTGTCGGCGCGACTGGCCAGCACCTGCTTTCGGACAGTCGCAAGATCAGATCTTAAAGACTGCTCCGGCCATGCATCGTTTTTGCCAGCGAGGTATCCCCACCATCCCGTTTTTGATACTTGTGAAAGGTCTTCTTCCTTCTGAGTAAGAAAGGCGATTTCTTCAACGCCGATTGTGTACTTTGCAGTCGAGTAGCTGTACCAGCCGTCGTCACCAAACATTCGGGGATACATCGTCTTTCCGTCTTTTGTTTTAGCCTGCGCATTGATCACGTTAATCTGCTTTCGCCACGGATCAAGAAATCGATCTTCACCCGTTAACAAGTAAGCGTTCATGAATCCGGGCAGGCCGAGGTAATGGGTGTTTCGATGAGCGAGTTCTCCCGTCTGAGGTACTTCAACACTGAATCCCCAGCCGTAGACGCTGCCGTACCACTTTCCGTCTGGTCCGCCAATCTTTCCGTTCAAGCCAATTTTTGTCGGGATGATGTTCTTATTGTCGACCATCCGCTGCCGCCACGCGTCGGCGTATTCGAGTACCCAGTCCCGGTAGCGAGCCTCGCCAGTCAGCATGAACGCATTGAGTCCCAGCGCCGTCGACAACAGGTTCTGCGGATGGTCGCCGACGATGTCGTTGTAGTCTTTGAAGTGGGCAACCATTTCCGCGTAGTTGCGCTCGCCGTGTCCGAGTTCGAAGCGATGCTCAATCTCGATTGGATCGCCCGCCCAGTCGAGCCCCGTCGCCTGTCTCATTAATGGACCGCGGCTTCCAGTGAACATGCTCTTGATGATGCGGTGTTTCGTATCGTAGTTCTGAGCCTGCGGGTGATCGTTGAGATAGAAGCCCGCAAACCGTCGCGTACGAAGGAGTAGATTTCGATCATTCGGATCTGAGAGTCCCTGATTACAAAAGACTGTCAGACCTTCGGCGTGATGCAGCCAGTCGAACATGACGGGGAACTCGCGGTAGTACATTCCGTCCGTCGCGAACGGCACGTGCGTCGTCTTTGCCTGCGTGTACTGCCTGAGATGGCCTTCCCACGCCTGCTTGTAGAGCTTCAAAACACGATCGTCGGCCCCGAGTGCGTGCAGGATTGGCCACCGGTGACAGTTCTCGATGGCGTCATCGGGCCCGTCATCGCCGCCCCAGCGTTCGACGCAAAGCAGGAATCCTCGTTCGTCGAAGTAGCGATTGTAGAACTCTTCGCAGGCATCAGCGTTTGCCTTGAGTAAGTTCCGCTGAAGCAAAGCCCACGTCGGTGGCGACATCGGTGAGTCGGCGGTGAACGAAGGGACCACGTCGTCACTGAAAGCAATCGGTAGCTGGGGCAGCACAACGCTGATTGCAATACAGAGCAAGCTGATGATGCGACGCATGACGGTCCTCAAGGATTGTTTGAACAAGCAAGTCGAATCGTAGCGGGTGCAGCGTCTAACACGCGAGACTTCCGCCGCCGGGTGGCATATTCTTCCTGCCAACCGGCAGGTCAGGTTCTGCCGGGCAAAGTCGGAAGCATTCTCAACTTAGAACACTCGCAAAACGTTACACCAGTTTTTCCGATCCTTGACCACGCCATGCTCTAGAATACGGGCGCCCAGTTTCATATGCGGTCTGGTGTTCTGCTTTCACTGGAATGACGAATAAGAATTCACTCTTGCTCTGCACTGGAACCCTCATCATGTCAAATGTCATCACGCTTGAAGCGGCAGATTCAGATTCCACTGCGAGGATTTCAGTCGATCGAGGCTTCAACTGCTTCGAATTCAAAGCGGACGTCGATGGCCGCATGGTCGACGTTATCGATTCTCAGGAAGGTTTTGCCGACGGTGAAGGTCGAGTCAGCGGGAACGGAATTCCGTTGCTCTTTCCATTTCCGAATCGGATTAAAAGTGGATGCTTTTCATGGGCGGGCAAGTATTATCAGCTTTCTGAAGAGAACGTTGGGTACGACGGCAACGGGAATGCGATTCACGGTTTCTGCATCGACCGTCCCTGGCGGGTTGTTGCACAGGGCGATGACTTCGTGATCGGCGAGTTTCAGTTGAGTTCAGACGCTCCCGATCGACTCGAACTCTGGCCAGCCGATTTTGTTATCCGAGTCCACTACGAGCTGAATGCTTCGACGCTGCATTCCAAGTTCGAAATTTACAACCCGGACAAAGTCGCTCTGCCGTGGGGGCTGGGCACGCACGCTTACTTCAAGCTACCGCTGACGTCAGAAACTGAAGCCACCAAATGCCTCTGCCAGGCTCCGGTGACTCAGCAATGGGAACTGGCCGAGTGCCTGCCGACGGGTAAGAAAGCCGCGTTGCCCGCCGATTTCCCACTGGCAGACGGCGTTTACTTCGGCGAGCGAAAACTGGACGACGTTTTCAGTGGAGTTCCCGCAGACATCGTCGAGTGCATCATGTTGGACGAAGCCGCTGGCCTGCAGATCGCTCAGCGAACTCCCGGTAGTTTCCAGGAACTGGTGATCTACACCCCGCCCAACCGCAACGCCATCTGCTTCGAGCCTTACACCTGCGTCACCGATGCCATCAATCTTGAGCAGAGTGAATCAGCAAAACAGGCCCTCAACACCGGCTGGAAAACCCTCGGGCCCGGCGAGATGTTCGTAACCTGGATCGACATCTCGGCAGAATATGTATTGGTCTGATTGTGTCGGAAATGTGCGAACTGTCTCACTGAATTTCCCCCTTCCCTGAAATGTGAGCGTTTAATTTAGAGTGTATGTTGCATTCAATGGAGCGAATTTGATGGCAGGTCGTAGGCGACGTTGACACGGCGTCTGGCTGGTGATGTTGATGCGTTGCTACAGATCGCGGTTTTCGATTTCTTTGAGTTTTTTGTAGAGCGTGCCGCGTCCGATTCCCAGGAGTTTGCAGGTCTGGCTTTTGTTGCCTCCGCATTGGGCGAGGACGGCTTTGATGTGGCGTAGTTCTGCGTCGGCGAGATTTGTGTCAGCGGGTTGTGGCGGCTGCGAAATCCCCGTTGCAGCGACTGGTGATTGAACCAGGCTGCGTGCGATGGATGAGGTGGAAAGCCGCAGACCGAGGTCGTCGGGTTGGACTTCTTCGTTGCAGCTGAGGACGGCAGCGCGTTCGATTGCGTTTCGTAGTTCTCGGACGTTGCCAGGCCATCCATGTTGTATTAGAGCATCGGCTGCGGATGCGGAGAGGCGAATAGGGCCTCGGCCGGTTTTCTTATGGAAGTGCAGCAGGAAATGTCCGGCGAGCTGCAGGATGTCGTCGCCTCTGTCGCGGAGGGGGGGGATTTGTAACTCAATGACTCGCAGACGGAAGTAAAGGTCTTCGCGGAAGCGTCCATCGTCGATCAGGTCAGGCAACGTCCGGTGAGTGGCGGCGACGATGCGGGCATCGATCTGAATCCGGTCGGTGCCGCCAATCCGCTCGAAGGAGTGTCCCTCCAGAATTCGAAGCAGTTTGGATTGGCAGTTGCGGCTCATCTCGCCGATCTCGTCCAGGAAGATCGTTCCGCGATGAGCACGTTCAAATTGGCCGAGATGCTGTTTTACTGCTCCAGTGAATGCGCCTTTTTCGTGGCCGAAGAGTTCGCTTTCGAGCAACGCTTCGTTGAACGCGGCGCAGTTCACGGCGACGTAGGGGCCGGTCGATCGCAGGCTCGAATCGTGTATCATACGCGCGACGAGTTCTTTGCCGGTACCGCTCTCGCCAGAGACGAGTACGGTGGATTCGGTGGGGGCAACGCGGCCAACAAGTTCCAGCAGTTGAGCGATGGCCGGGCTTTCTCCGATCATCCGGTTGGTGCCGGAGACTTCACTGCGAAGTTGGACGTTGGCCTGTTCGAGACGTTCGCGATGTTCCAGGTTTTCGAGAGCGAGACCAGTCTGACGGGCAACGGCGATGCACAGTTCCAGGTTCGATTGTTTGAGTGATTCAACGAGGTTGTTGCGCAGAACTTCAATGGCACCTCGGCAACTCTTTCGCTGAGGAATTGGGACGCAGATCGCAGAACCCGGTGCCTGGTTAACTACGGTTGACTCCATCGAGTCATCCACTTTGCCGGGTTGCTCGACAAGTAACGCTTCCTGCTGGTCCATCGCCAGACTGGCCAGCGGCGATGGTGCCTCGTGAGTGCTGGCGGGCTTGGCGCCGTATCGTCGGAGTCGACCATCAATACCAGTCAGCCAGATTACAATGGCGTCTGCTTTAGTCCCTGCCTTCAGAGCTTTTACGACGGTAGTCAGCATCGCTTCGATGCTGTCCTTTTCGTGCAGCTCGCCAGCGAGTCGACAGAGGATGGCTGCGTTGCGGATAGAATCCGGACTACCCTTTCCTTTGAGTTGCCCGACGACGGCGTCTTTCTGTTCGGAGTCGGGAACTCTCGCGACGAACGTCGTCGATTCAAGCAGCGCTGGTTGCCAACCGGTATTCGAGACCTCTTCGCCCTGTTGGATCAGGACAAACAGTCTGTCGCCGATGCGGATGGCATCACCTGGTTGCATGATGTCCTGGTCGATTTTTCGTGAGTTCAGGTAAGTGCCGTTGCGGCTGGAGCAGTCTTCAACTCGCCAGCAATTCCCGTCGTACCACAACCGGCAATGCAACCTGGAACACATGTGATCGTCGATGGGGAAGTCCCGCGCCGGGTCTCGACCGAGCGTCACTGGCGGAGCTTTTGGATCGAGGGGCAGGCTGTTCCCGGGTGCTGTGCCGTTGAGCTGGACCAGGGCGAAAGACATCGCATTCTCATGCTGGACTGGGGCGGAAATTGTGCTTGTCGGCGACAGCTATGTTGGTTCAGAGTGTTCCGTTTCAGGGCGCTCATTGCAAGCGGAGATGTCCCGAGACAGTGCGCTTATTGTATATTGGCCTGTAGTTCGGGTTAATGGATGAAATGTAAGGCATTGGAAACAAAAGAGTTACGTAGATTTAAGGATGGCAGGGATGTGTTTGGCACTAATCGTGCTTTCAGGGCAGATGTCAGACGGGACCAACGGGCTTGATACGAGCCCGCCGGGCCCCAGGTTTTCACTTCTTCCTGAGGAGCTTGCTCATGTCACTTCGCCAGTCCGTCCGGAAAAACATCCTGAATCAGCTTTCAAGGCGTACTCGCCGCCGTCGTCCGGCATCGGCTGCCGCCATGGAACATTTGGAGCAGCGAGCGTTACTGTCCGCAGTCTCAGGGGCGATCGTCGGCGACCCAATGCCGACTGACGCCGTACCGGTCTGCGAAACCACGACTCCGTCGTTTTCGGTGGACGACGGGACAGCGACACTAAGCGGTTCGCATCTTTCGGACACGGTTAATGTGGTGACTGGTTTCGGTCAGGTTTTTTTCTCGATCAGCAATGCCAACGGCACTTCGATTTACTCAGTGTCTGACAGCGCGATCGATTCGATCGTCATCGACGTTCACTGCGGCAACGATTCAGTCACTGTTCATGGAAGCGTTTCGGAAGCCGTCGCGATTTCCGGTGGGCGTGGTAACGATACGTTGACTCATAACGGAAGTGGAACGCTGGACGTCAGTGGTGGCTCGGGTAACGACCTGATTACCGGCGGAGCGGCGTACGGGTACCTTCGCGGCGATGCTGGTAACGACAGGATTGTCGGCGGCGCGTCCGGTGACCTGATAGTTGGCGGCGCGGGGGATGATGCAGTCGCCAGTGGCGGCGGACTTGATGTCGTGCTTGGTGGAGCGGGCAATGACATTCTGATCGGAGGTGACACGGCAGACATCATCGTCGGTGGCGACGGTGACGACACAATTTTCGGAGTGACCGGTGCCGACCTGATATTTGGCGACAGCTTCAACGATATCCCGAACACGGCGATGCCAGTTCGAGCGGACATAGAAGACGTGCTGCTGCGGTATGGTAGCGTTGGCGAAGGAAATGATTACATCGAAGCCGGAGTCGGCAACGATCGGGTCTACGCAGGAGCCGGTAGCGATCTCGTTTTTGGCGACGCAGGTGATGACATGGTCTACGGCGGCAGCGGGAATGATTCGGTCGCTGGCGGAGACGGCAATGATCAAATCTTTACGATGGCCGGTGATGACATTGCCACCGGCAACGGTCCCAACAATCTGGCCGCCGTGGTTGTTCCGAGTGACCGGGTAAAGTTTGATGACTATGTCGTCCGTGTTGGGAACATGGGGAGTGGTCACGACCACGTTGAAGGTGGAGCAGGCGACGATCTGCTCGTTACGGGTGCGGGCAATGATGTCGTTTTCGGTGGGGCGGGCGACGACCGAATTCACAGCGGAGTCGGAAATGACATCGTCGTCGGTGGGGCAGGGGGCGACAGCATTCACGCCGGAGCAGGAAGTGATCTTGTCTTTGGTGACGGAACGAACGCTCTGCCTGCGAATATTCCAACGGACCGCGTGAGTGTCTTGAGCTACATTCTGCGGCTCAGTCATGTTAATTCCGGGGATGACCTGATCTGGGGCGGGGCAGGGAGTGATGCAATTCTCGCTGGAGCCGGAAATGATGGAGTCCACGCAGGAGCAGGCAACGACATCGTCCTCGGTCAGGGCGGCAACGACGCCATTTACGGCGGCGAAGGTCATGACGCCATTGCAGGCGGTGGCGGCGACGATTCGATGGCCGGAGCGAACGGAAACGATTTGTTGATCGGCGGCGTGGGTAACGACTGGATCTTTGGTGACGGGTTCCTGGCGGACGAGGCGAGGACAAACGCTGTCGACTGGTCACTGTCGAAGGACTCGACGCGTGGCCGGGGCGATGACACGATTTACGGTGGCCTGGGCAGTGACTTCATCACCGGTGGCAACGGCAACGATCTGATCTTCGCAGGGCCTCGTCTGGAAGTGCCCGATGATCCGACCGTCGATGCACAGCCAGTCGACCCTCGAATGGTACTGAGAGTTTCGCCGATTGATCCTATGGTGATTGATGTCGCCTTGCGGGAAATCGAGCCAGTTTCGGTTCCGGCACCGGTCGATGATGACGATCTTGTCTTTGGCGGAGCAGGCAACGACGTCATCGTGACGCGTGCCGGCAATGATGCGATTGCCGGGGGGGCTGGTCATGATCGAATTCACTCCGGAGCCGGTGCCGATCTGGTGCTCGGTGACGGACCAGACTCGCTGGCCGAGACTCCGCTGCCGACGATTGATCGGACAACCGTTGATGGCTACCTGAAACGCGTTTCTTCGATCAACCGAGGCAACGACAGCATTAACTCGGGATCAGGCAACGATCGGGTCTATGCTGGTCGAGGTAATGACGTCGTTTTCGCGGCAACCGGGAATGACTTCGTCGATGGCGGCCTGGGTGATGACTTCATTCACGGCGGAGCTGGTAACGACACGCTGCTCGGCGGAGGCGGCAATGATACGCTCCGAGGTGGAGCAGGCGATGATCTGCTGCGAGGCGGCCGCGGCAACGATGATCTTGGCGGCGGCGCCGGGCGGGATTTTGTCTACGGCGATGCCGGCGACGATTCCCTGACAGGCGGTGATGGCAACGACTATCTCGAAGGTGGAGCGGGGATCGACGAGTTCTTCGCTCAGGACGGTTTTGCCGACACGCTGTGCGTCGAGGCTGGCGAGGCAGCTCACATCGACGCCTTGCTGGACCGTGTCGGCGAGTGCTGAGTTTCTATGCGGTCACAGCGACTCAGATGATTGATCGGTGTTCCGCGGAAATGCGTCGCATCGATCGGGCAGACTGAGACGGGCTCTTCGCGAGGTTGTTCGCGAAGAGCCCTTGCCGGCGCTTATTCACGCTGGTGACAGGCTGTTGCATTCTGCTGCGGCGGTGAGGCAGTCTGCGGCAGGTTGATCTGATGCTGATTGTGATGTCAGTCGTTAGCAATTTGGTTTTGCGACCGCTCGTGATTTTGGTTTGGATGTGGGGCAGTCGATAACGGGGCTGAGGTGAGATCGATGCACGCCAGTTATGTGGGTTTGGCACGCTGCACTCTGCAACAGTGATCTGAATCTGCAGCATAACGCTGCAGACGATGTGAAGCATTGTGAAACGATTTTTAAAAATCGAAATCCTGCTTCGGAGCGGGGCAAAATTTCTGCGGGATCGTGCGTTGGTGGTACGGCGGTTGCGTTAAGCAACCATCCATTCCACCGCGGCGTTTCGCATCACCCATCTGCATGACGAAGGGCTAACGATGAGACGACGAAACTGCTCAATGGCCGAAAACCTGGAACCGCGACTGGTTCTTTCTGCACTTGTTCTTGGTGGCAACGTCGATCCGCCTCGAAGTACTCCCCCGGAATCCGAACCGCAGGACAAGGATTCGTTTCTGGTTTCCGCACGAAGCACTGAGCAAAGCCAGGACCTGCATCGTCAATTTCAAATTAATGATGCCAACTCCGTGCCGGTTGATGAAGTTCCTGTGTTGTCGCCCATCGACCCGCCGGGCACCGGTTCGGTTGACGCCGGTACTACTCCTGGGGGGGGCGTGATTGACGTCGAAGACGAACCCGGTAACGGCGTCGTGAATGATGTTCGGTCTGTCTCGTCTGACGATGGCACTGTCGATGATGACCTGACGGACAATTCGCTTTCGAGCGAAGATCGCACGGCGGTGCTCGATGACTCTGTAGCCGATACCGATGTAGAACCGGGCGACGATGACAGAGTCGCAGACATCACCGTCGGAGTCGATTCGAGTAGTGAATCGATACAAGCGGGTTCAGCAGAATCGGGTTTGGATTTTGTGGTTGACTCTACGCAGAATGTTCGCGTGGACTCCGGTCCTCGAGGAGTTATTGAACACGCGGAGAACACGATGCTGCCGGTCGTGCCGCACTCTTCTTTCGTGTCCGGGCCGGCAGTCGGTATTGAGACGCCCTCATGGATTGCTTCGTTGACAGGATCGGTAAAGTCCTGGTTTAACTTCGCAGGATTTGGCTTGGGGACGGCGAACACGATGTCCGATTCAAGTGTGCCTTACGTTGCTCTTGCCGGTGGATTTTCATTGGTCGCTGTCGGCCGAAAAGGACTTACCGAAGCGGACGCATTTGAAGCAGACGATCCAGGCGTCGGATCGTGGAAGCCGGACCGACGATCCGGACGCACCACTGATCGGCGGCGGTTTCGCTGGTTCGGATTTACGACAAAAGATAAGCGCAGCAGGCCCAGCGAAGAAGTTTCGAGGGAACGCCCGGTTTGGAATTCGAAGCAGAACCTGTCTCAACCAGACATTTCCGAAGCGTTCGCGATGTCGCTGATGCAGACAGTTGGCGAGGATGCTTTTGTTCTTTCGCCAATGCCGTGGAGTGACGAACTACCGAACGACGATTCGGAAGACAGTTCGTTGTCACTGGAACTGGTCGCGGTTGGAGCAGCAACAGTCGCTGGCGGAGCATTTGCTGGCCGATCTCGCAGTAGTAAACGTCAGAAACCTGTGCGGCCGAAGATCGACTATTCTGGGACGACGCGGCCTCGTTCATAGTCCGCTATCTCGAGCATTTAACTATGAATCGTCAACCTGAGATCGATGGAGTCCGCGACTTTGCTGCCGAATGGGAAACGGGTGGTCGTCCGACCGTGGTCGATTATCTTGACGCCCGAATCGGTTTTGAACGAGCGGAACTAGCTGCTGATTTGATCCGCATTGACCTGCAACAGCGGTTGCGGCTCGGTGAAGAAGTACACGTTGATGAATATCTGCGAGACGTCCCCGAATTGCGGCACGCAGAAGTGGAACTTATCGCTCTGTTGATTGACGAACACGCTTTGAGGACTGAGGCTGGTCAGGTAGTCACTCTTGACGAGTACGCTAGACGCTTTCCGGAGCATGTTGACACGCTTCGCAACGAGTTAGGGCTGACGGATAACCGAACCCGTTCGCCCCAGACTTCGGGAAACACATCATTCGATGCTGACGAACTTCCATCCGGTGATGACGCACAGTTCGAACCTGGCAATGTCGTCGGCGACTTCCGTATCGATAAGTTGCTCGGTACTGGCGGTCTGTCGCGAGTTTTCCTGGCGACTCAGTTGTCGCTTGATCGCCAGGTCGCTTTGAAAGTAACAGTTGATACGGAAGAAGACTCGTCAGCGGGAAACGAAGGCCGCACAATGGCTGCGTTTTCACATCCGCACATCGTCCCCGTCTTCGCTGAAGAACGCATCGGGCGACTGAGGCTCCTGGCGATGGAGTACGTCGATGGCCCAACGCTGTGCGACTTCCTGGCCGATGCTCGAGAACGCTTTTACGGTCCGGGCATCCGTAAAGTCGCGACTCGGTCGGAAGCTCTATCGCTCATCGGCGAACAGTGCTCAGAGACTCCAATCGAACAAAACGGTCTACGCCACGCTGAAGGATCATGCCGGGACTTTCTCTGCGGCATTATCCGCGACCTCGCTCACGCGTTGGCTGCTGCGGCTG
>CALGTK010000326.1 GCA_937904325.1 uncultured Planctomyces sp.
CTGGCCGCTGCCAATGAGACTCATCAGATCTACTACGGCACAGCAGACAACCAGGTGCACGATCCGCCCCAGTACGACGTCGCCGCAATCAACGCAGTGTTGCAGGAAGGGGTCGTCCCAGTTCCAGCCACGCTCGGAGCATCCGTCGCTCTGGCTGAAGTTTCTGCCACAAGCCTGCTGCAGCGAATTAACAACCCAATGATTCTGGGTGTCGTTATCTGTCTGCTTGTCGCTCTACTCGCCTGGGCACTCTTTCAAGCCGGACGCCGTATCGATCAACTGCCACCTGATGAAACACCTTGAGGTTACCAGCAGTCATGTCAGAGTAGCCGTAAGATGTCATTTCCTGATCGCTTGAATCAGGATGAAGTGCCCTGCCTGCGGGGCCATTGTCATCTACTGATGACTCTGTGGCGCGACGCTCGCGCACGACTGGCACGATGTCTTCGAAAGCACCACGCATCTGTTTTATCCGCGAACTGAATCACCAGACAGGTCCCTGTAGAAAGAGCGACCGGGGTCGTTGTTTTCTAAAGACTTCCTCCATCCGAATACGCCACGCGACTCATGAGTTAGAACACACTTACGATTCTGTACGGTTCAGCTTCGCCCCGGTTCCGAATTTACGTGGGCATGGATTCCGCTCATCAGAAAAGTGCCGATCGATGAAAGACGGTTTGTAAACTTTTGCGTTTTCCCTGACGGGTCTTTCCATTCTGGATGACGGTAGATTTTCCAACCAGCTCTGACGACGATCCCATTCTGTTATGTCGCTATTTATTTATGATTCATCGAGATCAGACAGCGAGTCAGCAATGCCACTGTTAAACCGTCGTGAATTTCTTAATCACACAGCCGTTTCGGGAACGGCACTTTCAGTCGGAGGAATCAGCCTCGCCGCGAAGCCTGGCCATAAACGCCCTCGCGTTGCGGCCATATTTACGGTGTTACGGTTTCGCAGTCATGCGTACAACATTCTGGAGAATTTCCTCGGGCCGTATTACTTCCGTGGAAAACTGATTGACCCCGGTGTCGATGTGGTTTCGTTTTACGCGGATCAGTTTCCTCATGATGACCTGGCGAAAGAGGTCTCTCGCCGTTTTGGCATTCCTTTGTGCAAAACGATTGAAGAAGCCATGTGTGTCGGTGGACAGAATCTTGCGGTTGATGCTGTCTTGTCAATCGGCGAACACGGGAGCTATCCGTACAACAATCGAGGGCAACATCTTTATCCACGAAAGCGGTTCTTTGACGAGGCGTTTGCGGTCATGAAAAAGGCTGACCGGTTTGTGCCGTTTTTCAACGACAAGCATCTGTCGTACGACTGGTCTGAAGCAAAGGAGATGTACGACACCTGCCGCCAGCACAGAGTGCCTCTGATCGCCGGCAGTTCCGTTCCACTGGCTCAGCGACGCCCCATGCTGAATCTGAAGCCGGGATCTGAAATCGAAGAAGCCGTCTCAATTCATGGTGGCGGTCTGGAGAGTTACGACTTTCACGCTCTGGAAGTTATGCAATCAATCGTCGAAGCCCGAACCGTTGGCGAAACCGGTATCAAGAGTGTCAAACTGGTCTACGGCAAAGCCTTTGAGGAAGCACGCAAGTCGGGTCTTTGGTCAACTGACCTTGTCGAGGCTGCTATGAAGGCTGAAGCAGATATGAATGCCGTCCGTCAGGATCGACCAACTAAAGGAGTTTTTTCAGGTTCCAAATCGAAGGGGCCTGTCTACCAGAGACCGCCAGGTCCTGCTGGCCCGTATGCGATCAGTCTTGAATACCGAGACGGACTCAAGGCGACCATTCTGAAAATTGGCGGCAGTGGAGATCGCTGGAATTTCGCCTGTCGAGTTAAAGGCTCATCGACTCCGCAGGCAACTGCCTTTTTCAACAGCCCGTGGGGCAATAGAGGCCTCTTCAAAGCACTCTCACACTCGATCCAGCACACTTTCACAGCCAGAGCGGAACCTTATCCGGCGGAAAGAACATTGCTGACAACCGGGGCTGTCGAAGCAGTCATGCACTCGTGGAAAAACAAAGGCCAGCGCATTATGACACCACATCTGGCCATTAAATATCAGCCGAAGGAATGGTCGCATTTCCGCGAAGACGGCAAGACCTGGTCAATCATTACCAAAGACACCAAACAGCCAGCCAGCTTTGAACCACGGGCATTTGACGAACTCCGCGAAGACCGTTCCGATGGCAATAATTTCTGACCTCATTGAAAAATAGACATGCGTTGTAAACGCTGGCCACTCCACACCCCTCAGAAAGTAAGACAATTTCATGTCGTGTCTTTTTCTTACCGAACAGGACGTAGCCGATCTGATTGACATGCCTCGGTCGATTGAGATTATCGAGGAAGCGTTTCGACAGATGGCAGCGGGGCGTGTAAACAACGTGCCGAGGACTCGCGCAAAGGGACCGGGGATCATTCTGCACAGTATGTCCGCAGCCGCTGACTACCTCGGGCTGATTGGCTGGAAAAATTACACCACGACTCGCAAAGGCATGCTGTTTCACGTGGCAGCCTATGACGTCGCGTCGGGCGAGATGCAGATTCTCATCGAGGCCAACCTGCTCGGGCAATTGAGGACTGGAGCAGCAACAGGCGTCGCGACCAGGCACATGTCCCGGAAATCCAGTTCCACTGTTGGATTGCTGGGAACAGGCTTGCAGGCTCGAACACAAGTGACGGCGGTGTGCTCAGTAAGAAAGATCGACCGTGTGGAAGTATTCGGCCGGGACGAGGAGCGCCGTCGCCGCTTTGCTGAAGAAATGTGCAAGGAGTGCCAGACGGACGTCGTGCCGGTTTCCTCGTCGCAGCAGGCTGTCTCCGGGAAAGATATCGTCATCGTTGCCACGTCATCAAAGACTCCCGTATTTGACGGAACTGACCTCGCCGAGGGCACTCACGTCAACGCCATTGGCGGCAACTTTCTTCAAAAGACCGAGGTCGATAGCGAAACGATTCGCCGCTCCGGAACAATCGTGTGCGATAGCATTGAGCAGTGTCGAATCGAAGCTGGGGAATTTGTTGCTGCATTGAATGAAGGACTCGTTTCCTGGGACTCGATGAGCGACCTGTCCGATGTCGTTGCTCGAAAAATCTCTGGACGGAAATCTGACGATGAAATCACATTGTTCAAATCCGTCGGTCTCGCGATGGAAGACGTCGCAATGGCCGGCGAATTGCTGAAGCAAGCTCGCAAACAGAGCCGCGGGTCGCGAGCGCTGTAACAGGCCAGCTCAAGTTCCGTGA
>CALGTK010000327.1 GCA_937904325.1 uncultured Planctomyces sp.
TCTCTGTCGTCTGATCCACCACCGCCGCCGCCAAGTTGATCCTCTATAAGTCCAGCATTGTCGACAATTCCATCACTATCGTCGTCAAATCCATTTGGTAAAGAATGAATCTTTACATCCGGTAACGGTGCACCAGTAGCATTGTCCTGCCCATCATAAAGGATGCCACTTTCCTGTCCGAAGAATCCGAACCGGTCACGATATCCCGTATATCGGATTCCTGCGTTGGGTCTCAGCTTGAAGCTACTTGTTTTGTAGAGCGGCATGGATTTCCAGCGGAGACCCGTGGCGAAAATTTCGAGGTCAGAACGAACTTTAAAATTCAAGTCATAAACGGCACTGGCACCACCAAAGATTATTCCGCCGGCTAGAGTCGTAACTGTTCCATCATCCAATGGAATCCCTCGAAGGTTCAACAGATTGTTCTGCAGAATTTCTATCGGATCGGGAAAGTTTGCTGGTGGATTAATTGGTGCCAGTAGTGCTGGATTATCGATCAACATTTGAACAAAGGCCTGCTGGTTCCCGCGACTTGGAGCAACATCTTCTCTGGCATCAAATTCGTTGTCGCCGTCCTTGGCCCATAGTCCCCACAGTTCGAGGCCTGATCCATCGGCGTTTTCAGAGGAGAGCGTCAATCGCACCCCTCGAAGCTCGGGACGATCAAGCTCTTTTGCTGAAACGGGATCAAACAGGTTGAAGCCGGGGTCAGTGAGTGCATCCACATAGTCCTGGATATTGCCGCCACCACCGCCACCACCGCCACCGCCACCGCCGTCTTCGAGCGTCGTGGCAATTTGCTCTCGATAAATCGGTGCATCCTGATTGCCGAGCAACTTGCGACCACGCTCAGCCTTCATCCGAACATACTCAGTGCGAAACTTCCAACGACTGGGCATCGAAATACGGTTTTGAGACTCCGATTCCCAAATCCCGCCGCGATTGGCAATCTGGTTGAATTCATGTTCGTACGGGCTGATCGCCGGGTAGGGCTGGTAGTAGCCTGGGTAAGCTCCACCTTGAGGCCCCATTCCCGAAAAATCACTCGCAGGACTGCCGCCCATTGCCGGGCCTGGCGGATAAGGCCCCACGCCAGCGCCAGGGGGGTATACCCCTTGAGACTGTGCAGACCCCGCAGTTCCAAAGAATGAAACCGTTCCCAGCAGTATTGCGATGCAAAGGTGTCGCCGCATCAGTCAGTCCCTGACAATCGGTGGTTGCGGAGGCGATCCTGGCGCGGCAACCCACGCACAAGACCATGACTCTGCCGCATTTATCGTCGGGCTGAGTTGTTAATCTGTAGCGATTGTCAGGATTGTACGGATTTTTTGGATTGTAGCTGTCCAGGCCCGTGAACATTTCTCACAGATGAACTCAAAATTGAACAAGAACCATTAACGACGTAGCCCGAGCGACTTGGGCTCGGCAGACCATTAGTCTCAAAGCAGCTCACTTCACGCCACTCATGATAGACGGCATGGATGATTTTAGATCTCTGATACGCCGGCTCGGCAAGGGTGACCTGGCGGGCTGGGTGGCCGATGAATACGACGCTCTTGAAGCGAGAGAATTCGAAAAGGCTGAGCAACTATCCCGCACGGCAAAACAGTTTGATGAAGGACACGAAGGAGCCGAATCCAGATGGCTCCGGGCGAATTTTCACCGTGGATAAGGTCGAAACGGCGGCCCGAGCTGGTGAAAACTCTACAACGACGGCACTCCAGAGAAGGTGTCCCTTCGTGGACTATGCTACGCAGCAGTAGATGAGCATCCTTTTCCTATTCTTATCGTACGAAGGATGCAATCGCAGGTGAACTTGAGACTCGGGAGAGCCTGACGAATCCTCGATACGGTTCTGGGAAGAGTGGCCAGCACGACGAGGCCGTTGGAGTCCCTGGACTGATGGGGGCGACACTAACGAGTGCCAACCTGATACTGATCTCATGTATAATCAATGGTCTGGCAGCGTCGAGGGGCCCGTGGGAAGCGAATGCACCAGTTTGACGATCCACTTCTGGTCAGTTTGATCGAAGACTGCAGCGATATTCCTGCCAAGTGCAAAACCGCTTCGAATCTCTATGTCACCTTTACGAGGATCGTGGCAGGCAACGATCCAGCGGCAAAGACAGAGTGGGCGCAAAGTTCGTTCGATGCGTTTCAGCCTGGAGTAGAAGTTAGGTTTGGATGTTGCTGACTGGAACGAAGTCAAGTTCTTCATGCCTGAATCGATCCTGGCGACGAAATAGGAGCAAAACGATCTACAGAACAGGACAATACCCGGCGGTCGACACAGCACAGAACTCTATATCCGCTCGACCCGCTTCACGGGACGAACTTTGAACGATGGACGGGAAGAAACTTAACAAACAACCGGCTTCCGAAGTCATCCAGTCTGATTGCGACTGCAACGGAATAGTCATCCGTCTGAACCAGTCCCTGTCACATCGCCAGGTAAGGCCGAAATTGGTTGGTCGGGTTATGGGACCACGCTCGAACTTATACTTGAACTCGTCTCTAGATATAGTCGCCCTGTTCATTCAGCTTGTATTCACGCTCCTCGTCAAGGTACCCGGCTTCGTAGTCGATCTCGTGTTAAAGCCGGGAAACGAGGCTCAGGCGAACAAGTGGCCTCTAGCGATTGCAGGAATATATTTTTACGGGTTGATCATCGGCCCGATTCTGCTTTTCGGAATACTCTGACGACGTTTCCCGCCGCCCGATGGCAGTCGGTTCAGCTCGCTTATCCGAGCGACACTCGCTCCTGCGGATACTGGTACTGGCTGGTCGTTTGGCTTGTTCCGGCAAGTGCGATCAGTAATGTCAAAGGGCCAACGCGACCGAGAAACATTGTCGCAGCAACGACGAGTTGTGAGGCAGGTGTCAGGTCTCCCGTAATTCCCGTCGAAGCTCCAACCGTCGCACAGGCACTTGTTGCCTCGTACAGGATGTCGAGAAACGAGAACGAATCGGCCTCGAACACAGTCAGCAGCAAAGTTGAAGTCATTGTTGCTGTGAGACCCATCGCGACAATAACGAATGCGTAACGGACCTGTTTCTCAGGAATCATCCGGCCGTAGCATTCGACCTGGTTTCGGCCACGCAGTATCGCAATCAGGGCAAGAACGACGATGGCCAGCGCCACAGTCTTGACACCACCGCCAGTCGAGCCTGGTGAAGCCCCGATAAACATCAGGCCGATGGAAAACAGCTTGGTCGCAGGATTGAGTTCGCCATGATCGACGGTATGGAAACCCGCGGTGCGGAATGTAACCGATTGAAACCATGCATCCGCGACACGCGTTCCGAACGTCGCGTCACCTTGCACACCGACTGACTCCAGCACGCCATAAACGAATGTGCCACCGATCAGCAGGATGGCCGTCGTTGTAAGGATGAGCCTTGGTGAAAGGGGCAATTGTTCGCGCAGGCGGCGGGGGCGGAACAGCGAGGAGGGTTCGCGGTAATTCTGCCAGGACAGCAGTACGGTTGCCCAAAGAGACCGCAACGTTCCAAAACCAAGGCTGCCTACGATGATCAGTCCGCAAACAACTCCCCAGACCTGCCACCGAGTTCCCATGTCCAGAAAGCTCTGGCCAGTCAGTGAGAAGCCGGCGTTACAGAACGCACTGATTGAGTGAAACGTGCCGTAAAATGCGCGGTCGCCGAGTGGAAGATCGCTCCATAGACTGGAAAGTAAAACTGCTCCAATCGCCTCGGCGATCAACGTGAAGCTGATAATCGCAATCAGTAATTGCCGGACGTCTCGGACCGTTGATGCTTCCGACACTTCGGTGACAGCGGCACTTTCGCGAAACGCCAGTCGGTTGCCCATTAGCAGCGCAAACGTCGCGCTCAGACTCATCATGCCCAGACCGCCGATCTGAAACAGAATCATGATCACGACCTGGCCGAAGCGACTCCACCAGGCATCAGGCCCCCCCGTCGGAACAACGACCAGTCCGGTTACACATGACGCACTCGTTGCGGTAAAGAAAGCAAGGCGGCAACGCTCCAACATGGTTACATCGTTGGCTTTTTCGGTAACGCTACCGGGCAGCAGCAAGAGCAGAGTCCCCACAAAAATCAGTCCAACAAATGACACGACAAAGATCATCGCCGGATTACTCCAACTGGTTGTGCGGCTGACAAACTTCAGCAATTGAGCCAGTCCGATCAGCAACAGAAACATCTCGGACCATGCAACCAGAGCGGCCCCGCGACTACTGCCGTACCAAACGGGCAATACCGGTCCAAATAACAGAAGCACGATCGACCCGGAAATCCAGACTCCCGCAAACACGCACGCTCGTCGATGTAGATGGAAGAATTCCGAGCGGTCATCACTCAGATAGACCCTTAAGCTGACAATCGTCGCTCTCACCAGCATCGCCACATACGCGAAGAGTCCAAATTCCCACAGAACTCCCTCGCCTGAGATGCCATGCTGAAGCACTGTTGAAGCGAGGCCGACGGCGTAAGCGGGAGTGGCCATCACAGTCAGGCGTTCGAGAATCAAACGAAGCCGGTCTTCGCTTGATCCGCTAGACGACATTCTACCAGACAGGGTTGTCCGTTTGCGTGACATACAGGTTGCTCGTGGCTGGCGACTTAAACAAAGGCGGAACTGATCACTACGAAAGCGGCATCATGGTGGACAAAGCCGAATCCGCCAAACGAACGATCCGTGCTTCGGACCAATGCGAGCAAAAATACTGCCGCTATACTGTGTCAGGCCGCTCGGTTTCATTTTAACTCAGTCTCGAAATTTCAGCTTGTTCGGTCGAGGCAACGGGCAACATCAGGTTCTCTGCAGGAGACGGCAAGTCATGCCGCGCGATTTCGTTTCCGAAAGTCTTAGCCACGATCCCGTTCACGGGTACATCCCGTTTATTTCGGGCGACAACCTGCCGGAAGGCGAGGTGGCTGAGCAGCAGATCATTGATCATCCCTGGGTTCAGCGTCTGCGGCACATTCACCAGTTACAAACGGCGTGGTTTGTGTTTCCGTCTGCCGAGCACATGCGGTTTCAGCACGTTCTGGGAGCAATGCACCTCGCGTCAAAGGCGATGGATTACTGGTACGAATCGCTGGCCAGCGTTTGTCCGAATGTGCCATCGAGACCGTATGTTGAGAGTCTGGTCCGTATGGCTGCCCTGCTGCACGATGTCGGGCATGGTCCATTCGGACACTTTTTCGACGATCAGTATCTCGATCAGTTTGACGTCACGCATGAAGACATCGGCGCGGTGATAATCGAGCAGGAACTTGGTGATCTGCTCTGCAGGATTCGACGGAATCCGAACGGCACGCTCGGGCCGCTTGAAGAACTCGATCCCCGGCAGATCGGCTGGCTGATTCGGCGGCCGCAACCTGGTGACGAAACCGACGGGAATCCGGATTGGCTCCGCAAGTTGCGGGCACTGTTCAGCGGGATCTACACCGTCGACAACATGGACTTCGTTCTGCGCGACGCGTACATGTCCGGTTACAACACGAAGGCGTTCGACCTGTCGAGGCTGCTTCACTACAGCTTCTTCACGCCAGCGGGATTAACAATTCACGCACGCGGGAGATCGGCGCTAGTCCATTTCATCGAGACACGAGCAAATCTGTTTCGGTCTATCTATTTCCACCGGACGGTAAGGGCCCTCGATCTCTCGCTGGAAGACATCTTCGCCGAGACGATGCAGCACCTGTTTCAGGGAAACCCGATCGACAATCTTGACGCCTACCGGCAGTTCAACGAGTCCACATTTCTGGTCGATGTGCAGCGTTGGTCTAACAGTAAGGATGCGGAGATTGCACTGCTGGGATCGCAGTGGCAGTCAATCCTGCATCGTGATTCGTCGTGGAAAATGTCGGCCGAACGGACGATCAACTTTCATTCGGCGATGAACGCTCAGACGACGATATTTTCTGAAAAGGAACTTGTCGCGAAGCGGCTGCGGTCTGCACTTCCGGCCGCGCTGCAGGACATCCCGCTGCGGCTGGACGTTGCCCGGCATTATCACCGGCCAAGTGCTCGATTGCCGGCTGGCGGCCAGAACTGGCTGTTGACGCCGGGGTATCCGGAACCCGTCGAGCTGATGGACGACGAGTTGTTTCGGACGTTGCCGGTCAGCTTTCTGATTTTCCGAGTTTACTCGCACGACCATTCGCACGACGCTGACATCAATGCGGCTCTGGAATCAGTTCTTGGAGCGGCCTCCGATTCGAAAACGAACATGTAGCAAACTGGAGACTCAGGTCAGCGGCATTCCACAGGCCTTGAGCAACGTTTCCTGCACGGCGAGATCGTGGTCGTAACTGAACTCCGGATCTTTTTCGCCGCGGATGATTGCGGCCAGGTCGGCGGCGTCGCCGGTGTATCGCGAGTAACTTCCGAACTCGACTGTCTGGTAGCCCTTCCTGTATTTGCCGCGGGCGGTCGAAAACGCAACGCGAACACTGGGCCGATCAAGTGGTTCGATGTGGAACGTGCCTTCCGTTCCACAGACGACAAAGTGCCGCCGGGCGAAGCCTTCAACTTCCATCGCGCTCGACTTTACTGTGGCGATCGCCTTTGGATAAACAAGTGTCGTGAGCATGTTGTCGACCAGCGTGTCGTCAATGTTCGCAGCGTGTTGCCGTACGGCCTGAACGGATTCCGGCTTACCGAGCACTCCGACCGCCAGATCAAGGATGTGGCAGCCAAGTTCGAACATGATTCCGCCAGGATAATCAGCCAGTCCTTTGCGGGAAGCCGCTGGCACAACTTTGCTCATGACGGTGTGGACTTCGAACGGTTCACCGAGCCAGCCTTTCTTTAGACAATCTCTCATGAAAATAACGGCCGGGTTGAAGCGGTACATGTATCCCATCTGAACGGCAAGATGCTTGCGAGACGCTGCGTTCAGGATGCTTCGAAACTTCGGCAATGATTCGCCGGCGGGCTTATCAATGTGAACGTGCTTTCCGGCCGCAATGCACTTTCCAGCGGTTGGCAGAAGGTCACGAACCTTCGTCTCGATGCCCACAACCTGCAATCCGGAAGTGTTGAGCAATTCTTCTTCGGTCATCCACTTGAGGTCTCGATAGGCCGCGTGGTCGGTAAACCGCTTTCTGAGTTCCGGATCCGATTCAGCAACGCCGACAACTTCGTAGTCAGACGAATTTCGATAGACACTCATCTTTGTAGCGTGAGCATGTCCAACCCCGATTTGTCCGTAACGAATAGCGGCCATATTCTGACTTCTCCGATTGTGTGGGCGATGCTTGATCCTGAAGAATTCTGACTACCGCGAATCGGCTGCAACCTTCGAAAAATAATCCGCGTACTTTGGCGTACCGAGTGTCAAACCTTCACGGCCTGGCTGATGTTTCGATTCAAGGACCTCGACAATGAAATCTTTCGCTGCGATTCTGATCAGATGCCTCGCGGTATTCAACAGGCCGCTGGTCGAAACTCCGCAGCCGACAATGACTCAGCAGATGCCGGAGAATACGTCGCACGCTCTGATGTTTCGCAACGTGCCTGAATTGAAAGAGCGAGGCGGCGAGTTTGCCGAAGAAATGGGATTCAAAGGCGAGGGGCCGATGTTGCTCAGCATGGTCAGGGCCCAGCTAATGGTGAAGGGCTGACTGTGGGCGAGCCTGCAAAGCTGAATGCCCCGGCGTTGTCGTCGATCAGCGAGACACTCGAACCCGACTTTTTCACGCTCAAGTGGCGGCTGTCGTTACCCGATCTGAAAGCAATTAAAAAGATCGGATTCTGATCGTGCCGACTGGAACAAGTGATCGCTATTTCATTTAACCAGGGAGCAGGGTGCGTCGCGACGCACCTGCGGAGCTATTATTCCTGCGGAAATTCCGGCACGCCGCCGTTGTCGACGATGTTGTCAAACGTTGGCTCGGTTTCCTCAGCGACGGCGATCTCTCGAGTCTCGCGTCGTTTGGCTTCGTCAGCTTTGGAATGCTTCCAGACTCGCAGCCCGAAGCGGCCAACCATCAGCGTGGCGACGACCGCGACAAGTAGTTGCATCCTGGCGCTCAGGCCGAGATTGAATGGGTTGATCGATGCAGCCGGCGGACGATGTTCGATCTTCTGAGCGATCAGCATCGGGGCAAAACGAAATGCGTCCTGGCCTTCGTAGCCGTAGTTCTTGAAAAAGTAGCCAGTGACAGAAACGTGATCGACGATAAGCTCGGTTGCTTCTTCCAGACCTTCGTCGCGACTCGTACTGATGATCACAGCTGGATGGTTCTGCCCGTGCGGGTCGTACAGCCAGCCTTCCCAGAGTTGTCCTTCGATCCCGTAGGGATTCTCGTCAGGGGAAAACGAGCTGAGCTTTCGCAAGTGCCCCTGCAGAGTGACCAGCTTTCCGTGGTACAAATCGGGAACGTCGTACAGGTCAACAAAATCTGGAAAATCGTACGCGGGACGATCTTTATACTTACCGCCAAATGCTTCAGTCTGACGCTGACGTCGAAATTCACCGGCTGCTTTCTTCATAGTCGACAGGTCGAGTTCTCGAACCTTCTGAATGATCGCGTAGTACGGGTCCCGCTCCGCCGACTGGAACCCCGCCGTCCGTTGCCTGAATCCCAAACGTCGAACAGGCGCGAGTACATCGTCAGGTATTACGACGTCGTGATATCTGGTCCAGACTTCGGAGGCATCCGGCTGAACGTCCAGTTCCAGCTTACGAATGCCGACAATTTCAGTTCTCGCTTCGCTGGGAAGAGTCGTCAGGCGATCTTCCGGAAAGGTCTCCAGTAAGAGCTTCCGGAAACGGATTTCCTGGGGAACTTCATTCGAATGAAGCTGCAGCCCGATTGGTCCGGTAAGCAGTGCATCAGGCATGGGATCTCGCCAGTCTGAGATCAGCGTCCCGTTCAGCACGATACGAATTCGATTGCCCTGGGCGAGAATCTCGATGCGGTTCCAGTCGTGCTGGCGGCCGATCGCTTTAGCTTTGTCCGCGTTGTCGTGAATCTTCTCGCGGCCATAGAGGTCCCAGATCCCGTAGTTCGACGGAAACATGACCAGCGGACCGGCATAAGCAAACGGGTCGCCTTTTTCAGGATCGACTTTTCCCCACAAAGCGATGCCGGAATGCATTTCCGATTGAACGAGTTTGAAATCAAACGTCAGTCGAAAATCGGAAAAGTCGACTTCCGTCAGCAGGTACGTGCTGACGTCGAGTGGCTCTGTGTTGCGGCCGACGATCTCGCCATCTTCAACGCTCCAGTATTCCTGATCACCAACCCAACCTTTAAGATCGCTCCCGTTGAACAGACGAATATTGGAAGAACGACCCTGACGGGGCCGAATGTCCGGAGCATCCTGCGACAACGACGGGTTCGTGTTCAAAATAAGCAACATACCTGCGATCAGATTTCTAACGCAGTTTGTAGAACATCTGGTAATCATGATTGATGTACTTCTCAGTGAGTAATCCGAGGACCGGGTCAGTTCGGGAATCTTAGAACGTTTGCATCCCGAAGTCGCAGGCAGACCTGTCTTCCTTGCCGAGCAGACCCTTGCGAAACCACAATGTCAGCTTCCATGTTCTGTTCAGAGAAGGGCGTCGACAATGAGAAAATCAGTTCAGAAACTCTTCAGTTCAATAATGGCTGCTTCCGCAGTGCTTCTCGTGACGTTCGGGGTGGTCGCTGGCACTGAAGCGGCAGAGAGCGAGTCTCTGAAGCTTCAACTTCGCAGCCGGACTGAAACGGATGCAGGCAGTGGCCGGTTTCACACGGTCACCCGTCCCGAAGCCTGGCATGCGAATCAGACCGCGATCATCGTCTGCGACATGTGGGATTACCATCACTGTCTCAACGCTGTGCGGCGAGGGACCGAAATGGCTCCTCGCATGAATGAAGTGCTGAAGAAGGCGCGGGACCAGGGTGCGATCATCATTCACGCTCCGAGCAGTTGCACGGGCATTTATGCTGACCATGCTGCTCGAAAGCGAGCACAGTCGGTCGAACGCGTCGACAACCTGCCAATCGAAATTGGCAAGTGGTGCTACAGGATTCCTGAAGAAGAACAAGGCAAATACCCGATCGATCAGTCCGACGGCGGCGAGGACGACGATCTGGAAGAGCACGCTGCGTGGGCGAAGAAACTGGCTTCGATGGGGCGAAATCCGAAGGCTCCGTGGAAGGCGCAAATGGCCGCTTTGAAAATCGATGCCAAGCGAGATTTCATCAGCGACGATGGCGAAGAAATCTGGAGCATCCTCGAACGCAACGATCGCAAAAACGTGATACTGCTGGGCGTGCATACCAACATGTGCGTGCTCGGCCGTCCGTTTGGTCTTCGGCAGATGGCGAAGAATGGGAAGAACGTCGTCCTGATGCGAGACATGACCGACACGATGTACAATCCGAAAATGAGTCCGTACGTCAGCCACTTTACCGGTACGGACCTCATCGTTGAGCACATCGAAAAGTGGGTTTGCCCGACCATCACCAGCGACCAGATTCTTGGTGGGAAGCCGTTTCGATTTAAAAAGGACACTCGGCCGCACGTCACCATCGTCATTGCCGAACGAGAGTACCAAACCAACGAGACGCTGCCGCCGTTCGCGCTCAATCATCTCGGCAAGGAATTTCGAGTCAGCTTTGTCTTTGCAAACGAACAGGAACGTAACGACCTGCCCGGTATCGACGTGCTGAACGACGCGGACGTTTTATTACTGAGCGTTCGTCGGCGAGTATTGCCGCCAGCTCAGATGTCTGTCGTCCGAAAGTATCTTGAAAGTGGCAAACCCATCGTCGGAATCAGAACGGCTAACCACGCTTTACTGCTGCGGAAGCAGACTGCACCGGACGGCTTCGAATCATGGGACACCTGGGACGCTGACATTTTCGGCGGCAGCTACACCAATCACTACGGAGCCGGCCCGGAGGTTTCCATCACCGTTGCAGCCAACGCGGCATCGCATCGAATCCTGAAGGACGTCGCCGCCGCTTCGATTAAAGGCAAAGGTTCACTCTATGTCGTCAATCCGTTAGCAGATTCAACGACTCCGTTACTCATCGGAGCAATTCAAGGCAAGGCTCCGGAAACGATCGCGTGGGCAAACCGAACAAAGTTCGGGGGAAAGTCGTTCTACACCTCGCTCGGTCACGTCGACGACTTCGCTCAGCTGGAATTCAAAAAACTTCTGGCAAACGCGGTCCGCTGGGCTGCGAGCAAGGATTAGTTAGTCCGGTCGATTCTCTTCTGCCTGAGTGACGATGGTCAGAGCCTGGTCCAGCCTACGATTGAATCCAAAAGTGGCTAAACTGCTGAAGCTGTACATCCTCAACCCATGAGGAAATTCTTTCACAGCACCGAAGTTTCAACGGCAATCAGCGAGCTTGTTCAAAATGGCGGAAGACTTTTATCAGGTGCTGGGCGTTTCTCGAAATGCGTCTGAGGCTGACATCAAGAAGGCATACCGAAAGCTCTCACGCGAGAACCATCCGGACAGCAAACCCGACGACAAAGTCGCTGCTGAAAAGTTCAAGCAGGTTCAGGAAGCGTACTCCGCGCTGGGCGATACTGAGAAACGCCAGAAGTACGACCGGTTTGGCCACGCAGCGTTTCAGGGCGGAGGACGTGGTGGTGAATCGCCGTTTGGTGGCGGACAGGTTGACCTCGGAGATTTGTTTGGGGGGGCGGGCGGCGGCTTTGACTTCGGCGATCTGTTCGGGGGAGGCAGTCGTCGAGCGTCACGCGCCCGGAAAGGGCAGGACTTCGAAACAACGATCGACGTCCCGTTCAACACCGCGGCGGAAGGTGGCAGTTACAGCCTGACTGTCAACACCGCGGGAAAGCCGGAGCAGATTACGGCAAGGATTCCGGCGGGTGTCGACACTGGCAGTGTAATTCGTCTGTCAGAGCAGGGGCATCCTGGAATGGGTGGTGGCCCGAACGGTGACCTGATGGTCAAAATACGAGTCGCTCCGCACCCTTACTTTCGGCGAGACGCTTCAAATCTGCTGGTCGACGTACCAATCTCATTGACTGAGGCTGCACTGGGAGCAAAGGTCGACGTGCCAACACTCAGCGAAGGACTGGTGACAGTGA
Organism: uncultured Planctomyces sp.; assembly: GCA_937904325.1. Classification (GTDB taxonomy): domain Bacteria; phylum Planctomycetota; class Planctomycetia; order Planctomycetales; family Planctomycetaceae; genus JABMPE01. The sequence continues at coordinate 12,065 of CALGTK010000327.1, forward strand.
CAGTTCCCCCCGGTTCGGCCAGCGGAACCAGGCTGAGGCTCCGCGGCAAGGGTATCGTGAACCGAAAGAGCAAAGCGTCCGGCGATCTGTACGCGATGCTGCAGATCGTCGTTCCAAAAGAGTTGGACGATCGGTCGCGTGAACTACTCGAAGAATTCGCAGAGCTTCACCCCGAAGACCTGCGTGAAGATCGCTGGTAGATTGAATTTCGAGTATCGCTGGTACAGCACCGACTGATCGCGGCATAATCTGTAGAATGGCTAATTCACCACCGGCAAATTCGGAATCTACGAAAGTCGAAGTCAATCGCCCACTCGTCGGTGTGATCGCTCTCGTGTGTGTTGTGACTTCCGTCGTGCTTGAATTTCTGCCAGATGCCAATGAAATGTGGGTTGCTGGCTTCAGACGCGCCGGCGTGATGACCGGAGCCATCTGGCTGGCTCTGCCGACGAAGAATCGAGCCGCCGCCTGGGCGAATGTTTCACCGTGGACGCTGATCGGTGTAGTCGGCGGAATTGTAGCCGTTGCTGCTCGGCCTCGAGTGTTAATCTTCTTCGTGCCGATCCTGGTTGCGCTGGCAATTCTGGGCAAAGTTCTGAAGGGTCGAGGAGCAGACCGGCCCGGGCGGGATTCGTGGAAGTAATCCGGCTGGCAGGTTCCCGTCAGTTGTGCTGTTTTATGGGGTCGGATAATCTCGTCGGTTCTGATTTTCGAGCCGCTCAGGCTCCTGCCTGCATTGATAAACCGCTGGAGTGATACATGTCTGCTGAGTCTTCTGCCGCTCAATCTTCCCCCGTCGAACGTGAACGCGCGATGTTGCTCGACGCCGAAGCCAAAGGCGGCGGAGCGAAGCTATCTGTCTGGGTAAGACTGTCCGGCCCGGGTTGGCTGCAGTCGGCAATTACTCTTGGCGGCGGCTCGCTGGCTGGAAGTCTGTTTCTAGGCATGGTCGGAGGCTACAGCCTGTTGTGGCTGCAGGTGGTGGCAATGCTCTTCGGCGTAGTGATGCTCGGAGCAATCGGCTACGTCACGCTCTCGACGGGCGAGCGGCCATTCGGACTGATCAATCGGCACGTCAATCCAGTACTCGGCTGGTCGTGGGCTCTGGCGACACTGGCTGCAAATATCGTATGGTGCCTGCCGCAGTTCAGTCTGGCCGATGCAGCCGTCTCACAGAATCTCATGGCCGAGACTCGGATAGCCGAGGAACTCAAGGAAGGCGATGTAAGAATAGCTGCGATTAATGCTGTCGCAGCTTCAGAAAACCGGGAAGTTACGGAAGACGAAGCAGTCGAAATTGCGGCCCTGCAATGGCGACGAACTCGGCTGACAATAATTACCTGCGGCATACTGCTCGCGGTGGCCATTTTCATCACGATGATCTACGGCAGCGGCGGGAAAGGCTTGAAGATCTATGAAAACTCACTGCGAGTTCTCGTCGGGTTGATCGTTCTGAGTTTTTTCGGCGTGGTCGTCAAGCTGATGACTTCTGGTGAACTGCAATTCGGAGCCATCTTTGCGGGGTTGATTCCTGACTTGAGTTTGATGAGCAATCCAGCTCCGACGTTCAACGACGCCCTGGCTGCTACGGGTGAATTCAGCTCGTTCTGGTCGAACAGAATCGTCAGCACTCAGCGTGACATCATGATTACGGCAGTTGCGACGGCCGTCGGCATTAACATGACATTCCTGTTCCCGTACTCGCTGCTCAAGAAAGGCTGGGACAGATCATTCCGCGGCCTTTCACTTTTTGACCTGTCGACGGGAATGGCAATTCCGTTTGTCGTCGCGACAGGCTGCGTGGTCATCGCATCGGCCAACAGCTTCCATGCAAAGCCTGCTCCTGGTTTGCTCGGTGAAACGGACCCCGACGGAAAAATTGTCGTTGCTGACGCAAAACAAATGGGGCAGTTCGAAGGCATGCTGGTCGCTCGAGTAGCAGCCGAACACCCGACTGAATTCGCAGGACTCGAAGACGACGCTAAGACTGAGAAAGCGAAAGAGTACTTCGACACACTGCCTGAAGGTGACAAGCGAATGGCCGCGATGCTGGTTAAACGTGACGCCAAACATCTTGCAAAAGCTCTGGCACCGCTGACTGGTCCGTTCGTCGCTAATATCGTGTTTGGATTCGGCGTACTGGCGATGGCACTTTCTACAATCACAATTCTGATGCTGATTTCCGGCTTCACGTTCTGCGAAGTCTTTGGATTTCCTCAGACCGGAATTTATCACCGAATCGGCTGTCTGCTACCGGCGATCGGCGTTCTCGGGCCGTTCGTCTGGTCAGGTAAGGTCGCCTTCTGGCTGGCAGTTCCCACGAGTGTATTCGGAATGGTTCTGCTTCCAATTGCTTACTTCACGTTCTTTCTGCTGATGAATAATAAAGCGGTGCTGGGTGACGATCTTCCCAAAGGCGGCAGTCGCGTTATCTGGAATTCCTTGATGGGCATCGCCTGCGGACTGGCGACCATTGGGGCCGGCTGGTCGATCTGGGCGAAGGCCGGCTACTTCGGAGTTGCCGGAGTTGTCGCTCTGGTAACTCTTGCACTGTTCGTACAATTCAAGCGTTCCTCGGCCCCAGTGGCCGTTGCCGCAACAGATGGCGATGCTGTAAATTAATTTGAAATTCACCGTAGACTCGACAGACTGTGAATGTAAACAAAACATTTAACGGAGCATTACACGTATCAGACCGGCGGTCGCTGACATCTCGCGACGCCGCAGTCCTCTCAATTACGAAGGAGTGCGTGATGACTGATCATTACCTCGATGACGAAGCTAACGTCGCCGCAGAGCAGGATCTTTTCGACAGCCACTCGTTGCAGCGTCCGATCAGTGAACTTCCAGAACTGCGACCGGTCGTCTGTTTACCTTCCACAGCAAAGGTCTCCGAAGCGATTCAAGCGATGACCGACCAGCGTGTCGGTTTCATCATGATCGTTGATGACGGAAAGCTCGTCGGCGTTTTCAGCGAACGGGATGTTCTCGTAAAGGTGGCCCCTTCAGATATCGACATCACTGCCACACCAGTCGCGGAGCTAATGACGCCAGACCCGCAGTCACTTCGATCAACGGCAGAACTTGTGTACGCACTGAATCTGATGTCGGTCGGAGGCTATCGGCATGTACCGATTGTGGATGATTCCGGCAATCCGGTGGCGGTAGTTTCGATGCGGGATATTGTGGAACACATCGTCTCGCAATTCCCCGACGAAGTTCTCAAACTGCCGCCGAGCCCGGATCAGTCGATCTCACAGAATCGTGAAGGCGCGTAAGTAGTCGGTTCAGAGGTGGGCAATGCATACTGTCAGTTGCTCGCGCGGACTCGCAGAGAAAGTGAAATTCTGTACCTCTGTGACTTCAAGGCTCTGCGCGAGACTTTTGCATGACTTAGGCGTGCCTGCTCCTGCACAAAAACCATGAAAATGGTCTAAGCTTCGAGTGTTCTTCCGACCAATGCGCCGACACGAGTTCAGGTACTCATCATGCAGAATCACGCTTACATCGAACGTCTCATAAATTTGCTTGACCCCGAGGGCAACACGATCTTCAACATGGCCGTTGAAGAGGCCGTCGAGCATGTTGGCAGCGGCGACGCTCAGAAAGTCCGTGGCATTGACGGGCAATTTGCGCTGCTGCACCGCGAAGGAAAACGAATCCGCATGGCTCGTTCAATCGGTCGTCCGATGCGGTACTTCCTGGCGAAACAAGTTGACGGACCGTGCCTGATCGTCGCAGAACGGATCGACGAAATCGCCGCATGGCTTAAGCAGGAAGGATTCGACGATCAGTTTCACCCATCGTACACGCGGATGGTGCCGGCGCATCATATTGTCGAGCTGTCGCTTGTCGGATGCCCGGATCCGAACCCCACACTGACCCGGTACTTTGATCCTGAACGCAACTGCCTGGGAACTGACCTCAACGACATCGGCAAGGCCTACATCGGGACCCTCGCTGATGAATGTTCCAAGTGGCTCGACGGGATCAACGGCCAGGACCCGCAGGCTCCAATCGGCGTAATGTTTTCCGGCGGTATCGACAGCGGAGCACTGTTCGTCGTGCTGTACCACCTGATGAAGCAACGCGGAGAGAATCTGTCGCGTCTGAAGGCGTTCACGCTGTCAGCCACTGACGAAAGTAATGGCGGGCAGATCAGCCCCGATGCAGAGCAGGCTGCACGCTTCCTGGACGATGTCGACCTGAGCATGTTTCTCGAAGTGATCGACGTACCGAAAAGTTCACTCGACTATGTCGAAGCGATTCGGATCACCGAAGACTACAAACCGCTCGACATACAGTCCGCAACGATGGGAATCGCGTTGTGCCGGGAAATCAGAAACCGTTATCCGGACTGGAAGTTTCTGGCCGACGGCGACGGCGGTGACGAGAACCTCAAGGACTACCCGATCGAGGACAATCCGGAACTCACCATTCGCAGCGTGTTAAATAACCAGATGCTGTACCACGAGGGGTGGGGCGTTCAAGCCATCAAGCATTCGCTTACTTACTCAGGCGGTCAAAGTCGTGGCCATGTTCGAACCTGGGCACCGGCCCGCGCCTTCGGATTCAACGGCTTCAGCCCGTTCGCTTTGCCAAACGTCATCGAAGTCGCCGAAGGAATCCCATTCATCGAGCTGACCGAATGGGACCACGGAAAACTCTACGACTTGAAAGGCGAAGTCGCTCGCCGCGGTGTCGAAGCTGTCACCGGTATCACGATGCCCGTCTTCGAAAAACGCCGCTTCCAGCACGGAGCCGTCGACAAAGCCGCATTCGACGATGTATTTCCGGCTGATGAACTTTCCTATCGCACGGCTTTTGCTGAGCTGTTCGGGACGGCAACTGGCCGGTGATGACGTAGTCAGCTTAGTTTGCGATGACCGTTTCAACTCCGTCCGCTCTAACGAACGTTGCAGGACCTGCGTAGCCTGACGCGTCGATTGATTGAATGTTGGCGAAACCTATTCGCGTGTCTCGACCTCCGCCACCGAACACGAGGTCATCACCGTCGCCCGAAAAGACAGCGTCAAACCCTGTTCCACCGTTGATTGTGTCGTCGCCGGCGCTGCTGAAGGCTTTGCCGTTGCCCTTTCCAGCGGTGGTCGTGTTGCCAGCGAAGGGTAGTGTTATACAGTTCGGGCATCCCGGAATGCAGCATCTGAAGTCTTGCGACTCCGGCTACGCCAGCAACTGGAAGGACTCAGAAGGATCCAGTGGAGTCAGCGTGCTGATCGGTCGTCGGGATGATCAGCCCAAGCCGAAGCATTTCCTCGACGAGCCCCTTCGCCAACGGGCCGGCGACTCGACCACCGGAACCACCATGTTCGAGGACGGCGACAAAAGCCACCTGCGGGTCCTCTGCGGGAACGTAGCCCGCGAACCAGCCGTGGTCACGGCCAGAACCTGTTTCTGCGGTGCCCGTCTTTCCGGCGATCGAAACATTTTTGGTAAACACCGCGCGATGACCGGTGCCGCTGCGAGACGCGACGACTTTTTCAAGTCCAGCTCTCACGTACTTAAGAGTTCTTTCGGACAGCGGAACCCGCTCTTCCTGTGAAGTGACGAAGAACTCTTTCGCTGGCCGATCCGATGAACCAGGCGACCTGATAGCTCGAACGACTCGCGGTGTTGGCAAGTCGCCACCGGTCGCGACGGCGGCCATCAGCCGAGCAATCTGCAAAGGAGTAACCGACAAGCGGGATTGGCCGATCGCCAGGCCGAGAGTGTCGCCATCGTACCAGGGCTCTTGCTGTTTCGAGTCCGTTGGCGATTCCGCGACGGAAGCGACGTCTTCAAAGTTTGCCAGCGTGATTGTCTGTGCGGCACTCGGGCGGGGGAGATGTCCCCCGCTTTCATAAGGGAGATCGATGCCAGTTGGACGTCCAAAACCAAGACGATCTGACCATGCAACTAAAGGCCCGGCCTTCATCTCAGCGCCAACCGTGTAGAAGTAAACGTTGCACGATTTGCAGAGGGCATCGACCAGCGTGACGTCGCTGTGCCCGACGCCGTAATGCCGATAGATGTAGCAACGATGACGCTGTGGTGTTTTCAGGTAGCCTCGGCAGAAGACCGGCTTCTCCGGATCCAGTGTTCCACTTTCAAGACCAGCGATGGCTGTCAGAGTTTTGTAAACCGACCCAGGTGCAACGGCCATACTCGTAACACGCGGATACATCGGACTTCGTTTGTCGTACTGCAAAGCCTGCCAGAGTTCCTCGTTATGGTCGACCAGTAACCGTAGATCGAATCGCGGTGCCGCTGCTGCGCACAGAACCTGTCCGGAATGGATATTGATCGCGACTATGCAACCACCAGTCGGCCTTGAGGAAGACGTTGCTGCCTCTTCCATCGCCTGGGCTGCCCGAGCCCTTGATTCGTCACTTCCTTCGGGAAACCACATATACGGTGAACTGCTGGTCGCCGTGTCGAGCAGCGATTCGGCATGACTTTGCAGAGGCTCGACGATAGCCAGATCGATATCGGAGCCTGGCTGAGGTTGTCGCACGACTTCGCGCAAAATGATCTCGCCAGCAGAGTTTGCGACGATCCGCTCCAGCCCGCGTTGTCCGCGGAGATAACGATCGTACGAACGTTCGACACCAGTACGTCCCGTGCGGTCGCCAGCCTTCAGTCCACCATGTCGGATATCTACAGCGAGTTTACCGTCCGATTTTCCCGCCAGTTGATCGACGTCTTCATCATCGACAGGCTGGCGGGTTCCAACAATGTGCGAGGCCAGCGATCCCTGCGGGTAATCGCGTTCCGTCCGCATTTCAAAATCAACACCGGGGTAAAGTTCCGGACGAGTAACGATGGCCGCTACTTGCTCGTACGGTAAGTCTTCAGCGATGACGTGATATTCGAACTCTTCCCGGACCGTGATCGGTTCTCGACGACGACGTTTCGGTGGAGTCGTCAGTTCCGTACGCAGACGTTCCCACGCGTTACCCCACAAGGTCTCTTTATATGACTGCTCTTGTCGTAGCTTTCGTGCAGCTGCGGATTCTTCGTCAGCGCGTCGATCTCGGTTCTGTTCAACAAGCTTGACGATCCGCTCGACACGCTTCTGAGTTTCGGATCGTTGCATGGAAAACTCCTCATCGGAGAGTCCGATCGCTGAAGCAAGACGAGTCCACATACGCTGCCGTTCGGCAAGAACATCATGTTGTGCCGCATCGACTTGTTGGCGGTCGGAACGTTCTGTCTTGTTTAGTCGTTCACGAGCCCGTGCTCGTAACCACAGCCCATCGGCAGGTTCTTCCAGCCAGCGATAGTGGACCTTTAATTCGTAGGTGGCGACATCACGAGCAAGTTCTTTATTGTCGATCAAAATTCGCCCGTCGGTTGTCTCGATCGGTTTGAAGGTTTCTGTGACGCGAGACTCGAAGCCAGCGATAAAATCTTCGGACTGAAACGCCTGCAATGTCGCCAGTTTTCCACAGATGACCAGCAACGGAACAGCAATCAGCACGAAGAGCCCCAGCAACCTGATCCCAGGGTTTTGATCCAAGCCGTAATCGTCGCGCAGTCCAGAACAGCTTTCCGATTCTGAAAAGATATTGCCTGGACGATTCAACATGGAATTCTTCTCCGGAAACGCTCAGGCAAGGATGACAGCAATCAGTGAACGGCACTCGGAGACTGAGTAACCACGTTTCCACAACGTCGAATGACGACGGCACTCAGAGTTGAAACCGTAGCGGCGACGATCAATGAGATCGCGATGGATGTGAGCAAAACCGATGGATCGACCGGTAACGGCGCCGTCAATAAGGAGCACGTCGCAACGAGCATCGCCAGCAGGCACCCGCTCACCATACTGACAAAAAAGATTCGAGGCCCAGACTCGAGTGACTTCGGAGTGATCATCCTCTGCAGGATGCACACTGCGATGATGCTTGCCGCAATCAGCATACCGGGATTGTGATTCGAAACGGCGTCTATCATCAGACCATAGAACGCTGAAGCAAAGATCGAGGCTGAGGGCGACGGCAGCGTAGCCAGCCAGGGAAGCAGCATCCAGACAAACGAACCGTAAGGCGTAACAAGACCCGATTCGGTTTGCAGAGAAGTTTCGATGGCAATCAGAGCGTAGGCGGCGATCAGTAAAGTCACATATCGAGTCATGAGTCCTATCCTCCGCTGGTACGATGAGAGGTGTTGTTGCTCAAACGCGATCTGTTCTGTTGAGTTGCCTCACTTGTCAGTGCCGCACTGTTTGGACTTGAGTGTGAGACTGGCCTCGCAGGGTCCAATGTGGATTCAACGGCGATCCGTGGAATCGTTCGACCTGGTTTTATGCCTGCCAGGTCGGTCTCCGAATCTGGAGATTCAAACTCAGTGCTTAGTTTCGGTACGACAATTTCGACGTTGAAAATATCGTCCTGTTCAACTGCCGGACTGAAAGTGATAACCCAATGCAGTGCACCCGGCGGAACTTCTGCGGACACAACATGCCCGAAGAGCATCGGTGCATCGACCGCGTGGCCCGGCGGAGAGTACACCGGCATCCCGACGTCGACCTGTTCCGTCGCGGGAATTTGAGTGAGTTCGCATAGCCCTTTCTCTTTCAAATCCGACCGTCCTTCAATGAGTCCCTCGGACCCGAATGAAAACTGCGTGGCATTTGGAACGTCACCGTTGACGCGTGCGATCACGGCCCGGGCACGAAATCCCGGCTCGATAACGAACTGCAAAGAACTGGTCCAGCGGCCGGCAGACACAATCCGGCCGACAATACATCGTCCGGCAAATACCGGCAGTCCGTCTGCGACACTTAGTTCCGAGCCAGCCTGAACGATGGGAAAATCTCCGTTCAGAACCCAAAGATCGGCTGCGACGCCGTCGGTGTCACCTCGATCAAGAATGCGTCGAGACTTCAACTCGGAAAGAATTTCGCGGCCCAGCACGGCCGCCCGGATTGCATGAGACCGAAGCAGCGGCTGTGTCGTTTCGACTGCAAACGGCGACGCTCCGTTACGTCGCACACAGGCCAGTTCTTGAAATGCCGCCTCAGCCGCCAGCAACGCTCGTCGCTCCTTGAACTGGCTTTGTGCGATTTCGCGGTGAAGTTGATCGAGTTCCCGCTGCTGCGTTGCCAGCTGCTCGTTGAGTAGCTGCTGCCATCGCAACTGCGTGGTGGCAATGGCGGAAGTGACCAGTCGTTGCCCCGGTGCGACGGCGAGGCGGATGATGTCTCGAATCGGTGTGGTGGCCGAAGCTGGCAAAACGGCAAACATCGCAGCAGCCAGCAGGCAGGCGGCGAGCACCCGAACTGTGCCGGTTTGATGCGATTCCGTCATGGGCCATTCCGTCAGGCGGCATTCTCTATAGTTTCAAACCGCTCCTGCCACTCGCTGAGATGCTCCAGGCAGATTGCCGCGCCGCGCGCCACCGTGTTCAGCGGCTCATCAGCGATTCGGACTGGAATACCCAGCTGCTCGTGCATCAGTCGGTCGAGCCCGCGAAGCAATGCTCCGCCTCCGGTAAGAACCATTCCCGTGTCAACGATGTCGGCAACCAATTCTGGCTTGCAGCGTTCAATGACTGACTTGACGCAGCCGACGATCGATTCAAGTTGCGGATTGAGTGCCTCTCGAACTTCTTCACTGGTCACAACAGCTTTTCGAGGTACTCCACTGATTGTGTCGAGACCGCGGATGTCGCTGGTAAGTTCCTGCTCAAGTGGGAAAGCGCTGCCAAGTCGAATCTTGATCTGCTCAGCAGTCTGCGTTCCGACCTTCAACGAGAACTGCTGCTTCATGTAATCGACAATGGCTCCGTCAAGTTTGTCGCCAGCCACGCGAACAGATTCGCTGACGACGATTTCTCCGAGACTGAGAATCGCAACATCGGATGTCCCGCCGCCAATGTCGCACACCATGCTGGCGATTGGTTCGGAAATCGGAAGCCCGGCACCAATACCTGCCGCGCGAGGTTCTTCGATCAGATAAATCCGACCTGCCCCAGCTCGTTCAGCACTGTTAAAGACGGCTCGTTTTTCGACCGGAGTAATTCCACCTGGCACGGCGATCACAACTCGAGGTCGCATCCCTTTCACGTGCCGGCTGGCCTTCTGAATGAAATAACGCAACATCGCCTCACACTGCTCGAAGTCGGTGATAACTCCGTCTTTAAGTGGCCGGACGGCGGTGATCGATTCCGGAGTGCGTCCCAGCATTTGCTTGGCGAGCTTACCGACAGCCGCGCCTTTGCCGAGCACTCGACGCGTGCCTTTTTGCAGCGCAACAACAGACGGTTCGTTCAGGACGATTCCTTCGCCTTGAATGATGACAAGAGTATTAGCTGTCCCAAGATCAATCGCCAGATCCGGGCACAGTCGTTGACGCATCCAGTTCAACACGCGTGGTTGGCCATCCGTGGTCAGAGTAGGTGAGTCTCGTCGCCAATTCGTGGCGAAGTACGCAGCCGCTCCTTTTTCGTCGGCCAAACATCCTGCTGCCGCGAATTGGAGTCCGGGTTTGTATCTCGGCAGCGAAAACAGGGCAATATGGGGTTTCAGCAAGGCGATTCACGCGTCAGTACACGGCCGCCCGTTTTCGGTATTGCTTCAAACTGTGTAATTTGTGAGGTATCCATCCGACAAACTTTCCTCACTGACGACCAACCATGCCGAAATTAGTTGCCGAAGAAGTCGCCCGCTTTCTTAAACAGACGTCGCTTTTCGCGATTCTGGACAACAAATCCGTCGACCGAATGGCGAATCGAACGACGATGCACCGCTTCTCGTTAGGCGAAACGATCATTGAAGAGGGCGACGACGGTCGTTTTGCGTGGCTGATCTTTTCCGGCCGAGTCCGCGTCCTGAAGCGCTCAGATTCCGGTCGGCAGGTGACTTTAGGAACGCAGACAGTCGGCGAAATCTTTGGCGAGCAATCGATCCTGACCGATTCCCCGCGCAGCGCTTCCGTCCGAGCCGCCGAAGAAGTTGTTTTATTCCGCATTGACCGAATGGACTTTCTCGATCTCCTGAACAGCTCGCAGAATCTTCGGCAGTACTTCGATCAGTTTATTCACGAGCGTGCTGTTCGTGATTTTCTCCGAACACAGACGTTTCTGGAAAAGCTCCGAGCCAGGGATGTCATCTCGCTGCTTGACCAACTGCAGCCTCGCGAGTTTTCTGCCGGCGAGGTCGTCATCCGCGAGAGTACGGCTGCAGACGTCATGTATATTGTGCGGGAAGGCCGGCTGAAAGTTGTTCGTGGGGCCGGCAAAAACGAAATGCTTCTCGGATGCTTGAGTGCAGGCGATTTTTTTGGCGAACGTGCGTTGCTCACTGACGAATCCAGGTCGGCATCCGTCGTGGCTGAAACGCCGACTCGGTGTTTTGCTCTCAGCCGCCAGCATTTTGACGGACTCCTGGAAACGTCACCCGCCATTCGTAAACAACTTACCGAGCGATTCTCCCGCTACGACGCTTCTAACGATTTACTCGTTTCTCCTCGTGATTTACCGCATCCCAAATTCGCAGAGAAGGACCGAGCGGAACTAACACCGCAGGGTGATGCCTCGCGAGAATCAGACTCGCAGACGTCATCTCAAGACGCGTTAAATAAGGTCCCCATTTCATACGGCCAACGGTATCAGAAACTGCGTTCTGGACCTCGATGGTTTGAACCGCTCCCGTGGATCGCACAACAGGACGAGTCAGACTGCGGAGCGGCATCTCTTGCGATGGTTGCTCGGTATTTCGGAATCTGCATTCCGGTCGAGAGGCTGCGGCGGCTCGCTCAAACCGGCTATGCGGGAGCGAGTCTCTATTTCCTGTCGGCTGCCGCGGCACAAATCGGCTTCCGGCCAAGAGCTACTCGTTCAACGGTTGAGCAGATTGCGGAGACTCGATTGCCCGCGATCGCTCACTGGGACAACCGCCACTTTATTGTGCTTTACCGAGTCGACTCTGCCGCCGATGAGTTTGTCGTCGGAGACCCAGAGCGAGGTCTGCTTAAGCTGACTCGGCAGCAATTCGAAAACGGCTGGTCCGGAAGACTGCTACAGTTGGAGCCGACACCCCGACTGGAAGAGCACCCACAGCCAGACTCAATACTCAAACGATTGTTTGTATCGATCCAGAATCGTATTCCGGGGTCAGTCAGTAACCGCGACGTCAAGAGACCGGTCCTGGAAAGCGAAAAATCGGAGAGGCTAAACAACATACTACCAGTGAACATTCGGCTCGAGAATGTCAGCTACCGATTCTCGACAGACGGACGCAATATGCTTTCGGAAATCAATCTCGACGTCCAGACAGGCCAGACGGTCGCCATCGTCGGACGTAGCGGGGCAGGAAAGTCCTTGCTGGCCGCGGTCCTGCAGGGATCACTGACTCCGACAAGTGGTCGAATCGGAGTAAACGGGAAGACATCGCATCCAGAAAACAGCCTTCGTCCACTTTACAACTATCAGCTTCTTCGAGAGCGTGACGTGTTTGATGGCCTGACCATCGCAGAGCACATCTCGCTTGATTCCAGCGTAGACCCCACCGACAGAAAGATGATCGCCGCGGCTGCCGAACTGGCAGAAGCCGATCCGTTCATCAACCGTTTGCCTTACGGATATGACACGCCAATCGGCAACGGCTTCGCACAACTTTCCTCAGGAGAAGGGCAGCTACTTTCATTAGCCCGAGCAGCGTTAATGGACGCTCCGCTGTTAGTGATGGACGACTCCCTTTCGGCTTTGCCTTCTACTCAGGCACGTCGAATCCTGCTGCGACTGCGAAACTTTACAACTGCCGACGAAGGACACGGGCCCGCCCACGAGCGAACATTCATCGTGACGTCACGAAACATCGCCACCATACGAGACGCCGATCAGATCGCTGTTCTGGACGACGGACATCTCGTCGAATCGGGAAAACACCATGACCTGATTGCTCGTGATGGTCTCTACAATTTCCTCTGGCAAGAACGCTCACTTCAGATGAGCTGACGAAAATCCCACGAGTAGTAGTCGCGTTTCGCAAACACACTAAACTGCTTCCGCGATCGGGACTCTGGCCGATCATCCACATGTTCAGAGGAACGGATGCCATGAGCGAATGGAATAACCTGTGCACGATGCACCGCTCGCAAAGCGAACGTTTTGGCAATCGTGTGGCGATGCGACATCCTCAGGATGGGCTGTACCACGACCTTGCCTGGAACAGCTATCGCAGACAGGCTGACCAGGCAGCTTCTGGACTCATCGATCTCGGCATTCAAGTCGGAGATCGAGTGGTTATTCTTTCGGAGAATCGATTCGAATGGCTGATCGCCGACCACGCGATCCTCAGTTCCGGCGGCGCGGATGTGCCACTTCATGCTCCGCTTTCGCCGAAGCAGGTCGAGTATCAGGTTGGGCATAGCGAAGCTCGCGGGATCATCGTCGGCGACCAGGCTCAAGCTGACAAAGTCTTTGCAGTTCTCGACAACCTTCCATCGCTGGAGTTTCTCATTTCGTTCGACGAGATCGACGTACCGAATTGTCGACTCAAGACTCTTACCTGGCAGGGATTAAAACATTGTTCCGGGACGATCAGTATCGAAGAAATCGCACGTCGAGAAGAATCACTCGAAGAAACCAGCCTCGCAACGATCATCTACACCAGCGGCACAACGGGAAATCCCAAGGGCGTCATGCTGACTCATGGCAACCTGTTGTGTAACGCAAAATCGACCAGCGATATTTCGTTCGTATCGACTGACGACGTGCTGCTGAGCTGGCTGCCCTACAGCCATATTTATGCTCGTACGGTCGACCATTACCTCACTTCAATCGGTGGACTGACGGTCGTACTGGCTGAGTCTGTCGACACCCTCATGGACAACATTAAGCAGGTTCAGCCGACCTGGCTGACCGCCGTACCGCGTGTTTACGAGAAAGTCTGGAACGCCGTCGGGACGCTCGACCAGGAAAGTCGCACTTCCGCACTGCGGTCAATATTCGGGTCGCGAGTAAAGCAGTTAACGTCCGGCGGTGCTCCCCTGCCCCGCTACATTGCCGAAGGGTTCTTCGAATCTGGTATACCTCTGCTCGAAGGGTATGGGCTGACAGAAAGCTCGCCGGTTATCGCATTTAACAGTATTGAGAATTACCGACTCGGCTCCGTCGGTCAGGCGTTGGGCGATGTCGAAGTGAAAATCTCAGACGGCGGCGAAATTCTGACCAAAGGCCCGCACGTCATGACGGGCTACTGGAAAAATCCCGGCGCTACGACCGAAACGATCGTCGACGGCTGGCTGCACACCGGCGACGTTGGCCGCCTCGATGAAGACAGCTACCTCTTCATCACCGACCGAATGAAAGACCTGTTTGTCACTTCGGCTGGAAAAAACATCGCCCCGGCGGAACTCGAACGAATCCTCAGTCGCGACAAATTCATCGACCAGGCCGTCGTCTATGGAGACGGTCGCCAGTTCGTCAGCGCGCTGATCGTGCCGAGCTTCGAAACGATTCAGACGCTCGCCGACGAAAACGGCTGGACGATCGAATCCAACAATGACTTTATCACGACTCCTGAATTGCTGTCGTTTCTCGATGAACGAGTGCAGGCGATCATGCAGCAAGTCAGCCAGCCGGAACGAGTGAAACGTTTTCTCACGCTGGCCCGTCCGTTTCAGGTGGAAAACGAAGAGTTAACAGCAACACTGAAAGTCCGCCGCCGCCACATCATCAGCCGCTACGAAGAATACCTCGCCGCTCTCTATGAAAACTGAGAGTCACAAAAATTAGAACGCAGAGTTCGCCCTGGACTCACAGAGAAGAAGAAAACGAGTAGGCTGGGTCTTGCTCCATCAATTGCGTTCTGGAAAACGCTGGGGCGAAACCCGGCTTGCACACCCCAACCCTGCGTTCCGAAATCTTCTGAATGTGGAGAGAACTACGATGACCACTGAAGTCACGCTGACAACCAACGGTCCGATCGCAAGAGTCAAGTTGTCCGGTGAGAAAGGCATTCAACTACTCGGAGCTGAGACTCGTGGAAGGCTGCACGAAGTCCTGGCAGAGATCGAGCAGCTTTCGGCGATCAACGTCGTCGTTTTCGAAGCTGAAGGCCGAACCTTCATCGCCGGAGCCGATATCAACGAATTGCGATCGCTTAACGCCGAAACAGGATTTGCGAACTCGCAGCAAGGTCAGGCGTTGATGACTCGCATCGCTGCTTTGTCCGCAACAACGATTGCCGCGATTCATTCGGCCTGCGCCGGAGGCGGTACTGAACTGGCGTTGGCATGTGACATGCGAATGGCCGCGGAAGATTCGGCTATCGGGCTGCCTGAAACTCGAATCGGAGTTCTGCCCGGCTGGGGCGGCACCGTTCGGGCAACGAGGCTGCTGGGCAGCGCTGCGACTCGACGTCTGATTCTTACGGGTGAACTTGTTTCAGCCGCGACTGCCCTGCAGTTGGGACTCGTTGATCAGGTCGTCAGCGAAGCTGAGTTCCGCAGCGCCGTCGAGGAACGGATCAACCTCGTTGCAAGCCGGGGGCCGCATGCGCGTGCAACTGCTAAGAAGCTGATTGCTCAACTCGAAGGCCCGGACGATGAGGATCCGTTTCTGGCTGAATCAAAGGCCTTCACAGCATGCTACCCGACAGGTGAGCCGGAACTCGGAATGGCGGCGTTCCTGTCGAAAACTGAGGCAAACTGGGCTTCGCTTAACAACTCACAGGCCAGACGCTGACTGACGAATTCATTTTTCAAGCCGCGATCCTCAAATTCAAGTAACCGGACACTGCTGGTTTGGACCGGAGAAGCAGACGGTCTACGATGCCACCTCGCCGACGCTCATGCGCCGAGTATTCACATTCTTAAGTCATTGAACTGAGACACCTGTGTCACGGATTTTCCTCTCGCTCTGCATGGCTGGTACAGCCATCGTCGGCATTGCTTTTTTTCTTGGACTGGGCATCGACGACCCAACCATCAAAGATCCCAGTGTTCAACAGGGCGTTTCACGACACATGCTGCTGGGGCTCGGCGGGTTGATTTTTGCGGCGTTTGTGCACGCAATCGTTCTGACCTATTTCATGGGCACGGGCCGGTGGGTCGAAGAAACTTCGCGAGCGTACAAGCTACCTGCAGACTTCCATGCAAAGAACCAGAAAATTAAGTACCAACTAATGCCCGGCATTGCTGCCAGCATCCTGATGCTCGTCATGACGGGGGCGTTCGGCGGCGCAGCCGATCCTGCTTCAGCGGTCGGCTTTCAAGGCTGGTTTGGCTTTGCGCCTTCGACCGTGCATCTCACAATCGCCGTGCTGACCGTTGCGGTGAACGTGTGGGTCAGTATTTTTGAGTTTCGATCAATCGAGCGAAACGGCGAGATCGTCGACCAGGTCATGGACGAGGTAAACCGAATCCGAACCGAACGCGGCTTACCCGTTTGATCAGGTCGAGAATCGCTCGCACCTGCTAAGTCTGTATTCGCAATTCAACTCGCAACGTTAGGAATATCTGAATGGAACGCGTTGTGAGTTTCGGCGGCCTGTTTGTGATGATGGGCCTTGCCTGGGCGATGAGCACCAACCGGAAGAAGATCAACTTCCGGATCGTTGCCGGCGGTCTTGTTTTGCAGTTTGGAATGGCGTTGCTCGTTTTAAAGACCGACCCCGGGCTCGCGCTGTTTCAATGGCTTGGTGATCTGTTCAAGAACATGCAGACCTTTACTGACGAAGGCTCGAAGCTGGTTTTTGGAGTGAACCCAATGCCGGACGATATTGGATTTCCTCCCCATGAAACGCTGCTTCGGACGATCACCTTCGGCATCCTGCCGACGATCATTTTCTTTTCTTCGGTGATGTCGGTTCTCTACTACCTGGGAATCGTGCAGGTCGTGGTTCGAGCCATCGCCAAAGTCATGCAGCGGACGCTGGGAACATCCGGAGCTGAGACGCTATCAGCAGCGTCCAACATCTTTGTCGGACAGACCGAAGCGCCGCTCGTCATCAAGCCCTACCTCCCGAAGATGACCGAGTCAGAACTGATGGCTCTAATGGTCGGAGGCTTCGCAACTATCGCTGGCGGAGTGCTTGCCGTTTATGTCGGAATGGGAATTCACGCTGGGCACCTGATGACAGCATCGGTGATATCGGCTCCAGCTGCGTTGCTTATCGCAAAGATCATGGTTCCCGAAGTCGAAGTTCCGGAAACAGCCGGCGGAGTCATCCCCGAAATCAAGCGAACGGGAACCAACGTCGTCGAAGCGGCAACACTCGGTGCCACCGATGGTTTGAAACTAGCTCTGAATGTCGCAGCCATGCTGATTGCCTTTACCGCTTTAGTCGCGGCGCTGGACGCGCTGATCGTCTGGGTCGGCGAGTTACTTCGCCAGGAATGGTCGCTGGGCATGTTTCTCGGCTATATTTTTTCGCCATTGGCATGGGCGATGGGGATTCCACGAACGGACATCTTCCATGCTGGCGAGCTACTCGGTCTGAAAATGGTGGCCAACGAATTCGTCGCATACAGCCAGTTGACCGAATGGCAGAAACCTGAGTCGGCCGTGCAATTGACCGAGCGAACCCAGATCATCCTTACTTATGCACTGGCTGGTTTCGCGAACTTTGCGTCGGTAGGAATTCAGATCGGCGGAATCGGCAGTCTGGTCCCGGAGCGGCAGAAAGACCTCGCAAGAATCGCAGTTAAAGCGATGCTGGGCGGAACGCTCGCCTGCTTCATGACCGCGTGTATTGCCGGTATTTTGCTTTGATGATTTTTAACATGATTACAATATTACATCGATTTATTGACTAACTTTGTCAATTCGCATTGAGAATATCGTCAGGCACAGCCTGACCTGCACCAACGGAATTCCAAGAACACATGACTGCTATTTCACGAGAGAAGAGTCTGGCCCATTTCGCCGAAGCCCAGAAGTTGATTCCGGGCGGCGTCAACAGCCCCGCTCGCGCATTTGGCGGCGTCGGCGGCAGCCCGCTGATCATTGACCGAGGTATCGGCGCTTACCTTTACGACATCGACGGAAACCAACTGATTGACTTCATTGGCTCATGGGGACCGCACATTCTGGGTCATCAACATCCAGCCGTCTTAGCTGCTGTTGAAGAGACCTTAAAGAAAGGCACGAGCTTCGGTGCTCCGACCAAACTTAAAACAGAACTCGCTCAAGTTGTCGTCGACGCTGTTCCGTCGGTCGAAAAAGTTCGCATGGTCAGCTCCGGCACTGAAGCCACGATGAGTGCGATCCGCCTTGCTCGAGGATTCACTGGCCGGGATCGGATCATCAAATTCGCTGGATGCTACCACGGGCACGTTGACAGTCTGCTTGTTCAGGCTGGCAGCGGAGCACTCACACTGGGCGTTCCGTCCAGTCCGGGTGTTCCCCAGGGCTGCACCGCCGACACGACCGTTCTGGAATACAACAATACTCAGCAGCTCAGCGATACGCTCGAAAAAATCGGCAGCGAAGTTGCGGCGATCATTCTTGAACCCGTCGTCGGCAACATGGGCTGCGTTCCGCCGGAAGACGGATTCCTGGAAGCCTGTCGCGAACTCTGCACCAGGCACGGAGTCGTCCTCATCTTTGACGAAGTCATGACCGGCTTCCGAGTGGCCTATGGTGGTGCTCAGGAACGCTTCGGCGTGACGCCTGACATGACCACACTCGGAAAGATCGTCGGCGGCGGGATGCCCGTCGGAGCGTACGGCGGCCGAGCCGAAATCATGGATACGGTTTCGCCGGTTGGACCGGTTTACCAGGCCGGAACTTTGTCAGGTAACCCACTGGCGATGGCCTGCGGGCTGGCAACGCTTAAGCAGCTTCGTGACGAAAATCCGTACGCGAAGCTCGAAGTTCTGACGATGCACCTGTGCGATGCTCTTAGTCGAGCGGCTCAGGCAGCCGGCATCGAACATTCGATCGGTCAGGTCGGCAGTATGTTCACGCTGTTTTTCAATCCGGAACGCGTTGTCAGTTTCACTCAATCTGAAAAGAATAACACCGATCGATTTGCCAAATACTTCTGGGGCATGATGGATCGAGGCGTCTATTTACCGTGCAGCCAGTTCGAGGCCAACTTTGTTTCGACTGCTCACTCGGACGAGGACCTCAAAAAGACAATTGATGCCGCAACAGAAGTGCTGAGTTCGCTCGATTAAGCCGCAGGGTGGTACTGCCCACCAATATTTCATTGAGTGGTGAGATGTGTCCACCCTGCAAACTTTTTTTCTTCAGTCCTGATCGTCAAAGACCGCTCTCAACAGGTTGTCGACGGGAGCGTAGTCGTCCGTCAGGATCAACCCGCGTGATGTTTCAATCATCGAATCCATTTGACCGGTCGTCGTTTTTTTTCCATCGGAAGAGGTGTGCAGCGTGGCGAACGGCGGCGTGTCCCAATGTTCGCCGTGCGCTGCCAATCTCAGAACGTCGATCTGCTTCATCGAGGCGACGATCACAAACGTGTCGCGAACATTCGATGGTGTTCCGTGAGCGGTGCTGAACACGTAAACGTTCGGAAAAACTTCACCAAGAGTGACCGTGCAACTACTGAGGAATCTGCCGACTTCCGTTTTCTTTGAATCCTCAAAAGCCGCCAGCACAGCTTCTTTAAATTTCTGGCTGCCTGGTCCCGAAGCGTCCGCAACAAGACGGTCACACAAGGTTCCCGGCATGACTCCTCGTATGGCAATTCGGTATTTTCCTCCCTGGTAAGGCAGTACTTCGACGCCACCGTAGTTTTCAGGAGCGAATTTCCAGGCGAGCATCAGCCCCGGATCGAGCATCAACTCGCTGGGTATCCCGCTCGAGAAGACCTGCCCCACTGCTTCGTCATCGTTGGATGCTTCACTGGAGTCGTCGCCAACGGAAGCGATCTGCCCTTCACCGATCGGTGTCAACGGCCAGGCGTCGATCACGTTGATCAGATAAACGCCAGACTCAAGATTCAACAAGGCTTTGATCTTCTTGTTAAATTCGAGCGTCGTCAGATGCCACGGCACACTGAAATCGTTGAATGCATCGCCGTAGACGAAGTCATATTGCACTGTTGCCTCGCCATTGGATTTACGAGCGTCGTTATCTCTCATCAGATCATCAACGACGTTGCGGGCGTCTCCGATCAACGTACGCACGACGGTGTGGCTATCCGGAGGCAAACCCATTTCTTTCTGAACAGCCAGCTTGACGGCGGGGTCAAGCTCCGCAACATCGATGCGTGACTTGTTGGAGAATTCGCTTTCGATCCATCGGGGAAAGACAAATCCGCCGCCACCAATAAAGAAAGTACTGACCTGCCGCGACTCAGTCATCAATTGGTCAACTGCCTGCTTCCAGGCGATGCTCTTGCCGATGTCACCAACCGAACACAGTCGCGTAACATCTGCGTCATTGAGCACGCGGAAGGCGTTGAGAGATTTGAAACTCGGCTCAAAGGTCAACCGATCTTTAAGGAATTCGTCTGCGTCAGCCCCCCGCGGAAGTTCGCTCATTTCGACGGAACTAAGTCCACCCCAAAGCGGATCGCGAGTGGCTTCAGCCAGTTCTTCGATTGACAGCCAGAAGTCTCCATGCGGCGACGCCTTCAGAAGTTGCTCGCGTCGTTGAAGCGTCAGCACACCCTGGATAGTAAGTTCGCCTGATTCGAGGTCAACTTTCGCCCACGCCGGCAGTCTCGTCGTCAATTCACTAAGTCCATCGAACGGCTCGAGGATAATCGTTGTTTCCCGTGCCCAGCCCGTGGCGACTCGTTCGGTGACCTCGGCGTAAATCTTTTCGTACTCGTAGTAGAGCTTTGACGGCTGTTCCGGGTTGAAGTAACTGTGGACGAGTTTGTCGAGTCGCAACTGCCGGACAACTTCGCCGTCTTCCAGTGTGTCGCTGACATTGACGTACGAGTAGTTGCTTTCGTCGTGGTACTCGTCCGTCTGATCTCCTCGAAGAAAGCAGTAAATGCCCAGCGAATGCAGGTGGTACCCCAACTCCTCGCCGTGTTCACGCCAGCGATCAATCGTCGCTCGATCGAGTCGCTGCTCGTCGATAATGGCCTCAATCGAGGCTCGGAGCCCTTCCTTGAAGTGCTCCCTCAAACCGTTGCGGACCCACTTCTTGAATTCTTCCGTTGCTTCCTTATCAAGTGGCGACAGCTTCCCGGAATTTGCACGCTTCAGCAGCTTTGTCCGCATTGTCTTGTGAAGTTGTTTGCTGTCTTCGTCCTCGTACCAGTCCGCTAAATCCTGAATCGTTTCGTCCCGTTCGGCGTTCCAGTGGCCGATCTTTTCTCCGATTTCTCCGACCATTCCTGAAGTGACCGAGGCCGCAGCCGTTGTCACAACCAGAAACTGCAACCAGCCAAAGCACACGGCTGTGCGAAACAAAATCTGCTTTGACGAAACCGCAACGCCGAGCAAAGCCAGAAGCGCGGCAGTACCGCCGATAATCATGCGAGTTCCGAACACATCGATCAGCCAGAAGCCGGTCAGGAATGTTCCGACGATCGAGCCGAACGCTCCCCATGCGTAAACGTTGCCGACAGTGCTGCCCGTGTACTCACTTCGGTCGAGCGCAATGCTGGCCACAACGGGTGAGATCGTGCCCAGTGCCAAAGCCGGCAGGAAGAACATTTCAGCGACGGTCAAGAATACCCACATCGGCCAGTCAACGTCGTCTGGACGAGTTCTTCCGGCAGCAAGTTGGTCAAGCCATAACACACTCAAGCTGGCAATGCTGGCGAGCAAAAATAGTCGGCCGAGAACCTTTTCGCGATCCATGCGATCGGCTATCCACCCTCCGAGAAAATTGCCAATCGTAATTCCGGCAAGCACGACCCCGATGACCGACGTCCAGGTGTAAAGCGAACTACCAACGTGCTTGGCAATCAGCCGAGAAGCCGTCAGTTCGAGAACCATCACACAGACACTGGAAACAAACACAATCAGGTTGCACGCCATCGGGTTCAGCACGGCAGCCTGCTTCTTCCGCCGCATCGAAGACTTCTTCGAAATCGTTACCCGAGGCGGATCGACTTTTTCAACACGGTGCCATTCCGGGCCAGCCGTTTCCCAGGACTCAGACGGATTCAAGAGGGAATACTCTTCGCCGGTTGGCACAGCGGCAGTCTGCGAATCTATTTTGATGTCCGAATCGTACGGCCTGATCGCTGGCGAGTTCTCATCGCCGGACTCAGGCTTCAGTGGCATCGTGTTCGGCTCGGCGTCGCTGCTCGAACCAGCGTCGTCTTCTGACGGCAAGTCGACATCGGAATCAGTCATGAGTGGGTCCGGAAGTTGAGTCCGCGGGGTGATTTCGTGGGCGGGAACACCGATCAGTCGAGCATACCACCCTGTACAATCCGACGCTCGCTCAAACACCCTGCATAGTCGGGCAGCAAACGGTCAGTCACTTCAGTCACTTCAGTCACTGGTCATCAACCGCGGATTACGCGGATAAGTTCGGACAAGTGCTCGACATTTCCAAACTTTAATAAACACAACGGGACACGAATACAGACACGTTAAATCTACAGTAATTCACTTATTCTTTGTGTCCGTCCATCGAGAGCTGTCGGCAGAACCAGAACGGCGATTCCAGAAAGTTGCCAGCGTACACTACATCGTTTGGCCAAACAGGATTTCGGCGAGGAAGCTGGGGTTCCAGCCGACCATGCGTCGCTTCATGACGAGGCTGTGCTTTCTTAGTCGACGGGATGATGGAGAAATTCAACATCCTCTGAGGCGACTGACCGAATCCGGTCGCAGAAGCCCTGTCAGGGCTTCCAGGTGTGGAGAAAGCCAGCTCAAAATGGCCCGATAATTTTGTGCATGTCACCTACGATCCGGCGAAACTCGATCACGAAACAATGCTGGAACTGATTCATCTGCAAGGTATTGAGGCGACCGTCTACCAGGCAGATTGCGTGAGTCGGCCCCGACTAGATTGAGCATTTGACGATGCCGCATGTTTTCGCTGGTGACGGCCTGTCCGAAATCAATGCGTCGCGAGGATCGATCGGTTTGCGATGTGGGTGGTGGCACTGAAGTTCGCCTGGAAACTTCGACTCTCTCTGTTTGCAAATACGGAACGGGTTGCCCTGCGGGCCGGACGCGGGCTACTTCATCGAGGCTTGATCTACGGCCAGCAACGATACCAGCAAGCTAGCCATCCGGTGGATTTCCGACTCGGGTATCTCTCCGTAGAGCGGAAGAAAGATGGCCGATTTCAGCAATGTTCGGGCGGTTTCCGGAGCTGCTTCCGGGCGACCGTCGGTTGCCTCGACAGGCTGCATGGAACTGTCGGCGGTCGAGTCGAAGCCCGCTTCGCGCAGACCAGCAACGATGCGTGGAGGATCGTCGACTCGCAGCGGGAAGACCCAGTACGAATGCGCGCTGGCTGCAGTTCCGGGGCAATGCTCGAGTGGGAGGAGGCTTGCCAGCAGAGCACCTCGCGCGGCGCGGCGATCAAGGTCCTCGTTGCGGTAACTGCGGAGACGACGGGCGATGAGGCGCAGAAGCGGGAAGGATGGTTGCTCACGGAGGCTCGCGAAGAATTCGTCTTCGGGGAAGTTCCGGATGGAACCGTTGAGCACTTCGTCAAAGTCCTTGCCGAGCAACCGGCATGCGCGGACAAAAATCCCAAACGCCAACTTGCCTCCGAGAATTTTCAGCAGTGTGTAAAACAGAACACGTTTCAGAAAGAACCATCGTGACTGCACGGGGTAGGCCGCCTGTAGTTCTCTCATCCGGGCGAGCAGTGATTCGTCTTTGATTCGAAAGACGCCGCCCCCGAGGGCCGTTGCTGTTTTGATCGGGCCGAAGCTGAACATCGACACGTCGGCCTCATCGTGCCCTTTGTAACGGTCACCCTCGAATGCCTGGGCACAGTCCTCGATCAGAACCAGATCGTGCTGCCGCGCGAACTCGACGAACGGAGCCAGACCGAAGCGGCCGCCGAACAACTGCGCGACAAGGATCGCTCTTGTTTTTTCTGCGACGAGTTGTGCGAGCAGTTCGACGCGTGGCGAGACACCTTCGTCGTGCAGGTCGATCGGAACCGCGACCAGACCGTGATGTTCGATGATGCGGACCATGTCGGGAATCGTGAGGGCCGAGATCAGGACCTCACTGCCGGGCGGAAGTTCCAGCGCCTTCAGGGCAAGATCGAGTCCACTGCGGACGGAGAGACATGCGAACGCGCGACCATCGGTCGACCAGGCAGCTTCGGCCACGTCACTCGCCGACGACCGGGAACCGGGCCACACGCAGTTGAAGCGAGCACTCAGCAGGTCAAGCCAGCCAATGTCAATTCTCTTGCGAACCCACATTGGCTTCTCCGTACTTCAGGTAAAAGCGGTTTTGAAACAGCTCGCCAGGGTCGTGCTCGCGTTTTTTTTCGAAGAATTCTCGGGCCATCGGGTAGACCGAATGAAACTGCTCGGGCGTGGCGTGCAGCCGGTATGGCAGGTAGTAACGGCCGCCGATCGCCGATGCGGCATCGATCATTCGGCGAGTCAGCTTCCGCATCGCGGCCTCACCGTCGTCCGTTCGCTTCTGATTAAACAGCATGACGAGAGCCAGCATCGGACCATCGGCGTACCGCAGGAATGTGTCCTCGTCTTCATCGATGTGCCGCACCGTGACGTTCAGGAGATTACCGTTTTCATCCGGAATGATTTCCCGGAGCTTTTCGACCAACAGCTCGATGCGATCTTCGGGAACGAAGTATTCGTGCAGAATGTCCGTCGAGTCGGCCTGACGGTTTTCGTAAATCTCCACGCCTTCGTTGAGCAGCTGATTTCGGGAAAACGCTTTCTCGCGAATCTGAGACTGCAGCTTCGTCTCCGCGGCCCAGCGGAGTCGCTTGCCGTAATCGCTGTCGACCGAGCCGCGAAAAACCGTCCGCCGAATCCCAACGAGGCCCAGTTCTCCCAGCGGCGGGATCGCTGCCTGCGGATCAGGATCCTCCGCAAGCACGTTCAGAATCACGTCCTGCAGAAACCGATCAGGGTCGACGTTCATCCGCGCGTAAACCATTGCGGCGTCGGACCGCGGCCCGACTTTCTGCTTGTAAGTCGACATCGCTTCCCTCGCGGGGATGACATAACTGGTAAGCAGGTAGCGGCGATTCTTTTCCACGCGAAGTTCAGCATCGAGGATGATGCCGAACAGCCCATAGCCGCCCAGGACAAGCGAGAACAGCTCGACGTTTTCATCGCGGCTGCACCTGACAATCGCGCCGTCCGCCTTCATGAGCCGAAATGACTCCACGGTGGATGCAATCGGCGGTCGGCCATGCTGCCAGCCGTGACAGTTCACGCTGATCGAGCCGCCCACTGAAAAGGAATTGTTCGACTGCATGACGGATACCGATCGGCCACCTGCATCGAGAAACGGAATGATGTCGCTCCAGAGTGCCCCGGACCCAACCCGCAGGATTTCCCGCTCCTCGTCGAGCACCATTTGATTGAGCGGCAGCATATTGATCAAAAGGCCGCCTGGATAAATCGTGTGGCCACCCATGCTGTGCCGGGCACCTGCGATTGAAACTCGCAAACCATCGCGGCGGGCTCGCGCCAGCAGTTCCGCCAGCTGATCTTCCGCTCGGTCAATCTCGACCGGAACATCGACGACTTCCGCAACAGGTGTCTGGTTGAGCCGGCTGGCATCGTCAACCTGGCCTGGTGGAACGATTTCAACATCGGTTGAGTCGTTCCAGGCCGTCGACAGCAGGTGCCACGTCGGTCGGGCGACAGAGACTGCTGCGATCACAGCCAGAACTGCGATGACTCGCTTCCCCCTTCGTTTCCGTGAAGGCGTGTCCTGTTTTGAAGTCTCTTCCTGGGTGGGCATATCAAACCGCGGGGAGCCGCGTTAGGCGAGTAGGAATTTTCGATTCAGCAGCACCTGTTGGCTTCAATTAAAACAGTTTTTCACTCGGGAAACAGGGTTTTTCTTTCCGGCGAGCGGAGTTGGCGTGGCACGTATTGCGAGAAGAGAGAGCCCGCCGCCGTCCACATCTTTGACCGAGAATCCCAACGGAGCCGCCGCCCGGCTGAAGCCTCGCCCTCTCGGTCCTGCTTAGCAACTCGTAACGCGCCATTCCCTACTTATATATATACACGCGAGAGTCGCGAACTCACCGCGAAATTGGAAGGATTTTGAGAATAGTATGAGGTCAAGGCCAGCGCACACTACATCGTTTGGCCAAACAGGATTTCGGCGAGGAAGCTGGGGTTCCAGCCGGCCATGCGTCGCTTCATGACGAGGCTTTGCTTTTTGCCGGAGCGTTGTTTGAGCAGACCCAGGGTGAATCGACGGAGCCAGGCCAGGTTCTCGGCGGCGTGTCGGTCTCGTGTTCGACTTTCGTCCTCGCGTAACGTCATATCCAGGCTCCAGTGGCACGTATTCTCGATACCCCAGTGGCCGCGAACTGACCAGGCGAAGACTTTCACGTTGCGCTTCAGACTCGAAATGTAATACTGCACGTCGCCGCTTTCGATGCCACCGGTCTCGCGCATGCGAATGACCAGGCCGAGCGTGCGCAGGCCCTTCCACTTCTTCAGGCCACGCAGCGGCGGCGGCACGTTCACCTGGTAATACCACCGTTGCTCGATGCGGCCATGACGCGTCTCGCTCGTTTTGTGACG
>CALGTK010000328.1 GCA_937904325.1 uncultured Planctomyces sp.
CAAGGAAGACGAAGCTGTCGCCGTCCTGAAGGTCCAGCTTTTTCAGCGGAGCCTTAGGAACATAGGCTTCTTTTACTGCCTCATCAGCATTCGCTGGCGAGACCAAAGCTACGACAAACAGAACCAGAGAAACTTTCAACAGATCACGCAACGCCATGTGGATGCTCCGGAACTATTTTGTAGATGACAGTCGCTTGAATTGCGGCCAGCAGAAGTGACTCACAAGTGGAGCAGACCGGTCGGAACTATCACTCTTATTCTTCCTCGTCGCTCTTTTTGGTTTCTTCTACTTCATCCACGTCGCCGCGTTTGATGATAATTGGATTCTGATCGTCGATCAGCACCTTTGGAAAGTTCTTCTGAATCGCCGCCAGACCTTCTTCAGCAATCTGATTACCAGTCATGTCGACCGATTTCAGCTTCTTAAGCGACCGATCGGCACCCAACGTGAGTGCTCCCTTGTCCGTGATTCGACCATAGCTGATGTCGAGAGCCTTGATCTTATCAAGCAGCCCCCACTCGTGGAGATAGTCGCACGACGCGTTGACGGGATCGATCAGCGTCAGGCTGCGGAACATTCTCAGCTCCGGAGCATGCAGCAGCACTTTTGAAAGCTTCAGCGTCAGTTCATCCAACGTCAGTCCGTAGACCCATCCACGATACCATTCGATGGCACAGGCCGGTTTCGGCTGGAAGCGGCGACCAGGGATGTCGCGCATCATGATGAAGTCAGCCAGCGGCCCGATCCATTCCCGGCCGTGCTCGTTAAGGATGCGGCTTTCCTGGAGTTCCAGATCGAACCGTTTTTCACGGTTGAGCTTTGGGTTCTCCAAAGCAATCTGAAATTCGATCAGATCGGCTCGCGCATCGCCATCATTTTCGCGAAGCCACGCGACGTATGCTTCGTGACGTTTAAGATCTTCCGGCTTCTCGAAAATCTTCTTCTCTAGCTTTTCGCTCATCGTCGTCCTTTCGCCGGGAAGCTGAGACCGGCTGCGTGGGGGAAATTGCAGCAGTCTTTTCAATGCGCTTCCGGGCAAATCGTCCAGATCATCAGGTCACGAGTTACCCCGGACCCCGGAAAGGCCACACATTCTAGCGGCAAAAAACGACCTGTGAACAACGCGCGGACCTTTACCACTGCAGAATCCGATCTCGGAAGCGATCTGGTCGCGTCAAAAATCCGGCTGAATGTCGAAAATTATTCGCCAGAATCATCAGCTTTCGGTTCGGGAGGGGCACCCATGACGTGATATCCACAGTCGACATGGACATTCTCACCCGTGATTCCACTGGCATGATCGCTCAGCAGAAACATGCTCGTTTTCCCAACTTCTTCTCGGTTGACAGGCCGTCGCAGCGGAGACATCGCTGAGTACAGCTCGTCCATTTTGCTCTGATCGCTGACGGCGCTGGCGGCCAGAGTCTTGATTGGACCGGCGCTGACGGCGTTTACTCGGATATTGCTTTCAGAGCCCAATTCGTGAGCGAGGTACTTGACTGAAGTCTCTAAAGCCGACTTGCACAGCCCCATAATATTATAACCTGGGATGACAGCTTCACCGCCGAGGTACGTCAGTGTCAGGATACTTCCGCCGTTGGGCATCAGTTCTTTGGCTCGCGCAGCCAGTGAAATCAGGCTGTAGCAGGAAATCTCCATCGACAGCTTAAAACCGTCGCGGCTGCAGGCGTACACTGGGCCTTTGATGTCGGCCATCGGGGCGTAGGCAATGGAATGAACGACGAAATCGAGTTCGCCCATCGCCTCTTTCGCCAGCCCGAACGCCTTGTCAAGGTCTTCGTCGTTAGTGACATCGCAGGATGTAACCACCTTGGCACCGAGCGGATCGACCAGTTTTCGCAGCTTTCGCTCCGCTTTCGGGCGAGCCGGATCAGTATCGGGAAGGTGCGTAAAGCCCATCTCAGCCCCTTCGGCCGCCAGTTGCTGAGTGATCGCCCAGGCAATAGATCGGTCGTTCGCAATCCCGAAAACCATGCCTTTTTTTCCAGTAAACAGTCCCATAACTCGTTCCTTACCGCTTTCGATTTGTATATGTCTGAGCGAATTTCGTCGCTTGGCGAACCGCAATTCATGGTAGATTCAGCGTTCGCAGAGCGTACCGAGACCCCGACAGAGCTTCAACTGGCGTGGTTACTTGCTGGATGAGCCACTGCAGGTGGTCATTCAGAAGTCTTCCCGGATCAACATCTCTGTTTTCAACAATGCATTAACGCTTAAGTGCTGTATCAGCAGACAATGATTTTCCGAATCGCGCGTCGCTGGTCGCCGAATTTCTGCCACGATTTCGTCGGACCGTGGGAAGACGAACGTAGTTCAGCTAAAAATAGTGATTCCGAATCAAACAATTTCATTACGACATAAGGCCACGCATTATGAAACTCGTCAGATTTCTGGACGATTACGACGACATTCAATTTGGTAGTCAGCACGACGACGGATCGACCACGCTGATTGAAGGCGACATCTTCGGCGAATATCGCGACACGGGAACACCAGCGACGGTCAGTAAGTTGCTGGCTCCGGCGACTCCGGCAGATATCCTTTGCATCGGGCTGAACTATCGTCGGCACGCGGCTGAGGGAAAGAACGAAATCCCTGAATACCCCGTCCTCTTCATGAAAACGAGTTCGGCGATTCAGAATCCGAACGATCCGATCGTGCTGCCGCGACAGCTTCGCAGCGACGCTGTCGACTACGAATGCGAGCTGGTCGTCATCATCGGCAAAGAATGCCACAACGTCTCGAAAGAGAACGCCCTGGATTACGTGCTCGGCTACACTTGCGGAAACGATGTCAGCGCGCGGGACTGGCAGCTCAAGATGGGTGGAAGTCAGTGGTGCCGAGGCAAAACTTTCGCGACGTTCGCTCCGATGGGACCTTGCCTGGTCACGGCTGACGATATTCCGAATCCCAACTCGCTGGGCATCCGAACAATTCTCAACGGTGAGATCATGCAGGATTGGAACACCGACGACATGATCTTCGACGTTCCGACGTTGATAGAATTTCTCAGCGGCAGCACGATTCTCGCGCCCGGCACCGCTATCTTCACCGGAACACCGCATGGAGTCGGAGCCGCCCGCAAACCGCCCGTCCTGTTGAAAGACGGAGACACCGTTACGATAGAAATCGATCAGATCGGCTCGTTGACCAATCCGGTCGTCGACGAAGCCGTCTGAAGTCTTACGCAAATCGAACCGTTCGCAGAACAAGCAATCTTCAAGGAGATCGCAAATGACATCTCATCAGATTCGATGCTGGACCATGGTCGCCGCTTTGCTCATGGGGTTTGCACTGTCTCAACAGAATTTGATCGCGGGCGACATCTTCCCTGACGAAAAACTTGAAACTGCAATCAAGGAAGTGCTTCGTCGGCAGGGTAAAGACGAGATCATAGAGGAAGACCTTAAAAACGTTTACCAGGTCACCGCGCGAGGCAAAGGGATTAAGAATCTCAAAGGCCTCGAAAAGTGTCCAAACATGGTGCTGATTGATTTTTCGGGGAATGAGATTTCCGATCTGTCGCCGATTGCTGGCCTGACGAACATTCAGTCGCTGGACGTTTCAAAAAATTCAGTCGTCGACGTTAAGCCGTTAGCTAAACTGGCCAAACTGCAATACGTCCAGCTTGAAGACAACAAGGTGGCCGATCTGAAACCACTTAGCGGTTTGAAGAAACTGTCGGCTCTATACCTGTCACGAAATGTGGTTACGTCAGTCGAACCTTTAAAAGGTCTGACAAAGCTGTCTTCTCTATACCTTGGTAAGAACAAGATCAAAGACATCAAACCGCTCGGCGGGCTGAAGTGGCTTGCCAATCTGGATCTGCGAGACAATCAAGTCACCGACGTTGCTCCGCTATCGAGCCTGACTGATCTGCGATTCACGTTTCTGCAGAACAACCAGATCAAAGATTTCTCACCGTTAATCGAGATGGCGAAGAAGGACGCTGCTGGTGAGCGACGGTTTGCTCCGTATTGGAAGCTTTATCCGGATGGCAATCCAATCGACGCCGCTCAGCGAGACAAGCAACTTGCAGAGCTGAAGAAAACTGGCATCCGAATTAACTGGAAACCGAAAAAATGAACGCCACTACAGGTGCAGCCCCTTGATTTTTTCAGCTACGTCTTCCGTGGCGACTAAGATTCCGCACGCCCTTCGCAGACTAGCCCCCATCCACGCCATCGCTGACGTTTATGGGATCGGCCCTCTTCTTTCCCTGACTGGCCCGTTTGTTGGGCTGCATGTCCTGCTTGCTGGAATTGCTCACATAGCGATCGGCGTTGGTATTTACGGGGCCATTGGAATCTCAAAAGCACGCCATTTGGCCTGTACCAGCGACTATTTGTTGTCGTTGGCCGTTGCCACAATTGCGAGCGTAGTGACTTTCTTCGTCTATCCAGAATGGCGATTCGACTCCAGCAGCGGTCTGGGGATTCAACATCGCTTTCTTTTCAGCCGTCGATTTCGTTACGTGGGGCTCTTCCCGATCAGTCGCGAATCCGATCACTCAAAATACAATTCGCTGAAGGACTTTCTGCAATTAGAGTTGGCCATACACCTTTTCAGGCCCTTTCCTTCACGAGCCTCGTCCGTCGATCCGCCAAACCAAAACCGCAGGCCGAATGTCTGACACACAACAGGAACTCAACGACGGCGATCATCAAGACAAAAGTGGTCCGGTCGCCGCAATGCTGGAACAGACCATTCGCGTGTTGCGCGAAGCTGAACCGGCAGCGTTCCTGGTACAGCCTCGTGTGTTGCGGCGAGTCATCAAGCAGGAGTGGAACCTTCCCGCGCTCACCGTTCAGGTGCCTCATCGCAAGAGTCGGATCGTTTCCCGGAACACGGTGATACGGCATGTCGACTGGGATGAACTTGGGCTGGAAGCCAACTCTGAACTGCCCGATCGAGCCATCCTGATCGCTCGGCCCGACGACAAACATCTGGAATCGATGAGTGTCGGACAGCTCAAACTTCAGGTCTGGCGTTTCCTGTTTCACTCGAAGATTCACGACGCGTTTAACCAGTTGGAAAACGATGGAACTCTGACAGTGGCTGACTTCCGTCAAAGAATCGACCAGATCGGGCAGGTCGAATTTGACGAGATTTACTCAGTGCTTAAGCGGGAAAATTTTATCCCCGCCGAAACTACTTCGGCACATGCATTTGTTGAGTTCGCGGCTGTCTACAGCGAGATCAGGTGCTTCGCTCCGCACTGCCTTGGCTCTTATTTTCCGTCGTTTTCCGATTTTAAATCCGTCGATCAACTGCTGCGGCTGGACGTCGATATCGACAATTTGTTCCAGTCGACCAAACTCGCTGGCAGCCCGGATCCCGAAATTCCAGACAATGACGACGTTCAGGACGAAACCGACGAGGAACTTGAGAGTCTGACCGGACGAGGTTCCACAACCATTTCCCTGAAGCACTCAACTGACGATCTTGACGACGCAAAGTTTCCAACGTTGCTCGATGCAGTCATGTCAAAAGTCGAACCTGTACGCCGGCCAAACCCGGCGACGTTTGGGCGAATCATTCGCCGAGCAGACAAAGCATTCGCTCGTGGCAATGCGGTAGCAGCGGCTCTGTACCAGATGCAGGCTGCCCGGTATGCGACACCCGAACTGGTCAGCGAAGCTGTCAGCGGAGCATTGACCGACCTGCAACGGCTGGTTCGTCGACTTCAGGACGCGTTGAACTTCAATCAGGCCGCCGCCAGAAACTGGTACGTGTCACTTGTTGGCTTGTTGCTGCAGGCCAGTCAGGGCTTCTGGAATCCTGACAAGCGGTTGCTGTATGACCTGCAGAAAGTCTGCGTTGACCACGAAAAGGAGATATACACGGTCGACCTGATGGGGTGTGCCACGTCGTTCGGGCAACGACCAATCAAGCGAGCGCTTCCTAACCAGCGCGAAGTTCTGATGTCCAAGCACCTCCGCAGTGCAACGCGTCGGCTCGTGACGTCGCGATTGACCGGCCTGGAACGGCGGCAACTCTCACGGCTGCTGCACGAAGCAGCCCATTCGTCCGAACATCAGATGAGGACGCGACTGCGACCGCTCGTTGAATCAACTCTGGAAGAAGTCGAACTGACGCCGCAAAACGTTCCCGAGCGAATTGCTTTTGGAAAAATGGTCGAGGAACTGCTTGACGGAGTCGCCAATCGCGGCTTTCTGACCATGGGTAACATGCGCGACGCCATTTCACGCAGCAATCTGAAACTCAGCGATCTTTCAGGTCCAAATCAGTTCTTCCGTGGTGACAAGCTGCTCCAGGCAGATTCCCAACTCAGTCGAGTCCTCGACGGCGTTTACCAACGCGGGGATATTTACCTTCGCTGGCTGCAGAGACTCAGTGCTGTCGGATTTGGAACTCTCGTCGGACGATTTGCGACTCGGTTTGTTTTCATTCCGTACGGTGTGGCGTACCTGACTTTTGAAGCGATTGTGCATATCGCAGAACTGCTCAACCGTCCCGAAACCGAAGAAATCGTTGACGCCGCAACCGGAGTCTCCAGAATGGTTGAGGGAGCGAGTTCTCCGGTGATTATTTCCGTGAAGGAGCACATGCCGTCGATTGTCTTCGCCCTTGGCACTTTGCTTCTTCTGATCATTCACGTCGGTCCGTTCCGGCAGTTTCTGAAGAAAGTCTGCGCCTACGTTTTCAGTGGGTTGCGGCGAGCGATGTACGAATGGCCGGCGCGGTTCCTGAGACTTTCCGCAGTCAAGCGACTGCTCAGAAGCAGAGCCGTTTTCTTCATTCGAAAGTTTCTAATCTGGCCGGCGATCCCAACGGCTCTCGTATGTTGGGCACTGCCAAGGCTCTACGAAGACATTCCCGAGCAACCATGGACTAACTGGGGAATCGTACTTTGCGCGATGAGCGTCATCCTTAATTCACGAGTCGGTCGCGACGTCGAAGAACTTAGTGCCGAATGGCTGCATTCCACCTGGAATCGGATTCGGGTCCACATTCTTGTCGCGCTGTTCGACCTCGTGATGGACTTCTTCAAACGTCTGCTCGAAGGCTTCGACCGAGTCCTCTACGCCGTCGACGAGTGGCTGCGTTTCAAAAGTGGTGAGACGACTTTGTCTCTCGGCACAAAAGCAATTCTGGGAGTGTTCTGGGCGGGTTTTACTTTCGTCGCGAGATTCTGCGTCAACCTGCTGATCGAGCCACAAATCAATCCAATCAAGCACTTTCCCGTCGTGACAGTCTCCCACAAGATCATCCTGCCGTTAGGACTGCCTGGCGGACTGCTCAGTCAACTGCTGCAACCACTGTTTGGCAATCATTCTGACACCGTCGCCATTAACACGGTTTTCCTGATCCCTGGCGTGTTCGGTTTCATGGCCTGGGAGCTGAAATCAAACTGGCAACTCTACAAGGCAAACCGCGGCGTAAATCTGAAGCCGGTCCTGGTCGGAAGTCATGGCGAGACGTTTATCCGTCTGATGAAACCCGGCTTTCATTCCGGCACGCTCCCAAAGTTGTTCCAGCGGTTGCGACGGATCGATCGGCGACGCTCACCCGCCGAACACAGTCTCGCCCGCAGCAAGTACCTCGATCAGCTTCACCACGTTCACGTCGCAGTTGAGCATTTCGTCGTTCGCGAGTTCCTGCAGCTCCTTAAAGAAGCACCCGACTGGAATGTCGGCGATATCTCAGTAGCAAGAGTCCGGCTTGCTTCAAACAACATTCGAATCGAACTGGCATGTCCCGACCTGTCGAATGAACTCTTGTTGATGGTTTTCGAGGAGCAGTCCGGATGGCTTGTCGCGAATACGCTCCAAACGGGCTGGGTCAAAAAACTGGACGATGCACAACGAGACACGCTGCTGGCTGCACTGATCGGATTCTACAAAATCGCCGGCGTCGACATGGTGCGCGAACAGATCGCCGCCAGCTTCGCCCCTCGTCGAATTCCGTACGACGTCATGGAAGACGGACTGGTCGTCTGGCCGGATGACGAGTACTCCGAAGAAGCGGTTTACAACCTGTGGCACCACCAGGTCATCCGTCCTTATCCACGCTCGGTCTCTCGCAATTACCTGCTACCAACACTGACGACGGAGAGTCTGCTGTTCGTGGAAACTCCGCTCCGGTGGGACACGTGGGCCGCCCGTTGGGACAACAGCGACGACGTCAAACCACCACTTCTGCCGGACAATATCCGATGGTCCTGGTCGGCGGATGGCGATGAAGTATCAGGCGACGTCGAACCTGTCTGAACGGATCAATTTTCGATTCCAGGCAAAATGGCATGTTTTTTCCTGAAGCTACTACGAGATTCGTGCGTTGAGGCGTCTATCCTCGTGCCGGGACATCTTCCCGGCATGACGAAAGTCTGGATATGAATCGTAGTAACTCCAGACGTGACTGTGGTTTTTCGAAAAAGAGCACCGCTCATGGCGACACCCGCTGACTCCGAAAAAACTGTCAAAGACCCCGTCGATACGAGGTCGGCTATTCGACTTTCTCTGGCAGCCTGCGCCCTTGTCGTTGCCACATCGGCAGCCGAGCCAGCATCCGCTCAAGCGGCAACCGGAGTGGCTGCTGCCGCAACAGCCGCAGTCGGCCAGATGTCGGAATCGGTCGTCCTGAAGAAGATTCGAGCGTACTGCTCAAGAAGCTGGCAAAACGCTGGAATCAACCACCAGGAATGGTCGGATTGCACTCAGCAGGTGTTTGCTCGGCTGCTCGAACGAGTCGATCGAGATCGGTTCTTGATTGCGATCGAGGATTCAGAATCGCCCGAACGCCGCAAATTGAACCGAGCAATCTGGGCAACATCACAACGATCCAGGCGTGAAAAGAAGTATTCATCACTGGAATTCGCTGAAACTCATTCAAAAAATGACGATCTCTGGCCTGCAAAAATGGATTCGTTGAATCAGGTTCGGAATGCTGTCAGCGGCGAAGAAGCACGACTCAGCCCGACTCAAAGGGAAATCGTCACTCGCTGGTCTGGCGGAGAATCAATTTCGGCTATCGCCGAGTCGCTGAAACTCAGCCCGGCCCGCATCAGCGACGAGAAGTACAAGGCGATTCAGAAGCTCCGCCAGCACTTCGGTATGGACGCTAAAGCCTGATCAAACGCAGCCTTCGGGAATTGTGGTCGACTCTGCGGGTAATTGATGCCCAAGTCACCCCACACGACCGATACAGACGGCAAAATCTGAAGACACAACCTCTTCGATGCCGATGAGAACGTCGGGTGCTGGTCGAAAACAGCAGCCTGCCGCTCACGTTCTGCTCAATGCCGCTTGCGAAGGAATTTCAGCGATGGACGATGAAAAACTGGCCAAATTACTCGAAGAGTACGATGACGAATCCCTCGAAACGCTGATGTCCTTCGTCGAAAGTCTGGGCAGTTTCGAAGAGGCGCGAGCGACCATCGACGCATTGGATCGGCTTCGAAAAGCAGCCTGATTGTCGACCGTCAAGCCTTGCTGCTCGAATCACGTGTTCCAGCAAATTGTCGGATCTGTTAAGTGTCTTCCTGCCAATCGGACAGTCTGTTCTGACGTCGGCATGGAGACGAGCGAAACGATGTGATGCCGCGGAAAACCGAGGCCGGATCGCGTCCCGGTTCCAGACATTTCCCACGGTATTACGGATTATTGCCGCGACGACTGACTTCGTCCGGCATCGACAAGGATGTCGTTTTATGAGTGGCCTTCTTTGGTCTCATGCTCCTCTCAATACGCGCAAAGCTCGTCTAGTCAATGAAGAACGAGCCAACCAGATCACGCACGCATTTGCGACCGCCCTTTCGATAACCGGGTCAGCGTTTCTGATTCGTGAAGCCGTTGAACTGGGTAATTCTGTCGTCACCGCCTCGTGCATCGTCTATGCAATCACGTTGACGCTGGTCTACCTGACGTCGACGTTGTCGCACAGCTTTCTCAGCGGTAAGTGGAAACACAGCTTCCGCACGCTCGACCAGGTTTCAATCTTTCTGCTGATCTCGGGAGCGTTCACTCCCGTCGGACTGACGGTCTGCAATACGGGCTACTGGTTTCTGATTCCGATCACGATGTGGGTTCTCTCATTGATCGGCGTGTTTTTGAAACTGTTCATGACCGGCGTTCAAATGGTACCTGTCTGGTTCTACGTTTTGATCGGCTGTATGCCGATGCTGGCAGTGCCCGTCATGATGGCCTGGTTCCCTCCCGCTGGCATTGTCTGGATCGTCGCCGGAGCCGCCTGCCTGCTGGTCGGCACGGTCTTCCTGTGCAACGACACGAAAGTGCCCTATTTCCACTGCGTCTGGCACCTGCTTGTGACCGCTGGCTGCGCCTGCCACTTCGTCGTGAACTACCACTATCTGCTGCCGAATCTTCAATAGAGCGGCGGTTAAAAGACACCGACGGACAAGGTGTGCTCGCTCTTTGCCGACGTTGATCGC
Organism: uncultured Planctomyces sp.; assembly: GCA_937904325.1. Taxonomy (GTDB): domain Bacteria; phylum Planctomycetota; class Planctomycetia; order Planctomycetales; family Planctomycetaceae; genus JABMPE01. Next base: position 10,437 of record CALGTK010000328.1, read on the forward strand.
CGACACGCTCAAGCGGGAAACGCTTCCAGATGCTCCGTAAACGGAGTGCAAAGCGTTTCTGTCAGACTGGTGAACAGGTTTCGGTCGCCGTGCTGCGACAACTCAGGAACAACGTCACAACATAGCTCGAAGGGTCGCAGACCGGCGAACGCGGCTCGTGCTTCCGGCTCGTCGGATGGAGCCAGTTGGTCCGCACTGGATTTATTACGCGCCCACGGTTTCCTCGTGAAACTGTTGCGTGCCGTTGCGACGAAAGCAGTCGTTGACTGTCGATCAGAAAAATCGACTTCGTTATTCCAGATTGGCTTTGCGACGTCTTTGTTAACAAAGAACGGAAGCGGAAAACTTCTGGCGATCTGCCAGACGCCGACAATCTTTTCAAGATGAGCAAACGCCTCATCCGGCTTTACTTCAGACAGTGTTGCCTGAGTGCCACCACGGCCGACCAGCACAGCAGGTTCCAGAACTCGGTTACTGATTGCGGTGGAGATGAGATAGTCCACCCACAGCCTGGTGGCGTATTTCACGCTGACCTTCGAAAACATTGCTCGATGAATAGTATTGCCAGTCCAGCCGTTGATCTCGCCAGTCAGTATAACATCGCCAATCTGTAAATTAACCGGCAGTGATTCAGCAACTGTTTGCAGCTTTCCTTTTCGCATCGAGGCGATAATTCCCGACGAATCCTGTTTCAGTTTTCGAACAACTGATTCACCGGCGCTGCCCGCAGGGATACTTCCCGTCCGGATCAGCTGCTGAGCGATCATGTCTTGAGGGACGCCTGCCAGAGATTGTTCAAGCCAACAGTCTCCGGCCTTCCAGTATTGCAAACCGTCAAGAACAAGAGGCTCTCGACCAATTGATTCATCTGCGACAGAAATATCGCCAACCCCAACCTGGCGAAGGAACAGGAGCCACGGACGTTCGTAGAGAGTCTGCAATTCTCGAATACTCGCAGCTTCCAGTTCCTCGGACGATCCGCCCGATGATTGAATCCGTGTCAACGCTGCGGCGGCGAAGATAGCCGACTGTTCTGGTTGTCCTTGCAGTCGCTGTGCAGCCTTCAATGAGTCCGCATCGAAACTTGCAGGAATATTGCTCTGCCCGTCGAAGTATTGAGGAGCAAATGCCTGCAACGGGTGCCGGATAAAAACTTCATCCCGGAGCCCAGCCTCTTCATCTGTCTGGTCAAGAACGTCCAGGAGTTCCTGAACCGGCACCGAAGGAGGACGCGGACGTTGATCCCGGACATCCTGTCCCTGACACGTGATCAGAAGTCGGCGGTCAGCGGCAAGAATCGCTTCCAGAAACAGATGACGATCCTCGTCGCGCGGCCCGTTGTCTCCAGGAACTCGCTGAAACCTCATCAGGTCAAACCCGACCGAGCGATCACCTCGTGGGAACAGCCCATCGTTCATACCCAGCAGAGCAATGACCTTATACGGAAGACTCCGCATGGCGCTCATATCACAAAACACGACTCCGCCGTGTCGAAACGAAGCAGCGGACGTCGAATCAATTTGTCGAGTCACTTCCTTGACCGCTACAGCAAACGACACCGGAGATTCGAAATCGCCGACCTCTGCCCGCGTGACGACTTTATCAATTGCGTCGAGCACAATTTGATAGCCGGTGTCGTCCAGGTCAGTCTCCAGAAAATCGCGAGCGATTCGTCCCAGCGGCTCACGCCACTCTGCCAACGACCGGCTCTGGCGGATTCGTTCGCGCCACTGTCCAATACCTGAGATCAGGCTCCACAACCGCCCCAGCGTCGCACCGGAAAGTCCTTCGACTCGATCAAGCGTCGCAACGTCGGCGACAATCTGAGTGCTTGCCGGCGGCATGGCATACCCCAGAATCAGTCGATCAAGTCCGAACTCCCAGGTGTTCAAGTCTGTGCCAGGCAGGTCTTCCGATTGGCGATGCTCAGCATCGAGTCCCCACCGAATGCTGGCATCGTCGATCCATTCAGCGATCCGTTCGACTTCGGAAGAGTCCATTCCGGCTCGTTCACGGACGACCTCCGTGTTCAGCAGATCGAGGATGTCTGTCGCGGTGACTCGGCTTCCAAAGACCTCAAGCACCTTCAACCAGGCATCGATGAACGGACGCATTCGGCGGGCGGATCGGCCGACAATTTGAAACGGTATATGTCCGTCAGAGCCAGGCCGTGTCAGCCCAAACACCGCCTGAACCAACGCGGCGTAATTGTCGAGGTCCGGACAAAACACCGCAACATCTTCCGGAGCAAGATCGGGTTCTTCCTCCAACGCTTCGCGAATTCGGTCATGCAGAACTTCCACTTCACGGATTGCGCTGTGACAACTGTGAATCCGCACGCTGTTGTCACGTGGCAGTTCTCGTTGCTCGGGTTCAGTTGCGAAATGAATATCACTTTGCAGTTCGCTGAGCAGCGTTGGATCAGCTTCTTCGGCAGTCGAGGAGTCTTCTTCAAACGAGTCGGCAACGAGTTCCCGAATTCGCCACGGCGATGAATCAAGATCAACCATCAGCATCTGCTGCTGGCGTGAGAGTTCACCCATCGATGCCAACAGAGGATGCAGCAGATCGACGTGATGTTCGGCGCAAAATTGCCGAAGTGATTGTGACTGTTCGCTCAAACGACGAAGTAACTGCCGCCGCCCATACATATCGCCCCAGTATTCACACGCTGGCGTCAGCACGAATAACGCAACGTTTGAATGCTCACCAACCGCTTCCAGAAATCGAATATGCGCAGGAACGACGCTGCCGCACAGCCAGACACTCAGCCGTTCAGGAATCTGGTCGCCGCCGGGGCGAATTGTACTATTCAGATCTTCGGCCATCGCGAAAACGGATCGAAACTTCCGGTGCTCATCCTGCGTGATCGCCTGCCAGAGTCGCCTCTGCCACGCAGCAGGTGACGGAACGGGAATTCCACAATCAGGCCAATCGACACCTTGATCCCATGCAGCGATCAGTTCCGGTCGGTGCAACAGGTATCGGTCAAACAGATCGGAAATGCACCGACTGAGATCAATCAATCGCTGCGGATCAGTGTCGCCATCGGGCTGGAACAGGTAACTACGGACGGCGCCAAACGCCTCATCATTAAGTAAGTCCGGCAGCAGGCTCGCAATGATCCAGGTCAGTGCATCCTGCTCACGATCAGGAGCCTGGTCAGCTTCCAGGCAATTCTCGAGCGTTTCTGAAATCCACTGCCCCGGCAGCAGAAACCGAAACTGCGCCCAGCATCCGCGTTGGTTAGCAAGCCGTCGACTGAACCAGCTTTCCCAGCCTCGCTCAGGAACAACGATCGTTTCCGTCGCCAGCGGTGACGACATCGGCGCAGCGATCGAGCGTTCGAACTCATGCCACAACGATTCGAAACTGGTCGACTCATAAACGTCGATCGTCATCGCACCCTCCACGGGAGCACGCAACGCATCGGCAGGGTGGGCACTGCCGACCTGATTTTGTTCCTCAGGTGGGCGATGCCCAGTCTGCGCTGCCCATTACTGCGTGTAATACCGGTACTTGTAAAAGGCCGCCCGAATCCCAAAGAGTACAGCAGCGACAGCCATCAGTCCGGCAAATGCCCAGAATGAGGTCAGCAGGTCCATGTCTGGAAGTTTGGTGACGACGGCAGTCAGTTTGTTGCCCAGCGAAACGCTCAGTAGCCAGAACCCCATGATCGTTGACTTCATCCGAGTCGGTGCCTGCGTGTACGCAAACTCAAGACCCGTGATCGAGACCATGACCTCGGCCTGCGTCATGATCAGGTAAGGGAAGAATTGCCACAGCACGTGAACGGTATTGAACTCTTTGAGCCCTTCTCCGGCATTAATTTGAACTTGAATCATAGCCACCACGACAAACGCAAGACTGGCCATAATCATGCCAATCGTCATTCGACGCAGCGGTGTCATTTCCCACCCCCGTTTCGTTATGAACGGGTAGAGGAAGAATGTGTTGAACGGAATCAGAGCCATGACCATCAGCGGATTCAGTGCTGAAATCTGGCTGGGCAACATCGAGAGCACGGCAGGGACGGCTACGCCTTCCGCGTTAGTGGTTGACCACGGCAGCACGAGATCGAGGTCCATTCGTTGAGCCTGACGGACCCAGCTCGAAGCGTGTTGGTCGAACAGTGCCCAGAAAACGCTGATCAGGAAGAAGACGCTGATGATCCGCAGGACAGCTCGCGGCCCCTCAGCAGCTTCTTCACCGAAGCGTTTCGCAGCTGATGAGAAGAACCAGTGCCGCTGGATAGAATCCGCTTCTACATCGGAGCCGAGAGATGAAATAGTTTTTCGATTGTCACCCTTAATGAGCGCTTCGACCGCATGAAACATCACTGCCAGGAACCCATCATCCTGCTCGATCGCCTGCCGTTCCACAAACACCCACAAGCCTATCAGTACGCTGATGACCGTCAGCACGACGTTTGTTGCAAACGATAGGACACCCCAGCCAAAGAGTGGCAGACCAATAAAGCCCATGAAGAGCAGCGTGGCGCTAATTGAATCGAGCAGTCCAACCTTGCCACCCGGATTGGCGGGCACATGAACGAATACCTTGCGACCCATCCAGAACGCGATTGTCGCGAGAAACATCAGGATGCCGGGGATGGCGAATGCAACGCTGGTGGCGTACTCCGGATGGTCTCGGAGAATCCAGATTTTGTCCGGGTTTGAGCGAATGAACGGAATCATCAACGTTGCAAAGAACGACCCGAAGTTGATGATGAAGTAAAATGCCTGGAAGACTCTGCCGACGAGATTCCAGTTTCCTTTTCCAAACTGATCGCCCACATGAGCCGACACGCAGGGTTTGATGCCGCCGGATCCGACGGCAATTAAACCAAGCCCGATCGCCATGCCGCCGATGGAGTTTTCGCCGATAGACAGCACCAGATGTCCGAGGCAGTAAACCAGCGACAACCAGAGAATTGTGTGATATTTTCCCAGCAGCCGGTCGGCGATAATGGCTCCGATCATCGGAAAGGCGTAGACGCCCGCGACGAACAAATGGACCATCTCCTGAGCGTTTTCTTCGCCCAGTTGCTCATACATACCCCCGGCGACGAACAGCGTCGTCAGATGGACCTGCAGAATCGACTTCATTCCGTAGAAGCTGAAGCGTTCGCAGCCTTCGTTCCCAATGATGTATTTGACGCCTTTCGGCCAGCCAGTTTCATTCGGGTCGGGAGCCGTCAGATATTTTGCCATGAATGTCGTTCCGTCGAGCTGAGGATTCACGGGGGGTGGAATAGCGAATCAAAACAGAACCGGTATCCTGGCGAAACCGGGCCGGCATCGCGAGTACGGAAGCCCGCCTGTGCAAACCTGGCGAAACGTGGGCCACGGTTGGGTCGCCAGAAGTGGCCTGGTTCGCAATCATGTCAGGCTTGAGACAGTCCGAACTCGAAAGCAAGACACCGAAGGATCGACCATGGCTGCGACTTCCGAATTTTACTCAGAACTCATCGAACGCCTGAAGAAATCGTCGCTGCTGGGGTCGTGTTCGGCAGTTCTTGGCTGGGACGAGCAGGTCAATCTGCCTCAGGCTGGCGGCGAACATCGCGCGGAACAGTTAGCTCTGCTGGCCGGCATGACGCACGAGCAGGCGATTCATCCTCGTATCGGAGAATTGCTGTCTGAACTGGAAGCAGCCGACGATCTGGGTGACGAAGGTTCAACTGCACAGATCAACGTAAAACACGCTCGGCGAGCATATGACCGCGACACCAAGTTACCACAGCAGTTGGTCGAAGAGCTGTCACGGGTAACAACGCTTTCTCAGCAGGCATGGGTCGAAGCTCGAAAGAATTCTGATTACTCGGCATTCGAACCCTGGCTTACCAAGGCGCTGGGCCTGAAGCGCGAAGAAGCCGAAGCGATCGGCTACGGCGACGGTCAGCCGTACGATGCGCTGCTTGACGATTACGAACCCGGGGCGACGGCCGCCAGCATCCAGGCAGCATTCAATCCGCTGCGTGACGAACTCGTTCCACTGGTCGCGGCCATTCGAGAATCCGACCGGCAGCCAGACTCGACAATTATTACACGATCTTATCCGGTGGACGCACAACGTCAGTTAGGCATCGAAGCCGCGACGGCCATTGGTTTCTGTTTCGATTCCGGGCGACTGGACATAGCCGCACACCCATTCTGCAGCGGTTTCGGACCAGGCGACTGCCGACTCACCACGCGATATGACGAGCATCATTTCCCCGGAGCTTTCTTCGGGACGCTGCACGAAGCCGGCCACGGCATTTACGAGCAGGGTCTTAACAAAGACGCATTTGGCACGGCGATGGGCCAAACCGTTTCGCTGGGCATCCACGAATCGCAGTCGCGAATGTGGGAGAATCTCGTTGGCCGCAGTCCAGCTTTCTGGCAACACTTCTTCCCGAAAGCTCAAGCCGCGTTTCCAGATGCCCTCCTGCATGTGACACAGGAAGAGTTTCACTGGGCCGTCAACGATGTTCGGCCATCGTTCATCCGAGTCGAAGCCGACGAAGTCACCTACAACCTGCACATCATGCTGCGGTTTGAGTTGGAGCAGGCAATGCTGACCGGCGATCTGCAACCGGCCGAATTGCCCGGCGTCTGGAACGAAACTTTCAACCGCTACTTTGGCATCACGCCCGATAACGATTCGAACGGTTGCCTGCAGGACATTCACTGGAGCGCCGGATTGCTTGGATACTTCCCAACGTACGCGCTGGGCAACATGTACGCCGCGCAGTTCTTCGACACCGCCGACGAAGAACTCGGCGGTCTCCACGATCAGTTCGCTCGCGGAGAATTCCTGCCTCTCAAAAACTGGCTCAACGAAAAGATCCATCAGCCGGGCAAGCAATTATCGGCAGACGAACTGGTCGAACACGTCACCGGCAAACCGCTCTCTCATGTGCCGTTGATGAAACATCTGCGAACACGCTTTGGAGCACTCTACGGTTTGGACTGAGGAATGAGTTCAATGCAAGTTTCCGACTTCCAATCACGTCATTGAACTGCCCCCATCAACCGCGACCGACTTTTGAGTGGTAAACTCAGAAGTTCGATCTTATCCAGCGATGCATGAGATGCCACGCAAGCGATTCAAGACAGAATAGATTATTCAGCAGCTTCGAGAAGTTGAGGCCATTCTTTCTCAGGGGAAATGTTGCTGAAACTTGTCGTCTGATCGGCGTAACCGATCCGACTTAATTACCGCTGGAGTAAAGAGTACGGCGGAGTTCGTACCGCTCAGACGAAGCGACTGAAGGAACTCGATTCAGAGAGGGCACCTACGCGCAGCGTTGATCTGGTGAAGTGTCGTCAAACAGTCGAGCATGAGTGTGACACTCTGAAGTGGGATCGCATTTCAGAGCGTCGGACTGCACATATCTCCAATGACCAATCACGGCTGATGAAACGGATGGCTGAGTTAGCGACCGCCTGCGTCCGGTACGGCTATCGTCGTATTCATAAGGATGTTTCGTGAAAAAAACAGCTGCCATACGATACTCAGCCGTTTGATAGAAAACGCGATCAGGCGATCAGCTCATTGATCACTTTTCCGCCGAACTGGCTGAGTTGTTTAAAGCGGCCGGCGTGGTAGTAGGTGAGACGGTTGTCGTCGAGACCCAGCAAATGCAGCAACGTGATATGGACATTACGGATATGGTGCACACATTCGACGGCTTCGGCTCCGACTTCGTCCGTGGCCCCGATCGTGTGGCCGGCTTTGGTGCCTCCGCCAGCAAACCACATGGCCATCGCTTTGGCATTATGATCACGACCGTAGGATTTTCCTCCACCACGCTGGCCGTTGTCAGGAGTTCTGCCAAACTCGCCGCAGAAAACGATCAGCGTTTCGTTAAGTAGACCTCGCTCTTTCAGATCACGCAACAAAGCCGCGATGGGACGATCAACGGATCGAATCAACGATCCGTGAGCACGCTGAATGTAATCATGGCTGTCCCAGTTGCCGGCGTAGGCCTGCACAAAACGGACTCCTTTTTCAATCAGCCGTCGCGCGAGCAGGCACTTTCGACCAAACGTATCAGTCTTCACTTCGCCGATCCCGTACATGTCGAGAGTTGATCTCGTCTCGCCGTCAAGGTCCAGGACGCCAGGCACTTCACTCTGCATTCGATAGGCAAGTTCGTAAGAACTCATGCGAGCTTCCAGGTCGGTGCGGCCGGGGCGTTGCTCAAGATGCCTGTTGTTCAGAGCCGCCAGTAGATCGAGATTAGATCGTTGTCGCTCGGGCGTGACTCCTTTCGGAGGATTTAAATCGAGTATCGGACTCCCTTCCGGACGCAGCGGAGTCCCTTGGAATTGAGCCGGCAGGAAACCATTCGACCAGTTGGCGGCTCCCCCTTGCGGATAACTTGAACGCGGCAGTACGACGAAACCGGGCAGATTCTGATTGTCCGTGCCAAGTCCATAGTTCACCCAGGCACCGACTCCCGGATCTCCACCAAACCGATTGCCCGTGTTGACGTGGTAGCACGCGGTTGGATGATTGACGGACTCGACCTGAGCCCCTCGATAAAAGCAGATGTCGTCGACTCGTTCTTTAAGATGCACCCACTCGGTGCAGATGTCCGCGCCGCTTTCTCCGGCCTTAGTAAACTCAAACGGGCTCTTCACGAAATAGCGTTTGCCTGATGACATCGCACTTTCCTGCTCACCCGATCGCGAGAACTCCTGCAAGTGACGCTTCGTCAGTTCAATTTTTGGATCGAACGTGTCCAGGTGAGATGGTCCTCCCTCCATAAAGAGGAAGATACAACGCTTCGCCTTAACCGGCAGATTCGGCTTACCGACCGATGCCGACTCGTCGGCCGCCAGCATTGACGAGAAAGCCACCGAGCCGAGACCCGCTCCCATGCCGTAAAGAAAGTCACGCCGACTCGGCATGGCCGTATTTGATAAGTGAGTATTCATGATCAATCGATGTACGCGAATTCGTTCAGGTTAAAGATCACCAGGCAGACGTGTGCGAGTCCGCGTGTGCGAGCGTCCGTTTGAGCGGGCTGGAGATCCGGAACGTAGTTTTCGTAGGCCGGCATGAACTCGAAGAAGTCGTACGGCTCGCCGGTTTTCTCTGCCATCACCGTCCGCCTGGTCGTGCTTGAAATCTTTTTCACTTCGTGCTGTTTGCCGGTTTCTTCTTTTACTGCCTGAGACCAGTGAGCAAGGCAAACTTTCAGTTCGTTGCTGGCCGGTGACCGTCCCAGAGCCAGTTCGAACGCTCGTTTCACGACGGCTGCATCCGTGTCTGCCATGTCGCCAGCTTCTGTAAACAATCGGGCAGCCAGAGCGATCGAGCGGTCCTGAACCTCTTCCGCGTTGAACAACGTCAATGCCTGCGGCGCGACGGTCGACGTTTCACGAAGCTCGCACGACTTGTCCGGCCCTGGTTGGTTGAACGCTTCCAGAAACGGGTCCCGCAATCCACGAATTTTCTCGGCATAGATGCTTCTTCGATTGCGTTGTTTGGGCAGTGGATCGGGTTCATAAACTGAAGCCGTGCCGCCCATAATCTGCCGCGGCTGCATCGCGACTTCCAGGTTGATATCTGGCCGACAGGGGATCCCGCCGACCTGACGATTTAATTCGCCACTGACAGCCAGCATGGCATCGCGAAGTTCTTCTGCCGTCAGACGCCGAGACAGGTAGGTCGCATAAAGATCTCGCTTTGGATCTTTCTCGTCGAGGATGTCGCGCTGCGGATATCGGGAACTTCGACGATAGGTCTCAGATGTCAAAATCAATTCGTTCAGCTTTTTAACAGACCAGTCATTTTCCATGAACCATTGCGCCAGGTAGTCGAGCAATGCTGGATGAGTCGGCAGTTTGCCGGTCGCTCCGAAGTTGTTCGGATTGCCAGCCAGGCCTTTACCGAAATGCCACGCCCAGACTCGGTTAACCATGACTCTCGCAGTGAGCGGATTTCTCTTGTCGACGATCCATTCCGCCAACGCCAGCCGACGATTGCTGCGTCCATCAGGAAACTCCGTGACAGACATCTTTCCAAGTTTCGAGGCGGCACTGATGGCTCCGGGCTTCACAGCATCACCGCGAGAGTAAGCATCTCCTCCGGTCAGAATCGCATCTTCTTCCAGATACCCTTTACCCCAAGGTTCAGCTGGCATTTGAATTCGACTACCGACGTTCTTTCGTTGAATTGTATGGCCTGTGTGAACGCTGAAGGCGATCGGTCGGGTTTTGTCATACTCCCAGGTGTGCCGGGAAATATTTTTGCCCATACGGGCCAGCGAGGCTTCGTCTCCAGGGTCCAACCCGTTGTCTCCCACCTTGGCTTTTCCCGTTTCCAGTGTTCGATTTTTCTTGACGCGTGCGTTGAGCTCGTTTCGCTCCTTCTGGTAAGCCGAAATCTTGGCGCGAGTCCACTCATGCGCCGGCTTGAAACCTGTCAGGTTCTCATCCTTCGTAAACGGAGCGTCGCGTTCGACAAACTGAGTCGTCGAAAAAATGGCCATCATGCTGTAGTAGTCCCGGGTCGGAATGGGGTCGAACTTGTGGTCGTGACACTTCGCACATTGCAGAGCATGTCCAAGGAACACCTGGCCAACCGAGTCGGTCACATCGTCCAGCCACTGCTGCCGCGTGATCCGGAAGACACTCATCCCCGTTTGCTCCCACGGCCCCATTCGAAGAAACCCGGTTGCGACCAGCTTCTCGGAATCCGTTGAATCGATCTCGTCGCCAGCGATCTGCTCGCGGACAAAGTCGTCGTATGACTTGTCGCGGTTGAAGGACCGAATAACGTAATCGCGATATCGCCAGGCGTTGGGTCGCGAGTAGTCATTCGCAAAACCCGCCGAATCCGCGTACCGGGCGACATCCAACCACTGCCGACCGAAGTGCTCGCCATAGTGAGGTGTCGCCATTAGTCGTTTCGCGTAATCAAGTACGGCAGCGCCGATGTCTTTCTTCGCAGCCGTCTCGAAACGCGCGGTATCAATCGGTCGCGGAGGCAATCCCGTCATCCCAAAACTGATTCGTCGAGCAAGCTCTCGCGAATTAGCAACTGGAGCTGCTGCGAGACCGATCTCTTTCAACTTCCGATCAATGAACCAGTCAATTGGATGAGCAGACTTCGGCACACTTTCAACGTTCAAGAGCTGGTAAGCCCAGAGATGCTCAGGCTTGTAACGGCGGTTCGTCCAGGCGTCACCCAGACCTCCGGACGTTTCAACGATGACACCTTCGGCATACTTGCTTTGAATTTCCGCGACGCGAGCCTCATCTGGCCACGGAGCACCATCGTTGATCCAGTCCCGAATCCACCACTGCTGTTCCTGAGTGAGCTGCTCTGCCTCTTTTGGCGGCATCTCGTAGCCTTCTTCCGAGCGGGTAGTCGCGACGTAAAGAAAACTCTGTTCGCCTTTGCCGGGAATGACAACTTCGTCTTCAAAACTTTCTCCGCCTTTCAGCAGAGCCTCGCGCGAACGCATGTCGAATCCGCCCGCGATCTCGTCAGGATCGTCACCATGACAGGCGATGCACTTTTCAGCGAACAGCAGTTTGACTTTCAGCGCGAAAAGCTTCTCGCCTTTCGATGGTTCAGCAGCATCCGCGGCGACCGAAGCATTAATCACACCAGCCAGCATAACTAGAATTGTAAGATTCATTTTTGTGATCATGCGAAAACTTTAACACAGAAGTCGCTGAGATGAGTAACGCAGTGCCTGGAAGTCGAACGCGAAGACGCGGAGTTTCCCGAAGAATCCTGACAGCAGATTGGTCAGCCATACCAGACCGCTACCGCTACCCCTAAGATTTAACGCGGTAATCTCATAGAATTTCTACGGATTGTTTTCTACGACATCCAATGCCATCTGCGAAAATCCGTGTCCATCCGTGGCTGATAGATCAAAGTGTCAGATTCTGCACGAACAACCACTGGTTCTACCCCATGCTACTCGGATCCTTGTTTCGATTTCTCGATCAGAAAGTCGACCAGCTCCTGGCACGTGAAGAATCCAGGCCAGAAGCTGTGTCCTTGGCCTTCCGCTTTGATGATGTGAATCAGGTCGGAAGCATCGTTTGCTGCATAGATTTTTTCCAACACCTCAGAATTCGCCGCGATCGGCACAACTTTGTCGTCGGTTCCGTGAATGATGAAGACGGGAATGCCGGCTTTGGCCAGAGTGTCCCCTTGTTTGATCGGGTTCAGTTTGTCCTGTTGAGAAAGCAGTTCGTCGGGACTGACTCCGTACACCGTTGCTGCACGCGCCACTCCCGGATAGGTCGTGTAATCGTAGACCGGATAAATTCCGCCGATGCCGGCGACTCGGTCGGGATGCCTGATTGCCCAACTGCTCACCCACAGCCCGCCTCGGCTCCGCCCCAGCAACGCTGGCCTCTTCGAGTAGCCCTGCTGAACCATGTGGCGGTACAGGCTTTCAAAATGCGGGAACGCGTGAGGGCTGCCGTAACCTTCTCCGACGTCGATTCCCGCGATCGCGATGCCGGCGTCGATGAACTGCTGGTGCATCCAGCTTTCTGCCTGATCGGGATACGGTGCGAGCGTCGGCCCGTAGAAAATCCACGGCTTGCCGCCGGCACTTTCAAACGCCCCTTCAGGCGACATCAGAAAAGCGTGTCGACCGTTCAGCAGAAACGACTTCCCACCAAGCAGCACCTGTCGACGCTTCGGCTTTGCCGCCGCCTGTGCCGCCTTCATGACGGGCGGTCGGTTACTGGCTACGTTAGCCTTTTTCCGAACTGCCGGCGGCAGGTCTCGTGAAGCGAGTTCGGTGAATGCCGCAAGCTGCCGATTCCACTCGGCAATCAGCTCATGCAATCGGGCACCTTCCGGAATCGCCAGGTCAGTCGATTCGTCGCGATCGTTGGCAAGATTGTAAAGCTCCCAGGGCTCACCGATCGGCGCTACGGCCTTCCAGTCGCCCATGCGAATTGCTTTGTGACCATCGTGAAACCACCACAACGAGTCATGCTTGACGGATTCGTCCTTCGTAAACGCAGAAACAAGACTTTTTCCGGGTGCCTGCGGTGCGTCTTCCAGCGTCTTTGCCCCGGCGAGTTCCAGTACGGTCGGCACGACATCAATCACGTGTCCGACGTTGCGACGGAATTCGCCACGAGCCTTAATACCCTTCGGCCATGACATCAAAAATGGTGTCGAAGTGCCGCCTTCGTGAGTCCACGTCTTGTGACGCCGAAACGGCGTGTTGCACGTCGTCGACCAACCAGGGCCAAGACACAGATAAGTGCCGGCTGCTCCGGATGGCAGGTTCGGATCGTGCCCATCATCGCGAACCATGATCTCGGCACTGGCTCCGTTGTCGGACAGAAAAATGACCAGCGTGTTTTCCCACTGGCCCAGCTTCTTGATTTGATCAAAGACTCGGCCGATTTCTATATCCATACGATGAATCATCGCAGCATGAATCGACATCTTAGTCGCCTGAAATTTCTTCTGCTCGTCGGTGAGGCTGTTCCACGGAAGCGGCTTGTTAACCTCACCGTTGCCAAGAATCTTGAACGCGTCGGGAAAGTGGTACGGCGGCCCGATGCCTCGCTCGACTCGCGAAATTTGAGTCACCCCTGCCGCCTCGAGAAGTCCCTGTTGGTGCATCTTCTGCCATCGTTTAAGCCGAATCGAATCCCAGCCTTCCGTGTAGGTGTCTTCGTAGAGAGCAATGTCTTCGGGCAACGCGTGCAGCGGAAAATGTGGAGCTGCAAACGCGAGGTAATGGAAGAACGGAGCGTCCGCATATTGCTCGCTGTGTTCGGTCAGGACCTCAATCGCATGATCGGCCAACGCCGTTGTTGCGTAGAAATCTGTGCCCTTCTTAACCGGAGGCAACTGAACGTCGTCCTTCCAGTGTCGATTCGGATTGAAAAATCGTCCCTGATCTTTCAGCAAGTACGAATGATCAAAACCGTTTTGGATGGGCATCCCGTCAATGTGCCATTTGCCGGTGTGGTAAGACCGGTAACCAGCCGGCTTCAAAAGTTCAGGAAGCAGCACACCCCAATCCGGACGGCGGCCACGGTTGCCCCCTCCGGCGGGAATTCCCGGCAGCGCATCTCGCCGAATCTGCTGCGCGTAATAGCCGGTCAGAAGTGCACCGCGAGTCGGCCAGCATCTCGCTGTGTTGTAGAACTTCGTAAAGCGCAATCCGTCCTGCGCGATCGAATCCAGGTTCGGCGTCGCAATTTCCCCGCCGTAACATCCGAGATCCGAGAATCCCAGGTCGTCTGCCATAATCAGCAGGACGTTCGGCTGTTCGGCGGCGCTTGCCACAGAGCATGCAAAAAGAAGGCTTGCCCAGAAACTCAGGGTCGCGGATAAAAACGGCTTCTGTTTGATCATCACTTTGTGATTACTTTCCATCGGACGTTTTGCCTAAACAAATCTGTAGGAGCGGTTCCAAAAGGTTACGTGTCTGCTGCTGCAGTTAAACCTGAGATATCCCACTTGGAATGGACACCTGAAACAGTTTTTAGGCGGATAGTGTTGCTCGATGCTGTTCTTCGAATTCGTCTTTACTCCTCAGTCTCTTACGCTCAATACGGGCGAATCCAAACAACTCTTAGATGGCGTCCTGAGGTTGTTGGACGGTTCAATCATTGACGAGTGGTAATGGATTCCAGCTGATACTTTTTTTCTGTTGAGGAAATCAGGGCCCATGAGAATAGCTCCGGGCCAGCGAGCCATAGTACCGTGGTGAGTGGAATCTGCAGCCCTGGACGGGACGCTCCAGCTCGATTTTCTGTTTGGAGAAATCATCTGAAGTAAGCCGATTCCGGAAGACGTGTGCTTCGGCGATCTGGGCACGATCGATTTTCCAGTTGCATCACGACAACAGTCGTTAGCGTGGAAACTCGTCTGACTGGTTACCGACTGCTATACGATGGGGAAGGTTCTATATGACGCCGTGCTCTTTAGCTGAGTCGATCACGCCGGATCTTAATTTAATTCCGGAAAACTTTTGCTGCAGCCAAAGAGGGTGCAGGGAATCCGTTCGACAACTTTAGGAATTTCCGGGTTGATCCTCTGAACCTCGAATGGGATGACTTTCTCGCTGAGTATTCACATGCTGGCACCGAGGCTGAATGACGAGACCGCCTTACATTCATTCTGGATTGAATCAGAGTCCATCGGACTAAGAATAGCCGAGTGACCTTGTCGAAATTGCGCTGCCTTTGGCCAGGCCTGCTTTTTGTGTGGGTTCGACCTTGCCTCATCGATTTGATTTTCGGTTCGTGAATCGGGACGATGCCGTGGCAGAAAAGTCGGTAGTTGCAGAACCTGATTACACCAATCGACGAGGAACTTGTATGTCTAAGCAGCGGATGGCGGCTCTTATCACACTTGTCGCGTGCTCATTTTTGCTGGTTGATTCAGCATGTCATGCGCAGCGGAAAAAACGTACTCCGCCGCCGACCCGGAAGTTTGACGGTCCAGGGGCTCCGAATTTTTCCCGGCTGGATGCGAAAGCTGGTTTGAATCCGGCGCTTGATGTTGATGGCGATTTTCTCATCGGCCCGGATTATGCGCCAGCCGCTGAGAACAACGTGGTCGATGGCGTTCCGCAGGGGAAAGTGCAGCAATTCACAATCGATTCGAAAGAAACCAGGCTTCTGAATCCAGGTATCGCTCGCAAGGTTTTCGGCACAGTCGATCCAAATAATGCGAAGACTCTGATCGTCGATACGCACAAGATTGACTACAGGCGACAGATCACCGTTTACATCCCCTCGCAATATGTGCCGGACAGCGAAGCACCGTTCATGGTTATCCACGATGGTCCCAAGGGGAAACCCAACATGTCGGTGCCGCGGATCCTCGACAACCTGATCGCTCAGAAGCGTGTTCCTGCAATGATTGTCGTCATGATTGCGAACGGCGGCGGCGATGCTCAGGGGCACGAGCGAGGCAAAGAATACGACACGATGTCGGGCCTGTACGCTGAATACATCGAAACTGAAGTCCTGCCTCGTGTCGAGAAAACCTGCGAGGTTAAGCTGACCAGGGACCCCAGCGGTCGCGCGGCGATGGGCAGCAGTTCTGGAGGGTCAGCGGCACTGGCAATGGCCTGGTATCGCACGGATCTTTATCACCGAGTGCTGACTACGTCGGGTACGTTTGTGAACCAGCAGTGGCCGTTCAATCCGGAGACGCCGGGTGGTGCCTGGGACTTTCACGAAAAGCTGATTCCAGAGAGTCCGAAGAAACCGCTCCGCATTTTTCTGGCGGTAGGTGACCGTGACAATTTCAACCCGAATGTCATGCGAGACGGCATGCATGACTGGGTCGAGGCTAACCACCGCATGGCCAAAGTTCTCAAAGCCAAGGGCTACCCGTATCAATATCTCTTCTGCCAGAACTCCGGCCACGGAGTTCGCAACGCCAAAGCCCAATTCCTCCCACATGCCATCGAATGGGTGTGGCAAGGGTATGGTCCCAAATCTGGAAACTGATCATGGAACCAGTTGAAAACAGAGCCATACATTGGGGGAGTCGGATCGACGGGCGGGGGTCCTTACGCTAGCGTCGACGCCAATTGATGTGTGCGGCCCTCTTATTTCCTCAGTCTAAATTGGAGTTCGACGACCATGCCGCGAGTCTCTTTTAGGTGTGCTGCCGTGTTGCTGACACTGCTACCGTTTGCCTGCCCAGGTACAGCAAGTTCGGCCGAACTGTCGGATGCGGAATTCAAACGGTTGCACGCTGAACTTCAACCGAATGATTCGCCATGGCTGACGATCCCGTGGAAGATTTCCGTCCTGAATGCCCAGCAGTCTGCCGCGAAGGAAGACAAACCGATCTTTATCTGGGCGATGGATGGCCACCCGCTGGGCTGTACCTGAAACAATGGCGTGCTCGACCGTGAGTCGACATTCGCTGATCCGGAAATTGTCCGGATGCTCAAGACCCGTTTCATCCCCGTCGCCATCGACCAGGCCTATCAACGTCGGCAGAAAGACACTGAGGGCGAATTCTATCGAAAAATCGCCAGTCAGGGCCCTCGCGGCAATTTCAACAACACAACGCAGGGCTTTTATATTGCGACTGCAAGTGGCAAGCTGCTCGTCTATAACAACAACCGAAATCCGGAACGTGTTCGCAGGTTAATGACCGAAAAGCTCGGCGAGTTCAGCAGACTTGAAACATCTGCACGGCGGGGAAAATCGATCGAAGCGACCACGGTCGACAAACGATTCAACCCGACTCCGCCCGAAGGCGGCCTCGTCATTCGGGTCCGCGCCAAAGTTCTGGACGGCTACGAACCCACGACCGACAAATGGCAGCGGATCTTCCAGACATCCATGTCACGGGACAATCTCTGGGTCTCTAAGACCGAACATCAGTCACTCGTGCAGGGGGAATTTCCCGATTCACTGCAACAGCGGATTGCGAGATACCACCTCGTTGATAACACTCGCGGTGAGCCCCCGTTCTGGAATGAGAAAGACGTCCGAAGCGTCCAGTTTTCAGCAACGTCCGGTCGATTGAAAGGCGAGGCGCATCTCGAAACCGCGGATCACAATCGTGGTTACGAAGCGGCATTCAACGGAATCGTAGAGATCAAGAACAGGAAGGTTGTGCGATTCGACGCTGTCGTGCTGGGAGAATTCTGGGGCCGAGGCAAGTACACGGGTGAACCACCGAAGGGACGGTTCCCATTGGCAATCTCTTTCACGCTGGCGGATGGCAGTGATGTCGCGGATCAAATCCCACCACAAGCCTCTCGTGGATGGGTGCAGGGTTACATCCGCTAAGCTTACGTGTTTAGCCAAAACCTGGTGACCTGCCCCATTAACCGCGACCTGATTTTGAGTGGTAAACTCAGAAGTCTGGTCGCAGATTGGGAGGCTTGAGATGCCACGCAAGCGATTCAAGCCAGAAGAGATTATCCAAATGCTTCTAGAGGCTGAGGTGCTTCTGTCTCTGGCGAAAACTGTTGGTGAATCCTGTCGTCAGCTCGGCGTGACCGACCAGACATAATTACTGCTGGCGGAAAGAGTACGGCGGAGTCCACACGGATCAGGCCAAGCTGAGTCCGGTGATCGAGGTCTGAGAAAACCGTGAACTCGTTCCACAGATCGTCGATCGGCTGCCACACAGGCGAGGTCGAATAGTCTCGCCCGGTCTGTTCAGGAAATCAGGTCGGCGGATGAAACCTCAGATTAGTACCGATCATGACGAGCCGTTTCACCTTCGGAGCGTCGGCCTCATTCGCCGTCGCCGTTACTGACACCAAAGAATCGAGCAACGGAAAAGCGACTGCAACGCCTGACATCCGCAGAAAAGTGACGGCGATCAAAGGATGAAGATGATTGGCTCATAGAAACCGACTCAGATGGCTTAGTCAGTAGTGGAAAATTCAAACATAAATTCCGCGATGTCTTACCCGCGATGCCTCACTCGCAAAATCGACCAGAAGATTCGATGGTAGCTACTGGCGTACAGCACCGGAATCATCTCGTCCGCCGCGTGCGGTAGAATCTGGATCGATTGGAGCTTACGTTGTCGGTGCTGGCTGTTGGAAATCTGCGGACCCCAGAGCCAACTCGATGACTTCTGAACATTCGGAGATCAATCATGCGACTTCTACTGTCTCTCATTCTTGGTGCCGTTTTCGTTATGCCCTCTAACTCTTATGCCGACGACCCCGTGGTCTTTATTTCTGCTTTTGCTGCTGGTGAGAAAGGAGCGATTCACGCGTTTCAATTTGATTCGAAGACCGGAACACTGAAGCCTCAGCAGCGGACGACCGACGTTCAACATCCATTTTTTCTGGTGATCTCGCCGGACGGTCGGTTTCTTTACTCGATCGACACCGACAAATTTGGCGGCAACGAAGACGAATTCGTCGCCGCGTACGCCATCAAGGATCGCAGCGGAAAACTGGAACGGCTGAATCAGCAGTCGGCAAAAGGGACAGCCTCCTGCTACCTCGATATTGCCACAAATGGAAAAACCGTTGTCCTGGCTAATTACTCAACGGGCAGTGTGGCAGCGTTACCGGTCAGTAAGGACGGTTCTCTTAAACCAGCGACATCATTTGTGCAGCATAATGGTTCGAGTATTAATCCGAAGCGGCAGAAAGCTCCGTACGCACACAGCATTGTCATCAGCCCGGACAACCGATTCGCTCTCGCCGCCGACCTGGGCATCGACAAAGTGCTGATCTACCGACTGGATGCCACGGAGTCGAAGCTATCCGTCAACGACGTACAACCGTCGGTTTCGGTTGAGCCAGGCTCCGGGCCTCGGCATCTGACGTTTCACCCGAATGGAAAAAGCGTCTACCTGATCAACGAACTGAAGAACACAGTCACGTACTTCGACTACGAACCGCAGTCCGGCAAACTGACAACGCAGCAGACGATCTCGACGTTGCCCGCTGACTTCGACGGCGTCACTCACACGGCGGATGTGAAGATCACACCAAACGGAAAGTTTCTTTACGGTACGAACCGAGGTCACGACAGCATCGCCTGCTACCGAATCGGCGATGACGGCATGCTGCGGATGATCAAGATCCAGCCAAGCATGGGCAAAGGTCCGCAGAACCTGCTCGTCACGCCGGACGGTCAATGGCTGATCTGCGCCAACATGCCAGGCAACAACGTGATCGTCTTCAAGATCAACTCGGAGACCGGCGAACTGACAGCCACCGGTGAACCAGTCACCGTTCCGATGGCATCCTGCATCCGCTGGTTGAAGTAGCGTTACTTCTTCGTTCGCGACTTGCCTTCTTTTGTCAGGGCCATCGACGAGCTTCGCTTCAAACTCTTAATGTGTTCAACTCGGCGGAAGCGGATGGCGGACCAATCGGCGTCGATGGCGACCTGTCGAACGCGCTCGAAGCCAGCCTCGCCCAGAGCATGCCAGTCGTTGTCGCGGTTGAATTCGCAGTCGTACTTCTTCGACGTTCCTTTCGGATAAGCAAACCAGATCACTGGGTCGCCCGATGCTTGTGCAATTGTTTTTGCGGCCGCGGCAAGGCCTTTAAAAGTCGTCACCGGACAGAATTGCTCATCGTCCGGTTCATGATTTATCGAGTTGCTGTTTAACTTTCGAGCGAGACTTGTCTAAGCTGGCTGGGTATGCTGAAAAACGGACCGTTCGCTTTTGTGATCGCAATTAATGTCGACAGATCGTCTTCCCATTCTGGCATGCTGTCTGGTATTCCTGGCTCTCGTCCTGCCGAGCCGAGCAGCAGACACTGTGCCTCTGTTCGAATCTGATGTGGCTCCAGTTCTTGCGGCAAAATGTGGAAAGTGTCACAGCAGCAAAGTTCAGAAGGGAGCCCTCGATCTTTCTTCGATGCGCGGGTTGCGAGCCGGTGGCGAATCCGGTGAGTCTGCCGTTGCTGAATCTGTCGACGATAGCCTGCTGTGGATCATGATTGATGGTGGCGACATGCCTCCGGAAGGACAGCCGCCGCTAAGCGACAAAGAACGATCGCTCATTCACAAGTGGCTCCAGGCCGGTGCAAAATCCAGCGTGCCAATCGAAGTGAATGAAAAGAAGCTGAACCAGCACGACATACTGCCAATTGTGCTGCTCCGATGCACGACCTGTCACGGCGCGAGAATCAAGCAGGGCGGAGTTGATCTGCGCACTCCGACTTCAATGCACAAAGGTGGCAAGAATGGTCCTGCCATGATTCCGGGCGACCCGGATGCCAGCCTGATGATGCAGCGTATCGAAAGCGAAGCCTGTCCGCCTCGCGACCTTCTGCTGAAGTTTTTCGTGAAGCGTCCGCCGGCTTCTGAAGTAAAAGTGCTTCGCGACTGGATCGCTGCCGGCGCGTCCGAAAGCGATGTCCTGCCCGATGTGGCCACGACAGAACCTGACCCACTGGTGACCGACGAGGACCGTGAGCACTGGGCCTTTCAATCTCCGATCGCACGACCGAATGTCGCATCGATCGATACATTCATTCTTGAAAAACTACAGGAGAAAGGTCTCAATTTTTCTCCAGAGGCAAATCAGGACACTCTGATTCGGCGAACGTATCTCGATCTGATCGGTATCCCGCCAACTCTGACGGAATGGGAAGAGTGGCACGCCAACGACGACCCGAACTGGCACTCGCAGCTTGTCGACGAGCTGCTCGCATCGCCGCGTTACGGAGAACGCTGGGGGCGTTACTGGCTGGATCTGGCTGGCTATGCCGACTCGGAAGGCGGCACCTCGGCTGACCCCGTTCGCCAGGTGGCATGGAAGTATCGAGACTATGTCATCCGGTCATTCAACAATGACAAGCCATACGACACTTTCCTGATGGAGCAGATCGCCGGCGACGAGCTGATCGATCACGAGAGTGCTTCCGTAATCACCCAGCAGATGGTCGACAACCTGATTGCAACAGGCTTCCTGCGGATGGGGATGGACCAGACCGGATCGCGGACGATGAACTTTGTGCCGGAACGACTCGGCGTCGTCAGCGATGCAATCACCGTACTCAGCGAAGGTCTGATGGGTTTGACGATGGGCTGCGCGAGGTGCCACTCGCACAAGTACGACCCCATTCCCCACCGAGATTACTATCGCTTCAAAGCCATCTTTCAGGGCGCGTTCGACGAGCACGACTGGCTGACATTTAAGAATCGAAAGCTTAACGTCGACGTACCAGAGCGGCGGCAGCGCTACACCGAGGTGAATCCACCGCTCACTGCAAAAATCAAGCAACTCGAAAGCGAGATGAAATCCAGCACGACGGCATTGCAGATCGAACTGCTCCGTCAACACTATCCTGAGCAATCCCAGGCAGATCGCGACGAGACCTTGCGAGCCCTCAGGATCGCCGACAACAACCGCTCTCAGCCACAGCGAATTCTCGTTGAAATGCTGCAGTGTGTTTACATCCTGCCCGATTCAAAGCAGCCAGCACCCGTCGTCAAAGCTCGTCTGGCTGTCCGCGACATCGAAAATCAGATCGCAGAAACACGCCGGCAAATGGCACCGCCTCCGACGATTCGCGCCGTGTGGGATCGTGGCGAGCCATCGCCGACTTACATCCTGCGGCGAGGCGAGCACAACAAGCCTGGCCCGCTGGTCGGCCCTGGAGTCCCCTCAGTGCTTACCAACGGGCGGACGCCGTTTGATATCAGACCCCCGTTTCCAAACGGCACTCACCGAACTGGTCGACGCCTTGCTTTTGCCAACTGGCTGACGCAGCCTGAGCATCCGCTCACAGCAAGAGTCATCGTCAACCGCGTGTGGTATCACCACTTTGGAACCGGAATTGTGAAAACGCTCGAAAACTTCGGCGAGAAAGGCGAACGTCCATCACATCCCGAATTACTCGACTGGCTGGCGGTCAAATTCGTCAAGCGGGATTGGAGCATCAAAGACCTGCATCGCATCATGCTGAACTCGCAAACTTATCGACAATCCAGCCGCATCACAGACGACCATCGCAAGGCGAATCCACAGAACCGACTACTCTCGCGCATGTCACTCCGAAGAATGGATGCAGAGTCGTTACGAGATTCTCTGCTGGCTGTTTCCGGACGACTGGATGACGCGGCAGGCGGACCACCGGACACGGTTTCGGTTAACGAAAACGGACTGGTCAGCGTCGATTCGACCGGCAACAACCGCTGGCGCCGAAGTATCTATGTGCAATATCGTCGGACGGAAATTCCGTCGATGATGGAAACGTTCGACTACCCTGAAATGGGCCCCAACTGTCTGACCCGCAGTGTGTCGACAGCCTCACCCCAGTCATTGATGCTGATGAACAGCAAACACGTTCACAAGCTGGCAGCAGCGTTTGCTGCGCAAGTCGAAGCACAGCGATTGGGAGACAAATCGAGAGATTCAGGTCGCATTGTCGACACGGTTTATCAGATCGCATTGAGCCGCTCGCCGAGCGACGTTGAGAGACAGGTCGGCACCGAAACGTTAAAGAAGCTGGAGAGCGTCTGGAAAGGCAAGTCGCACGAAGCGCTGGCGACATACTGTCATACAATTCTGAATTCCGGCGCGTTTCTTTACGTTGATTGATTCTTCCGCAGGTCAAACTCCACCCGACGGCGTTCCAGATCAGTTCATTCGCTCCTTAGCACATCGATCAGACTAAGAATCACTTCGTCAGGCAAATCCTGACCTACGAAAATCGATGCGCCTTTATTACAACAAGTACCGACGCAATGACGGACCGATCACCACTCCAGAACTCACGGCGTGATTTCTTCGCGCGGACAAGCGACGGATTGCTCGGCGCAGCGCTGACTCATTTGTTGTGCGCTGATTTTTTCGGTGGACGTTCCGTATTCGCGGCGAAGACCGACGGGCCAGGTCCAGCGTCGGTTTTTGACCTCAAACCAAAGAAAACTCACCATCCCGCAAAGGCAACTTCCGTTATTCAGCTCTTCATGAATGGCGGACCCAGCCAGATGGATCTGTTCGATCCAAAACCAGAGTTAGGCCGGCTCGACGGAAAACCGTTTCCAGGCAACGTCGAAGAGATTGGTAATTCGAATGCCCAGGACATTGGCGTGATGATGGGCGGTCAGTACGACTTCGCCCGGCATGGTGAGTCGGGCATGTGGATGGCGGACATTCTACCGCACACCTCGCAGATGGCCGATGACATCTGCCTGATCAATTCGATGTGGACCGACCATCCGAATCACGACAACGCTCTCTACAAAATCCACAGCGGTCGGTTATTCATGGGATATCCGACGCTTGGAGCGTGGACTGTTTACGGATTGGGTTCAGAGAATCAGGATCTGCCAGCCTACGTCGTACTGAACGATCCGCTCGGCCCGCCCAAGAATGGCACTCGAAACTGGACGTCCGGCTTCCTGCCGCCGGTCTATCAGGGAACCCGGTTTCGCCCGACAGGATCTCCGATTCTGAATCTCAAACCGCAGTACCAGCAGCCGTCCGCCGTTACCGAGTCAGCGCGAGATTTGCTGAACAGGCTGGACGAGATTCATCGGAAAGATCGACCTTACTATCCGGAACTCGACGCACGAATCGAATCCTACGGTCTGGCGGCGAGGATGCAGTTGTCGGCTGGCGAGGCTCTAGATCTTTCGCGCGAAGAAAAACACACGCATTCGATGTACGGCGTGGGAGAAAAATGGACTGACTCGTTCGGACGACGATGCTTACTGGCCCGGCGACTGGTTGAACGAGGCGTTCGCTTTGTCCAGATCTTCCTGGAAGAACAACCGTGGGACAGCCACGCCGATCTGTCAGCTAATCATCGTGGAGCATGCCTGCGAACCGACAAACCGGTTGCCGGGCTGCTACGGGATCTCAAACAGCGAGGACTTCTTGATTCAACGCTGGTCGTCTGGGGCGGTGAATTCGGCCGCACGCCGACAACTCAGAAGTCAGCCAATGGTTTCTCCGGACGAGACCACAACATGCAGGCCTTTACATCGTGGATGGCCGGCGGCGGAATCAAAGGCGGGACCAGCTATGGAACAACAGATGACTTCGGTCACGCTGTCGTCGAAAATCCGGTCAGCGTACACGACTTCCACGCCACAATTCTTCACCAGCTCGGCCTGCATCATCAGGAACTATACTTCGAACGCTCCGGCCTTGAAGAACGCCTGACCGGCTTCGAACCACCGCGAGTCGTCCACGAAATTCTTAGTTGACCGGAGTTCCACTACTCATGATGAACCGTCGCGATGTTCTGAATTTTGCCGTCTCTGCAAGTGCGGTGAGTGCGTTGCTACCGTCAATAGCGAAGTCGTCGGAGAACGAATCAACACAACTTCGAATCGTCGATACGAATGTCAGCCTGTTCCACTGGCCGTTCAGACGCTTGCCGCTCGATGAGGTAGAGTTGCTGGTTGCGAACTACCAGAGATTGGGGATCAAGCAGGCATGGGCAGGCACGTTTGAGGGAGTGCTGCATCGAAACGTGGCCAGCGCAAATCAGCGGCTGGCCGATACTTGCCTGAAGCACCCGGAACTCGTTCCGATCGGCTCAGTCAATCCGGAGCTGCCTGGTTGGGAAGAAGACCTCAGGCGTTGCCACCAGAAACACAGCATGCCGGGCATCCGTCTGCACCCGAACTATCATGGATACTCGCTGGACGACCCTCGTTTTGAACAACTGTTGAAGCTGGCCACCGCGGCCGAACTGTTCGTGCAGATTGCGGCGACGGTTGAAGACACTCGCACGCAACATCCACAACTGCAGGTTCCCGATGTCGATCTTGTGCCTCTGGCCGATGTCGTAAGACGCGTCCCCGAGGCTCGTGTGCAGCTTCTTAATTACCGTCCCCGAGGAGCTGCTTTCGAGCAGTTGGTTAAGACGACGGATGTGATGTTCGATACGGCTCGCGTCGACGGGACCGATGGAATTCCAAAGCTCGTTAATTCGCTTCCGGCTGGCCGAGTCCTCTTCGGTACACACGCTCCATTTCTGATTCCCGAAGCCGCGCTAATTCGTGTTCACGAATCCGGACGTCTGGATGACTCGGCACTGCGAGCCGTTTACGCCGGCAATGCTGAAACCATGTTCGGAAAGAATGGCATATGACTTCTTCATTACGACCAGGACTGCCGTCGCCTGAGCAACTCAAGGGATACCGTATCTGGGATTCCTATTTCACGCCTGCGTATTCTCATCCTGGATCCGATGGGAGCAGCGGGCTGATTGCCGATATCGAACGCGCGATGCCAGCCGTCAGAAAAGGCGAGTTCGAAAAGCTTTGCTACTTTCCCCACGTTGGCATTGGGACGACTACTGACCCCAACTTCGAAAAGCTGGCTCGATCACGAAGCGACATCACGCTGAACGCCATGGAGCGGTGGCCGAAACTTCTGCTGGGTATGATCCAGCTCAATGCCAATGATGTTCCAGCGTCGCTGGACGCATTGAACCGATGGTTGCGGGATGGCCCGATGATCGGCGTCTACTTTCGCGGTGGCGGCGTGGGATCACTGACCTGCACACATTCAAATTTACATCCGCTGATCGAGCGAATCGCCGAACTGCGCGGCGTCATCATGCAGCATACCTGGTTCGTGACCGGCGGAAAGCAGAGTCCCGGCGCGTCCACACCATCTGAACTGGCGGAAGTTGCCGCAAAGTATCCCGATCAGAAATTCATTTGTGCTCACGCCGGCGGCGAATGGCAACGCGGCATTCGTGCCGTTCAGAATTCGCCCAACATCCTTGTCGAGACTTCCGGCTTCGACGCAAGTGCTGGATTCATCGAGATGGCGGTACGAGAGCTAGGTGCCAGGCGAATCGTATTTGGCAGTCATCTGCCTTCACGATCCCTCGGCACTGAGTTGAGCAAAGTCATCGCCGCGAACATTCCCGAAGCGGACAAACGCCTGATCCTCGGAGAAAATTTTCGCAAGCTTATTCAGCGGCCGATTGCTTAGGACCGCAATCAACACAAAACATGACCAATCTAAACTGAGCATGCCGGTCTGTCCCAGGCGTGTGTCAGAGATTTGTTCGCTGAACTTTCCGGGACTGTCCCGATCGATAGCGAGTTGCTCCTATTCGTTGGCGGGTTGTCACGTCAGGCACGAATGTTTTGCCAAACGCCCGGTTCCGACCGAATCGATGAAGCCACTTACGATAATCCAGAAATGCCCTGAACCAAGACGCATTTTCAGCGTAGTTACGCCACGCATGCGGAGCGGTGGCTGCCTAACGGAGAATTGAAGCTGGCATCGCCGCTGCTTGAGCCTCAGTCCAGTCCTCGTTTTCGGAGACAACGGTCTCCAACTGCTCGATCAAAGTCGACTGACTCCAGGCATCGCGCAGGACGATCGGCTCGTTGGGTTTAACTGGCGAAAACACAGCAAGGGTGGGGATGCTGTCTCCTCCTAATCGATTCAGTAGATCTCGGATTTCGTCTGAGCCGTCGGTCCAGTCTGCTTTGAGTGTGACGAAACCGTGAGTGTCAACAACGTCCCGCGTGGAATCTGTGTTCAACGTCGTCTTCTCGACAACTTTGCATGTCAGGCACCAGTCTGCGGTAAAGTCGACCATAACCGGCTGTCCTTTCGCCAAGGCCTCCACCACGGCTGTCGGCGTGAACGGCTCCCAGTGAAGTTTCTCGTCAGCAGAGGCGAGATGGTATCCGTAGCCGCTAATGACACCGGCAGTGCACAACGCTGCAAATCGCATTTTCCAACGGGTCGCTGGCGGCGATGAGAGGTCGTACAGATTGCCGATCATCCATACGCCGATGCCAATTCCAAGCAACATAACGAGAGTCGGTACCAGGTAAGACTCATCGAGAATCGACAATAGGAAGACCGTCGTGCCAAGCATGATGAAGCCGGCGATTTGTTTGAAACGGATCATCCAGTTACCCGGCTTCGGCAGGAACTTAACGGCTCCCGGGAACATGCCAAACAGCAGGTAAGGTGACGCCATGCCGAGACCCATCATTCCCCAGATCATGTAAATAACATGGGCCGGTTGCTGGATTGACCATCCGAGCGTCGGTCCCAGGAACGGACCGCTGCAAGGCGTCGCGAGAATCGTTGCGAAAATTCCCGTCATGAAGGCACCACCGAGGCCTTCCTGATGACCTCCGGCTGACGATCCTACAAAACCAGGGATTGGGATCTCGAAGACTCCCAGCAAACTCAAGCCCATCACGAAAACCAGAGCCGACATCGCGACGAGGAATTCGATACTCTGAAACTGCCCGCCCCAGCTCGTACCGGCAAACGTCGCCAACGTCGCCAGCAGCATGAACACTGAGATTACCCCCAACGAGTAAGTCGCGTTGAGAAGAAAGATCCGTCCGCGATCTTCACCAGCCTGCTGAACGAAGCTCAGAACCTTAATTGCAATCACAGGCAGAACACACGGCATCACGTTGAGAATCAACCCGCCGAGGAATGCAAACAGCAGAAACTGAGGCAGACCTCCCGCTGACGATGCTCCACCCGGTTCACGGTACTGAAGATCTTCGAAGACGCCCGCAGAACTCTTTGACTCACTAGTGGCAGTCGTTGCTGTCGGAGTGGATGGCAATGCAGCATCGCTCACCTGGCCAAGCTCAAACGAGAATCTACCCGGTCGACAACTGCTGGCATCACAAACCTGGAAGGT
>CALGTK010000329.1 GCA_937904325.1 uncultured Planctomyces sp.
AATCTATTTCGATAGCGCCGCCGTCTGAGCCCCATGGGCTGTCTTTGGTCCCAAAGTTCTTGATCGTGTTGTATGACACTTCCTGGTTTCCGATGTTTAAGTGTATTCCCATCGGTCCCCAGCTACTTTTCGACGTTCGCCACAGTGCATAACTCGGGCCGTCCAGATAATTCTCTGTGATCAAGGTATGCTCGCCAGCTGACATGATGCCCTGGCCGGTGTTGATGAATTCATTGTTGCGGATAATGCAATGATCCGAACCGCGATCGATACGGAGCGCGGCTAGTTTTGTCATGATGATCATCCCTGATACATGCTCCCCCGGTGTATCGTGAAAATGCAGATTTTCTACGATGGTGTAGTCACCTCCAAGGATAATCGCGTTGCCGCTGGCATCGCGGGTAGTGGGATTGGTAAACATGGGCAGCTCGCCCGTCCCGTAGGAAGTCAGCCGTATCGGCTTGGCCGCTGTGCCAGATTCACTGATCAGAATATTGCCGGAGAAGGCAGATCCCTTTTTGAAGTGGACTACATCTCCCGCCGCCAGTGATGCTGACTCCGCTTTCATATGCGACTTCCATGGCTTGAGTATCGAGAGACCGTCATTGTTATCTGATCCGTCGACCGAATCGATGTAATAATCTGCAGCGATGCAATGTGTGACCAGGGCGCAACTGACAACGAGGAATAGCGCCAAACCCTGTAATTCCAGGAGATGTCTCGGAAACATGATGTTCGCCTCGAATAGCAGGTAATTTTGATTTGTTTAGTTAAAGAGCTCTTCCGCACACACACAATACTCCCACCACTCATTGGCCAACAAACAACACCACAAAAGACAGCAGCGTAACAATGCCTAATTGTGTCCTCGGTCGTATCATGAATACGGTGAAGCCGCTGCCTGGCGAGGACTGGCCGGTTTGCACGCAGACTCGTGATGGAGAACACTGCGGCGAGGCATACGCGCTGGTGAACTTCGTTCCCTCACTCGCCAGTCGCTCGATGTGCGGCATCTGCAGGACCGGCATACGCGAGTTCGGAATTGCGTCATTCATAGCAACTGGAGACTCGTTCCACGCCCAGTCATCAATAAACAGCAGGACGATATTCGGCTTCTCAGCGGCAACGCACGTGCCCGCCAGCAGCCATCCGACTGTTACTAATTCGAACGTTCGAGTGATCCCGGCGGAAGCAGGTCGACAATTCAGGAAAGTGAGGCTCATCAATTCGTCGTCCTTCTCAGTCGCCTTGGTCTGCTGGAAAGAAAGATTCCAGCTAGAGAAAACAGAAGAACTTTGAAGGTGTTATTCATGCGGAGTGTTGCAGTAAGTATAGAATAAGAAGAAACAATCAGTCTTGTGGTTGGTTGGTATCAACAATATGAACCCGCACCGCAGTCGGGCCATGACGTTGAAGACCGAACTAACGAAGTAAAAAGCCTGTCCTGTCGCCGTTTAGAAAGGTCGACCTTCTAACGTTCATGAATCTCTGCAATTTCGCATGAACGGTGCTCGGAGACTGATTTGTAACAGGCTTCGACGAGAGCCATTGTTCCGAGGTTGTCTCGGCCACTGATTTCTGGTTCGGAACTGGTCTCCAGTGCGACCAGCAGTTGAGCCATTGGCCCCACGAAAGCATCTGGAAACCAGACGTCATCCCATCGAGGCTTGAACCACTGGCCAGGTTGTTCTGTCGTTGTGAAATCGAGTGTGCTGGGAGTTCGATCCGGATAGCTGGGCCAGCCGATCGTTCCTTTGGCGAGTCCTTCCGTGCCTTCGACTCGCCAGTTAATGCCAATATCACTTTCGGCACCTTCCAGAGCTGGTCCAGTCCACACGTCATCCCAGGATGATGCCCGTAAGCCGTTTTCGTATTCAAGAATGTAGAGACAGATGCCATCCTTGTGGTCGAACTTGCTGGCTGTGCGAGGATCCTTGCGAACGCTGCAGAAAACTCGCGTTGGATCTCCGAACAGAAAACGGAACGTATCGAGGTGGTGGATGCTCATAATCCGTAGCGTCACCCAGCCAAGCCGCTCCTGCCAGGGCATCCAGTGCGGGATGGCTCGCATGTCGATTGAGGCGAAGACTGGCTCGCCCAGGTCGCCGCGATTGATCAGATTTCGGCATGCACGGATCGACTGGTCGTAACGCATGTTTTGATTTACGGCGAGCGTGATGCCGGCGTCTTCGCACAGCCGAACAATTTCGACAGCCTGCGTGTAGTCAACGCCGAGCGGCTTCTGAGCGAGGATGCCTTTAATATGACTTGCTTGTTTGACTGCCGCTTTGACAACCTCAATCTGAATGTCCGGCGGAACGGCGATATCGACGACTTCAATTTCCGTGTCGGCGAGCAGATCCGCATAGTGATCGTAGACTTTCGGAATCGAATGCCGATCCGCTGCAGCCTGTGCCGTGCTTCGGTTTCGCGATGAGATCGCTACGGGGTTAAAGCCAGCCTCGCGGTAGGCAACGAGGTGGCAGTCGGCCATGATAAAACCGGCTCCGATGCAGCCGATCGGCGTGTCTTTTCGATGGGGCATCTTCGCGCGGAAATTCAGATCGAGCGGGATTCTGGATGACTTCGACATGACTTCCCCCAGATTGGTGTCGGTGTGAAATTTCTGATTAACGAAGCAGGAATGCAGGGAAGCAGGAGTGGGCACCGCGAATCTCAGGCGTCTGATTCAGATACGGTGTTCGGTCGGGGCTTCCGGGTTGAGCGTCGTTACCGGACGATGGTCTGGCAGGTCAGTCAACGTTGCGGCCTGCTCCGGGTTTGTCAGCTCGGCGGAGATGACATCGTCGAGGTTATGAGGTCCACTTTGGACGGAGCTTCCATCTTCGCCTGCCACGATCAGAACCAGCTCGCCGCGTGCTGATTCACGGTTGTCAGGGTAGCCGACAATCGTCTCGCCACTTGAAATTCTGATGTGAACTTCAAGGGTTTCATTGACGCCGGGAAGTCGTTCGTGAACCAGGCACGGGAAGCGACTCCAGGCCCATGTCCACAGCGTCATCGCGGGATCGACTCGGCCGGCGATGTTGATCCAGTCGTGCTCGGCCTCGCGGAGATCTCTAAAGTTGGCTTGCCGGCACCAGGGCATCAGCACGCCGCTGATCCATTCTCGACGGGATGCGGCCATTTCCTGAAATGATTGCATGGGCGGAATCCAAGTCGCGGTGATTTCGTCAGGCGGAGCCTGACCTACGAGGAGGGTGACTCTTCGGCCTCTTCGCGGTGGCTGGTGAATAGTTCGGCGATGACTTCTTCGAGTGGGCGTTCCTGAACGCTGACGTCGTCGATGGTGTATCGCGACAGCACGGAAGTGAGGATTTCGGGGATGCGACTCCGGTCGACTTCGAGTTTCGCTCGCGGAGCCTTCGCATCGAACACCCGGCCATACTGATCAAGGTCGTCGGGGATGTTGGCTCCGGCAAACTGCAACTCGATAATTTTGTGCTGGCTGAAGCGGTCGACAATTTCAGCGATTGGGCCATCGTGCTTGAGTTCGCCTTCGTTGATGATGATGGCTCGCTGACACAACGCTTCGACATCTTTCATGTAGTGGCTGGTCAGGATAACCGTGATGCCTTGCTCTTTCTGATAGTGCTTCAGGAATTCCTGCACGCGGCGTTGCGAGACGACGTCGAGACCGATCGTCGGCTCGTCCAGCAGCAGCACATCCGGGCGGTGGAGAAGGGCGGCGATCAGTTCCATTCTCATCCGCTCACCGAGCGACAATTCTCGCACCGGCTGACCGATCAGCTTCTGGACTTCAAGCATCTCCGTCAGTTCGTCCATTCTTCGATCAAAGTCGTCGTGTGGAATCCGATAGATCTCTTTGTGCAGCCGGAAGGACTCTTGCGCGGGCAGGTCCCACCACAACTGATTCTTCTGCCCCATGACCAGCGAGAATCGTCGGCGGTAGGCATTTTCCCGGTGCCACGGCACGTGCCCGAGAACTGTCGCTTCACCGGAAGTCGGGTAAATCAAACCCGATAATAGCTTGAGCGTGGTAGTCTTACCGGCACCGTTCGGGCCAAGAAATGCGACCATCTCGCTCGAATTGATCTGAAACGAAACGTCACGCACTGCTTCGACAGTTTTGAACTCGCGTTTGAACAGACCTTTGAATGACGCAGCCAGCCCTTCGCGTTTGCGATAGACGCGGTACTGCTTTGTCAGCCCCACAGTCTGGATGGCGATATCAGTTTCCGCAGACATATCAGGTCACAAACTACCAGGAAGCTCGAATCCGAAGAGGTGTGAATAATCATGGACCACCCCGATTCCAACTCGCGAGCGGCAGTTCGAACAAACCGCCCTGGGGCGGCCGGAGTTAGATAGTTTGAGCGAGGAAGCCGCCGTCAACGACGATGTTTTCGCCCGTGATAAAACTACCGGCGTTTGGAGCGGACATCAGCACGACAGCTCCGGCAAGTTCCTGCGGTACTCCGAATGGGCTGCGAGGGTCGTCGCCAAGTTCTCGGCTCGTCGGAGTATGGTTGCGGATGCTTTCGACTCGTTCCGGCGTAAGAACTTTGCGATTCTGTTCAGCTGGGAAGAAGCCAGGTGAGAGAGCGTTGACTCGGATTCCGTACTGAGCAAATTCGCGGCCGAGGTTTTGTGTCAGGTTGACGACCGCGCCCTTCGAAGCCGAGTACGTGAAGACTCGCGACAATGGAACGACACCACTTAGCGATGCGATATTGATGATCGAACCCTTCGTCCCGCGGTCGACCATGTCCTTGCCGAAAACCTGACAGGCCAGCCGGACAGCTCGCAGATTGGTGTTGAGGATGTTGTCCCACTCTTCGTCGGTAATTTCGAAGAACGGCGTCGCCGAGTTCGTACCCGCTCCGTTGATCAGAACGTTGGTCTCGCGACCGGCAGCTTTCAGGTGAGCGACGATTGCTTCCAGATCTTCGCGACTGGTGCTGTCTGCTTTCACAAATTCTGCCGACCCGCCGGCATCCGCAATCTTATCAACGATAGTCTTGTCGGTTTCTTTATCCGTCTTCAGCGTCCGACCGACGACGACAACATGAGCTCCCGCGCCGCCAAGTGCTTCGCAGAATGCCCCGCCAAGCACTCCAGTCCCACCGATGACAACAGCGGTGAGGCCATCGAGGTTAAACAATTCGTGCAGGTAATCAGATGAAGCAGTCACGTCAGCATTGTCCTTTCCCGCAACGGGCATCGCAGTGCGATTCAGCCTCGAAGCGGCAGAAGCATGTCACAGTAATGGCAAGGATTTACCATAGTTACGATGGATTTTCAGCCAAGTTAGCTAAGGCAGTAAGTAGGAACAAGCGCAGCTAAGTTCTGGGAGTATTCGCTCCAAATGCCGGACCTGCACTGCGTTTGTTCCTGCCTGCACCTTACACGACGGATCAATACTCGTTCTGCTCGCCGGTGTCGCTGTCGAATGAGCGGAAGTTTGATTTGACGGCCTGACGGACGGTCAGGGAGTCGACTTCTTCTTTCAGTTTGGCCATGGCTTCTTCCACAGGCATCATGCCAAGGTCGGTGCCTCCCTTTCCTTTTTCTTCGGAGATGCGGTCTCGCAGAGAAACGGCGTTCTGTTCTTCGTCTTTCGGGCCAACGACCATCATGTACGGAATCAGCTCGAGCTGAGCGTCGCGAATCTTTGCGTTGACCTTCGCACTGCGAGTGTCCGTCGTGACGCGGAAGCCTTCTGCTCGGAATTGAGCTTCCAGTTTCTTCGCGTAGTCGGTCGATTTGTCGGTGACCGGGCAGATTCGGATTTGCTCGGGAGCCAGCCACAGTGGGAAGGCCCCGGCGAAGTGTTCGATGAGCATACCAACGAAACGCTCCATCGAGCCAAACGGAGCCCGGTGAATCATGACCGGGCGGTGCCCTTTGTTATCGGCGCCGGTGTATTCCAGTTCGAAACGCTCGGGCAGGTTGTAGTCGAGCTGGACAGTTCCAAGCTGCCATTCGCGGCCGATGCAGTCTCGTACCATGAAGTCAGCCTTTGGTCCATAGAACGCAGCTTCCCCTTCACATTCTGTGAAGTTCAGACCGGAGTCGACGAGTACTTTGCGAAGCGTTTCTTCGGCGGCGTCCCAGAGTTCAGGGGAACCGACATACTTGTCGGAATTCGGATCGCGTTTGGAAAGCTGCACGCGGTAATCGTTCAGGCCAACGGCATCGAGAACGAACTTCACCAGGTCCAGCGTGTCGATAAATTCTCCTTCAACCTGATCAGGCGTACAAAACAGATGGGCGTCGTCCTGTGTCAGGCCTCGAACTCGAAGGAGACCGTTCAGCTCGCCGGATTGCTCGTGCCGGTAAACCGTGCCGAATTCGGCAAGGCGCACGGGCAGGTCACGGTAGCTTCTTTGCTGAGCCTTATACATTTGCACGTGATGCGGGCAGTTCATCGGCTTGAGCAAGTAACGTTCCTGGCCATGCTCCCAGCCATGAAGGATTTTTGCTTTCTCATCGGTAGAGTCCGCCTTCAGCGCTTCGCTCGCACAACCACATCCGAGCAGTTCAGCCGTACGTCCGATTTGCTGTTCGTCGTCGTCGCTTAATTCGCCTTCGGATAGTTTCTGTTTCCAGTAGTCGACCAGTTGACCAGCATCGTGCCCGAAGATCGGAGCGAACTGGGAATCTCGATAGTACGGAAAGTGGCCGCTGGTTTCGTACAGTTCTGCTCGACCGATGTGCGGCGAGTAAACTGGTTGGTAGCCGCGAGCCATCAGCTCTTTCTTGATGAAGTCTTCGAGCAACGCTCGGATTGTCGCGCCTTTCGGCAGCCAGAGGCTCAGGCCCTGGCCGACGTCCGGGCTGATGCTAAACAGGCCAAGCTGCTTACCGAGAACTCGGTGGTCACGGCGGCGGGCTTCTTCGAGCTGGGTGAGGTACTCTTTCTGGTCGCTCTTGCTGAAGAAAGCCGTGCCATAAAGACGCTGCAGATGTTTGTTGTCGGCGTCGCCTTTCCAGTACGAGCCGGCGATGCTCAGAAGTTTGAAGGCTTTGATCTTGCCGGCGTTTGGAATGTGCGGCCCTCGGCAGAGATCGACGAATTCGCCTTGCCGATAGAAGCTAAGTTGTGAGTGATCGGCGAGGCCGGTATCGATGTGCTCGCACTTGAGTTCCTGATTGAGGTCGCCGCAGAACTTCAGAGCTTCGTCGCGGCCCATGTAGAACCGTTCGAATGGCTCGGCCTCTTTGACGATCTTCTTCATCTCGGCTTCGATCTTCGGGAAATCTTCCTCACTGATCGGAGTTTCCAGATCGAAATCGTAGTAAAAACCGTTGCCAGTCGTTGGGCCGAATGCCAGGCCGACGCCTTCGTAAAGACGCATGATTGCTCGGGCCATGACGTGAGCACACGAGTGACGCAGCACTCCCAGAGCAGCCGCATCGCGAGTAGTGATCAACTTGAGATCAACCGGCTGGCCGTCTTCCTGAAGTTCGTCCAGAGGCCGCATGGCATCGACGATTGTCTCGTTGACTTCGGCGGCGACCGTCGCCAGAGCGAGCCTTTCGCCAATCGACGCGGCGACGTCCAGAGCGGTCGTTCCGGCGTCAAATTCCTTGCTCGTTCCATCGGGAAGGTTGACCTGAATCATGATGTTTGCTTGGGTTCGAAGTTGGCGGACATTGTGAAAACTGACGCGAAAAACTGGTCGGCGGGGCCGCAGGGACGATTTTTATCGCATCCGACAGAGTCAAACCAGTTCCGGTTCGGCCGCCGCGCGTGAATATCACGACAGGGCGGTCGGGTAAGATGGGTCTGAGCGGCTAAAGCGAGTCACATGATGAGTGCAGCCTTCCCCTCGCCAAGGCTCACCATCCCAGAAGGTGGGTGAAATTGTAATGACGAGAACTGCAGTTGTACGATCAGTTTTAACGAAGTTATTTACCGGCAAAGTTTCATTCGAGCAACTCGGACCAGGCGTTCGTCGACTTCTTCCGGGGCCACGGCGCTGATGGTGACCGGCAGCCAGGCCGTTTTAGAGAGTCGATCATTGGTAAGGGCGGCCAGTTTTGGCAGAGCCACGCTGGCAGCATCGTCCCCGTATCGCGATCCAGAAACCTGATGCAGGTACAGCTTTCGGTCGGAAATCAGTTTGGCCAGAGGAGCGGCGATTTCGGCACTCATTCCGTGCCAGAGGACGACGTGAGGGTCGGCTCGCAGTGCGAGGCCGAATTCTCCGGCTGTTGCAACGTATTCGGTAACCGCCTGCTGAAGTTCGGCAAGCGATACGTTGTCCTGCTCGGAGACGTATTCCAGAAGTCCGGCCTGCACGCGGCCTTCGGCGATCATCGTCCGCCAGTTGAACTGCTCTTCGGCTTCGTCGGCGTCTTCCTCGTCGATCAGGTTGAACATTTTCGGCGGCGCTTCGCCGGTCTTTTCGCGGTGCTCCTCTTCCAGCATCTGAAGCACGCGGCTGTCGGGCGTGGCGGGGCGACAGCGAGACCGAGCCCACTCTCGCAGTTCAAAAATCTTTTCTTCCATCGTCACAGACAGCGGAACCGTGTCGTCAATCGAGTCTTCAATCTGCTTTTGCTCAAGATCGCCGCCGCGAGTGTAATTTTCGATGACCGCCGTCTGAACCGACTGTTCAATTTCCGCGCCGCTGTAGCCTTCCGACTTGTCGGAGAGATGCCCGAGGTCGAAGTCTGCCGGATCCAGTCCCTGCTTCTTTAAGTGAATTTTCAGGATCGTCTGTCGCTCGTGGTAGTTGGGCAGGTCGACAAAGAAGAGTTCGTCAAAGCGGCCTCGCCGAAGCATTTCGGGAGGCAGCCCCATCACCGAGTTTGCCGTGGCGACCACAAACACCGGAGCCTTCTTTTCCTGCATCCATGTCAGGAAGCGACCCATCAGCCGAACCATCGTCGCATCGTTGCTTTCTTCACCGACTCCGGCGAAGCCTTTTTCTACTTCGTCCATCCACAGCACGGCCGGAGCGATCATCTCCATCAGGTTCAGCACGTCTCGCAGATTCTTTTCCGATTCGCCCAGGCCGCCGCTGAGCAACGTTGAAACATCCAGCCTGACGAGCGGGAAAGCGAGCATCTGCGCAATCGCTCGCGCCGTCAAGCTTTTTCCGCAACCCTGCACTCCGAGAAGCAGTACCCCCTTTGGCGCGGGGATGCCTTTCTGTCGAGCCTTCTCAGAGAATGCTTCCGCCCTGGTGCCGACCCACGCTTTTAAAGCGTCCAGCCCGCCAATGTCCCTGGCACCTTCGGCCAGCTCCTGAAACTCCAGCATGTCGGAGCCCTGCACCATGTACTTCTTCTCGGAGATCAAGGCGGCATAGACTTCGTTGTCGATTTTGCTGCGTCCGAGCAACGCTCGCGATAGCGCGTGCCGTACCTGTTTTGTGGTGAGGCCCATGACCGCTTTCAGCAGCTTCTCTTCCTGCTGTTCGCTGAGCCGCAAGTTAACCTCGCCCTGGTGCTGACGCTGGATCAGCAGCTCGCGCAATTCTTCACGCAGATCTTCGAGGCCTGGCAGCGGCAGTTCGAGCGACACCGCATCGCGCTGCAGTTCGACCGGCACTTCCGAGTCTGGCCCCATCATCAGAATCGTCTTGTTCTGCTCGGTCAGCGTCGGAATGACATCTCGCAGCCGACGGACAACAAACGGATCTTTGAGGAACGGGTGAAAGTCTTTCAGAAGGAAAACGTGATCCCGTGGGTAGGCTGTGATCTGTTGCAGAAAGTCCGCTGCGGTGCGGTGGTCGCCGGTCTGACCGTCCAACGCGGGAGCCGCACCGTCCGTCGCCGTCCAGATCACAATACCACGTTCCATATCAAGCGCCAGCGTCGCAAGTTCCGACTCCCAGCGATCTTCCTCGTGCGTGTTCAGAAACAGCAAAGGGAAGCGACACAGAATCCGCTCGCGGAGTACATCGATGACGTTTGTGGTGCTCATGGGGCGTGGTATTGTTCGGAGAGTTGGTGGTGAATGTTGGCGTCGGGGTGCCGCACGGACTGACTCCGGGAAACCGTTATACTTCATCCACGGTCACGTTCGCAGCCTCGCCGAGCCGCATCCAGAACTTTGACAAGAGCCGATCTCGACACCCACACATGCCCGATTCAGACCAGACAGATTCGAACGCCTCGCCAGCAGGCAAGTCCGACCCACAGAGTGTGATTCTCGAATCGGCCTCGGGTTCGGACACTTCCAGCGAACCCGTAGCGTCGCGTTTTTTGAGTTGGCTTGGCGTTTCGGTCGTGCTCGCGATTCTGGCCGGCGTTCTGTTTTCGGCGACGCCTGCGCGATTTCGACTGCTTGGGTTGTTAGGTATCGTGCAGGGCGCCGCCGTCGGTGCTGTCATTGGGAAAATTGTGTGGCCGTTCAAGCTGCACTATGCAAAACTGGCCGTTTTCGGTGGGTTTGTTGCAGGAGCAGCCAGCGTCGTGGTCACGGCGATTCTTTGGTGGCAGGGTTGGGCGGAGCAGTTGGACCAGTCCACGAAGCCTCGGCCCGCCGCCGCCATGGCTGCCCAGATGCTGGCTCAGATGAAGGAACCCGACGGCGCAGATCCCGAACAGATCAAAGCGTACGAAGAATCTCGCAGGCAGTTTTCCGAATTCCTTGATGCTGAAGCCGCACCGCCGGAAAGCAACTTTACAGCCTGGCTCGCACACCGAGCGTCGTTGCTGAAAACCAGTCCCACCGCGGCAATTGCAATCGGCCTGTTGGAGCTTCTACTGGCCGGCGCCGCGTCATCATTCATTGCGAGGACGGGGGCCAATGCACCGTTCTGTCTGGAATGTCAGAGCTGGCGGCATGTCGTGCGAAGCCACTCGTTCCCTGCACCAATGTCCGGTCCGCTCGCAGACCTGCTCCAGGAAGTGGCAGAAGTCACCTGCGAACATGCAGATGTGGTTACTGCACAGTTAACGGCATGCCAATGTGAGGCTCGACCGATTATTGATATTCAGATAGCCCGACCGGATCAACTTCACAAACTGTCGAACATTGATTTGTCAGAGCAGCAATTCTCACATTTAAAGCGGCTGTTGGACGAGGCTCAGGGGATGAGCTAACCTCGATTCCATGTGTTCCTGAGTCCGGTACGTCGAGACGCATCCGAATCTTAATGCTCATATCGAAAGCTCAAGCCTAGTGGTCGTCGGACTTGGAACAGACATCGTCGAGATTGCTCGCATCGCAAAGATGATCGAGCGGCACGGCGAGACCTTCATCCACCGGATCTACACTCCGGAAGAGATCAAGTACTGCCAGAAGCGAAAGTACTGCTACGAAGCGTTCGCCGGACGCTGGGCGGCCAAAGAGGCCATCATGAAGGTTCTCGGGACCGGCTTCGTTAAAGGGATCGGCTGGCTGGATATCGAGATTCTGAATGAGAAAAGTGGTCAGCCGTTCGTAAATATCCGCGCGGGAGCGGGCGAGTATGCCGAAAAGATTGGCATCGACGAATTCCTGATCACCATCTCGCACTGCAAGGCCTACGCCACGGCCACAGCGATCGGGATTCGCAACGATATTTGAGACTATGGATTATGCCCTCGGTAGTGTTGTAGCTTTGCTGGCCCGGCTATCGCGATGGTTGAATCCGGCGCCGCAAATTCTTAAAGTCTCGCATCCATACGACATTCATGACTGCGTCAGGCATCCCGTACGGATCGTCTGTGAGCGCGATAAAGTCAATCTCTGCAACGCTTTAAGGAGCTGCCCAAATGGGTCGGTACA
This sequence comes from uncultured Planctomyces sp., assembly GCA_937904325.1. Classification (GTDB taxonomy): domain Bacteria; phylum Planctomycetota; class Planctomycetia; order Planctomycetales; family Planctomycetaceae; genus JABMPE01. Next base: position 11,714 of record CALGTK010000329.1, read on the forward strand.
CTGGACCAAAGGGACGAATTAACCGTCGCCTCGGAACTGTTATTTTTGAAAATGCGGGAGCTCAGAAGGCGTTCGAAGCACGTGAAAATCCTCCAGGACCAGTCCAAAGACGTCGAAAGATGTCAGAATACGGACTCGCGTTGCAGGAAAAGCAGAAGATTAAATACTACTACGGAATGCGGGAAGAACAGCTCCGAAAGTTCTACGACGTAGCTCGCCGCAAGCAGGGCAACACGGGTGAAAACCTGCTTGTGATGTGCGAACAGCGATTGGACAACGTCGTTCGCCGAGCTGGATTCGCTCTTTCGAGACCGCAGGCCCGCCAGGGAATCGTCCATCGCCATTTCCAGTTGAACGGCAGGACAGTCGACAAGCCGTCGATGCAGGTGAAGCCGGGCGATGTGATCACGCTTCGAAACCGCCCGAATCTGCTCAACCTTTACAAAGAAATGGCAGCAGCGAACACCGCTCCGGCCTGCGATTGGATCAGCTTCGATCAGAACGAATTGAAAGCCACCGTTACGGCTGCTCCACACATGGATGACGTCAGTCTGCCAGTGGAAGTGGGCAAGGTTGTGGCATTCATGGGACGCTAGTCTCTGTCAAGGACAATCGAGATACACAAAGCCGCTCAGTTTCTGGGCGGCTTTTTTTGTGGCTGCGTTTCTTCAGCTTTTTCGCGAGATCGTGTCGGGAAAATTGAACCGCTGTCGAGCTGCCCATTTGATCGTGTCTCGATGACCTGACACGATAGGACAATCAAGAGCCCCACCAACGCGACAAGGTCCGGCCAGAATTTACAAGGGTAGGCAAAGTCAGCCATCGCTCCACTGGAGTTCTGAGCATAACGGCGCAAAGATGGTTACTCCCAACTCCGCAGGCAATCACTCGACGGCAGCAGACAACATTGTGATCGACGCAAAAATCATGACCGGACAGGACGACAACTCGGCACGGAACTGGGACGCACGGAACTGGGACGCACGGAACTGGGACGCACGGAACTGGGACGGCAGCTGGAACAACAGCTTAACGCCGCCTGGTAGTTCGCGATCAACTTTCAGGAGCACAGCGTGGCCAGAAACTGGTTAGGTTTCATTATTGGAGGAGTTGTTTTGCTGACTTCGGATGGCGTCGAAGGCGCTTTGGTCGAGTACACAATTCGTTTTTCTCAGGCGAAGAATCACTACGCCGATGTCGAAGTACGTTGTGAAACCGGAGGGCAATCGCAGTTCGAACTGATGATGCCGACGTGGACTCCGGGTTCGTACCTCATTCGCGAATACGCTCGTCACGTCGAGACGATTTCGGCCAGCGACGGCGAGGGTGCGGAGTTGCCCGTTTCACGCAGTCGCAAGAACCGCTGGCTGGTGAAGTGCGGCGACGCGCAATCAGTCGTCGTCAAGTACAAGCTGTACTGCAACGAGATGACTGTTCGCACTAACCAGGTCGAACGCGACTTCGCTCTGTTTAATGGAGCGTCGACATTCCTTTCGCCCGTTGAAGCGAGTAAGCAGAAACATCAGGTTCGCATTGAGCTGCCCGATGAGTGGAAGCATGCCATCTGCTCGCTGCCCAGCGTCGACGGCGACAAACAGGCATTCATCGCCGAAGACTTTGACGAACTGGTCGATTCGCCGATTCTTTGCGGCAATCCCAACATCTACCCGTTCAAGATCGGGGAACGCGAGCATCTGCTTGTCAGTATTGGCGAAGGAGATATCTGGGACGGCGAAGCGACGGCTCGAGATCTCGAAAAGATTGTCGCGGAACATCACAAGCTTTGGGGAGTCGTCCCGTACCCACGGTACATCTTCTTCAATCTGCTGGTCGAAGCCGGGGGCGGCCTCGAACACGATAACTCGACGGTTATGATGATCAGTCGGTGGTACTACCGCGATCGTGAGAAGTATGTCCGCTGGTTGGGGCTGGCGAGTCACGAGTTTTTCCACACCTGGAACGTTCGCCGACTCCGCCCGAAACCGCTCGTTGAATACGACTACGAAAACGAAGTTTATCTTCGCAGCCTGTGGATCGCCGAAGGAATCACGAGTTACTACGACGATGTTCAATTGGCGCGATGCGGTTTGATCTCGCAGAAGGAGTATCTGGAGTTACTTTCGAAGCAGATCGAAAAACTCCAGAAAACACCCGGCCGAAACATCCAAAGTCTCAGCGATTCTTCGCATGATACATGGATTAAGCTGTACCGTCCGAACGAGAATTCCGGCAACGCCCAGGTCAGCTACTACAACAAAGGTGCCGTCGCCGCGTTTCTGCTGGACGCCGAGATCCGTTCAGCAACCGGCGACAAAAAATCGCTCGATGATGTCATGAGACTGCTGTACGAGCGGCACGCCAACGGCGTCGGCTATACGCCGGAAGAATTCCAGAAACTTGTTGCGGAAGTGTCCGGTGCCGACTTGTCGAACTGGTTCGATCGATACATCAATGGCGTGGATGAGTTCGACTATTCGAAGCCTCTCGACTGGTACGGTCTGAATTTTGAAAAGCCGAAGTCCAGTTTGGAAGAAGGTGAGTCGAAAACTGACCAGGAAAAACCGAAAAAGAAGAAGTCATGGATTGGCCTGACGACAGAAGACAAGTCTGGAAAACTTGTCGTCACAAAAGTGCTTCGTGACGCGCCAGCGTTCGAGGCGGGTCTCAACGTGGACGACGAAATTCTGGCAATCGGTCAGTACCGCGTGACGGCTGGGAACTGGAGCACTCGCCTCATGCAGTATCAGCCGGGCGAGTCCGTCGAAGTCCTGATCGCCCGTCGGGAACACATCGAAAGACTTCGACTTGTCCTTGGCGAAGCACCCGGTGAGTCCTGGAAAATCTCAGTAGTAAAAGAGCCTTCTGACGCGCAGAAGCAACAACTCAAAGCATGGCTCCACCAGAAGTAGGTCAGGCTTCGTCTGACGAATTCGAATGCGTACAAGACTCCCAATGATCTAACGCAACCACGAAGAAGAAAAAATACACGAATCAACAGTTTGTTTGTGTATTTCTTCTTCGTGGGTGTTGATGATCGATCCACTGAAGGCTGAACGGAGCTGCTTCGTGGCAAACGTTCGTACAAGATCAGAACGACTCAAGCAGGCAGTCCGGCATCTGCGAAAAGTCGACCCGGTGATGCGGCAGGTCATCGGCCACGTTGGGCCTTGCACTCTGAAGTGCGAACGTGATCGGTTCTGGATGCTGGTTCGGTCGATCATCTCGCAGCAGATTTCGACCGCCGCTGCTCGCACCGTTCGCGATCGAGTTATTGCTCTCGTCGAGTCAGACTCTGGTTCAAAGCGAGTTACGCCGGCATGTCTTCTCGGGTTGGGTGTCGAACCGTTGCGGAGCGCCGGTTGCTCGCAGCGAAAAGCTGAGTACATGCTCGATCTCGCGGACAAAGTTGAATCCGGCGAAATTCTGCTTTCGACGATCGGTCGATTCTCGGATGAGGAGATCATCGGATCACTGATTCGAGTCCGCGGAATCGGACGCTGGACGGCGGAGATGTTTCTGATGTTCTCGCTTGGTCGTCTGAATGTTTTTCCGGTCGACGATCTCGGCGTGCGAAACGGAATTCTCAAGCTGTACTGTCTTGAGAAGTCGACGTCGCATGCCGAATTCCGAGCGATCGCCGAACCGTGGAACCCGTACGCATCGATCGGAAGCTGGTACTGCTGGCGGGGTCTGGAAACGGATATCCCCCCCAGTACATCTATGAGCTGATGGACGTCAGCCGTCGACATGTATTCCTGATGCATTTCACAACGCCCCGTCGGCCCGGACTACACTGATGGTCGGATTTGGTTCGGCCTAAACGCACGTTGAGGTTCGGTACATGTTCTTCTCGACTGGGCGCGAACCAGCTTTGTGGATCGATCGACACCAATCTCAGTCCTGGTCCGATTTCGTGGGGTGCCTGTTTCAGGCTGTATAGGAACATATTGGTTGCCTCGATGACTGACGGCGCGATCGTGTGCCCGCCTTCGAAGGGGTCCTGCGTGACGGCGATGGTTCGCCATTTGGGCATAGATTTGCAATCTCAGACCAGACCGGTTCAGATCTCTGTCCCACGGCGTACCTTGTTTTTCACCGTGTTTGAAACTTCAGGAGATGTTGCTCGATGAATCGCTTATCAATCACGCTGCTGGTCCTGTTGACGCTGCTGGTCCCGAGTCTTGTCCCGGGCGACTCAGTAGCAAAAGCAGCTCCCGTTTCGGCAAGTGAAGCCAAAAAACTGATCGAGCAGTCCGGAATCAAAGGCGGGTTGGTCGTTCACGTTGGGCTCAGCGATGGCAAACTGACGGCCGCGTTGAAAGCCAATAGCCGTTACCAGGTCCACGGCATTGATCGTGAGATTCAGAAAGTCGAGGCGGCTCGGGCGGCTCTTCAGAAGATGGGCGTCTACGGAGAAGTCTCTGTCGGACTCCTGACCGGCGAACGGCTGCCGTACATCGAGAACCTCGTCAACCTAATGGTCATCGAAGATCGCAGCGGAGTCGCAAATGCAGAGATCCTTCGAGCCCTCACCCCCAATGGAGTTGCGTTTGTCCGGAACGGCGACGAGTGGGAAAAGGTCGTCAAGCCGCGCCCCGGCAATATCGACGACTGGACTCACTACCTCCACAGCGCGAGCAACAACGCCGTCGCTCAGGACACCGTCGTCGGACCGCCAAGACATCTTCAATGGCTGGGGAGCCCTCGCTGGTCGCGCCACCATGACCGGATGGCGAGTATGAGTGCCCTTGTCTCTGCAGCGGGCCGCTTGTTCTACATCATGGACGAAGGCTCGCGAGTTTCGATTCAGCTTCCACCAAGCTGGAAGCTCGTCGGTCGAGACGCTTTCAACGGATCGATCCTCTGGAAGAAGGACATCCCGAAATGGCACAGTCATCTCTGGCCGCTCAAGAGTGGTCCGACTCAACTGGCTCGCCGACTCGTCGCGACAGATGACGAAGTTTACGCCACGCTCGGCATCGACGCACCGCTGTCCGCCATAGACGCCGCCACCGGCGAGATCCTTCGAACGTACAAAGACACCGGCTCGACCGAAGAAATTCTTCACGACAACGGAACGCTCTTTCTGACCGTCAATAAGGAAGAGTCTGCCCTCGTTAAGTACGCACCAATCAACCCCGTCGTCGGTGACCAGGGCGACGTTGGCAAGAACTGGCGGTGGAACGAAAAACCCGTCGTCGTCATGTCCGTCGACGCGAAGTCTGGCAAGGCAAACTGGCAACGTCGTACACAGGTTGCACCCCTGACGCTGACTGCCGACGCCGAGCGAGTCTACCTTCATGACGGCGAAAAAGTTGTCTGTCTGAACCGAACAACCGGTGATCTGGAATGGAGCTCCGAACCTGCCGCGCGTCGCCGAACCATCACCTACAACTTCGGGCCGCGACTCGTCATTCACAAAGGAGTGCTCGTTTACGCTGGCGGCGAACGCACGATGAAAGCGTTCGACGTGAAAACCGGAAAGGTGCTGTGGGACGCTCCGCATGACCGATCAGGTTACCAATCACCCGAAGACCTGCTGATTGTCAAAGACCTTGTCTGGTCCGCCCCGACAACCAGCGGCGGCGACTCGGGCGCCTTCACCGCTCGAGATTACAAAACTGGCGAGGTGAAGATCTCTTTCCCGCCTGACGTCAGCGCGTACTGGTTCCACCATCGCTGTTATATCGCGAAGGCGACTGAAAAATTCATCATGCCATCTCGAACCGGCATTGAATTCGTCGATACCGAGAAGAAAAGCTGGGACATCAATCACTGGGTGCGAGGCGGGTGCCTCTACGGAGTCATGCCGTGCAACGGCCTGGTTTACGCTCCGCCGCACAACTGCGCGTGCTACCCGGAAGCCAAACTGTACGGCTTCAATGCTCTCGCTCCCGCAACGGTTTCCCGAGAACCACCCAGGGACGTCGACGAAGACACCCGTCTTGTGAAAGGCCCGGCATTCGGAGATTCCATCACAGCGGCGGCTGTTGCCGATGACTGGCCAACGTTCCGCCACGACGAAGCTCGCAGTGGCACATCATCGGCAAGTATTCCAACGGATCTTGCCAGGAAGTGGACAACTGAAATTGGCGGACGTCTGTCGGCTGTGACCGTTGCCGAAGGAAAACTTTTTGTCGCCCAGATCGACGCTCACCGAGTCCACGCCCTTGACGCCAGGACCGGTCAGAAAGCCTGGACGTTCACCGCCGGCAGCAGAGTCGACTCGCCACCAACCATTGAAGCTGGACGAGCCTACTTCGGAGCCAACGACGGCTGGATCTACTGCGTTCGGGCGACCGACGGAGAACTCATCTGGCGATACCTTGCCGCTCCTGAAGATCGTCGCCTGATGGCCTTCGAACAGCTTGAATCCGTCTGGCCAGTTCACGGAAGCGTGCTCGTCCAAAACGGTTTTGTCTTTGGAGTTGCTGGTCGGTCGAATTTCCTGGATGGCGGCCTGCGATTTCTGAAGCTCGACGCTCGAACCGGCAGCATGGTCGCAGAATCGATCATCGACGAGATCGACCCGGAGACCGGCAAGAACCTCCAAATGCGACACGAGACATTGCAGATGCCGGTCGGTCTGCCGGACATTCTCTCCAGCGATGGTGAAAACATTTACATGAAATCGCAGCGGCTGGACCAGGAAGGCCAACGGTACGACATTGGGCCAAATTCGGGCGACTTCGCCGGTCAGGCAGCGATCCACGCCGGCAAGCACGCTCACCTTTTTGCTCCGATGGGCTTTCTGGACGACACCTGGTTCCACCGCTCCTACTGGGTTTATGGCAAGAGCTTTGCCGGCGGTCACGCGGGTTATTACCAGGCGGGCAAATTTGCTCCGTCGGGAAGAATCCTCGTTTTTGACAATGACAACGTTTACGGCTTCGGTCGAAAACCGGATCACCTCCGCTGGACGACCGTCCTTGAACACCAGCTCTTCTCTGCTCCGCGTGAAGCTCCAGTTGTTCCCGAATCCGCAAAAACCAGGCGACGTGGCAAAGCCAGTAGTGCGGCAATGGTTCGCGTGCCACTTTCAAAGAAGATCGACCCGACCAGCAAGTCGATCTATGTCGAAGCATGGACCAATGCAGAAAAGCCGCAAGGTGTCGTTGTTGCGCATGGCGGCCCGTTGAACGGGTACTCACTGTTTATCCAGAAAGGCCGTCCTCAATTTGCAGCTCGAATCAACGAAAAACTGGTTCAGGTTTCCAGTAAAGAGTCGGTTGTCGGTAAGTGGGCGAAACTCGCTGGAGCAATTACCAGCGACGGACAGGCCGTTCTTTACGTCAACGGATCAATGGTGGCTACGAAGAAAGTTGAAGGTCTGATCCCTAAAGCACCGGCACAGTCAATCGAAATTGGAGCCGACGACGGAAGCGGCGTCGCTGAGTACCAGTCACCCTTTGGTATCACTGGTTTGATCGACGATGTGAAAGTAATTCATGGCTCGTTCACAGCCGCTGACGTCGAAGAAAACATCGAGGCACCTGAAGCTCTCGAAGGCAAAGCGGTCTTTGCCAGTTCGTTCACAAGTGGAAAAGCTCAAGACGAATCCGGCTTGAACAATCACGGATCCGTTGTCGCCGCGACGTCCGTCCCAGGCCGATCCGGAAAAGCGTTGCACTTTGCTGGTCGAGCGAAAGCTGGTGGACCGTCCTCCGGTTCGTTCGTCGAGCCTCACTGGACGAAGGACGCTCCACTGTTTGTCCGAGCGATGGTGAAAGCCGGATCCAACCTGTTTATTGTTGGCCCGCCGGACATCGTCGACGAAGCGGAAACATTCGAGAAACTGAAAAACCGTGACGTCTCCGTCGACGCCGTGCTGGCTGAACAGGACGCACTGTTGAACGGTTCAGAAGGATCGCTCCTGCGAGTAGTCTCAGCTAAAGATGGCTCGACAATCTCGAATATCCAGCTTGAGTCGCTCCCCATCTGGGATGGCATGGCTGCCGCTCGAGGCCAGCTCTTCCTGTCCACTCAGAATGGCACAGTCATCTGTCTTGGCAAGTAGAATTTTCGGCGTCATTGCCAGTTAATCGCCATGGTAGATCACGGAAAACTCGACTGACGTTGAAACTGCTCTGTGTTGTGCTTGTTTACTCGCAGACGTTATGGAGTCTTGCGACCATCGCGTCGACCATTGTCGTGCCGGAAGTTTTTGTGAACGGGAACTGGTTGCAGTACTTCGGTGACTGGTACGCAGCGTAGGTTTTTCGTTCGACGTCGTGAGCGTCCGGCATGTAGCCAATTCGGCCGTTTGAGTAGCACGACAAAATCAGAAATGGCAGTGATGATCGGGCACGAACATCCAGCGCCAGCGTCGTGAAGAATTCGGACGAGTTGGTCACGATTCCGAAGTTACCAATTCGCAATGCCTGGATTTCTGTAGTCAGCGTTTCAGGACGGTCGTTGAGGTCTTTTTCCATCAGTTCGGTCCATTCGACGTTGAATCGGCACATGGCTTCGACAGCTTTCCATTCGTCATTGTCGTGGCGCGCGACCATGTCGTCCGGGCGGTTGGTCATGGCTCGACCGATGGACTCACGCCAGCCGGAAACGTCTTTGTCGTTCAGGCGTTGTCGAGCTTCGGCCTGATCGCCATCGATCTCTTCCCTCGTCCATCGCCGAGTTGGAATCGTCGCGGTCGCGACGCTGGCAGCGATGATGGACGTATCGAGTGGTTCGACATACGCCATAAATTCCAGAACGGCTTCGGCCACTGCCTTGCCGGGTTCCTCGTGGCGTTCAGGGGTTACAAACTCCCGTAGAAAGTTGACGTCTCCGCAGGCACCCTGGATATAGATTGCTGTGCAACCGGGATGCGCGGTTTCGATGAGGTCGCAAATCTGTCCTGGTGCGTCGCGGCTGACGCTTCGAGGTCGAAGTATAGTTGCAACGGTTGGGTGAGCCTGAAAACCAACGACGACGGCCAGCGTAGAGTTGTCAGCTCGGTCGACGCGTAGAACCGTCGCGTTTTCGTCAACTGGTCCGTTCTCGCGAGTTCGGTTGAACGTGATTCCTGAAACCGCGGTGGCACCCGCAGAGATTGTTACTGTCTCTCGATTCTGCCACGCGAGAATCGCCGAAGTCGCGGTTTCTCGAGCAGCCCATGCTTCGTAAACCGGGTCGACTTCTCCCACTCCACGCAGGCCTTCTGATGCCGGCGCGTTGTGCGTGTGAGTGCAGCTCACAAGAATGTTCTGCGGCCGAATTCCGGTTGCGACGGAGATCTGCTGCCGAACTGTCAATGTAAATTCTGAGCTGATCACCATCAGGTCGACCGAAACAATGGCAATCGATTGATTTCCATTTTCAACAATCAGAGAAGTCGCATTAAGGTCGTCATGGACGTCGAGCCAGGTCCGATTGAGATAATAACCCCATCCCGTCAACTCAACGCCCCAGAACGGACTGATCTTTCTACGAGCGATCCCGGCATTTGTCGTCATGATTAGTCTTCTCACCTTACAATGAATTCATGCGGAATTGATGACGCCCGTCGAAAATTCTTAATCCGATCCTTCGCCAACGTCGCGGGAGTATTTCATGAAGATTACAAGAATCACAACACATCCGGTGCGAATTCCTCTGCGGCCGGAGTATCGGATGGTCTCAGCACTTGGTCGGCACGAGGTTTCCGAATACCTGCTCGTTCGTGTTGAGACGGACGCTGGCATCGATGGAGTCGGCGAAGCAACGATCATGTCTCGTTGGAGTGGCGAGACCGTCTGGGGGGCACAAGCCATTGTTGATCGAGTGTTCACGCCGCTGCTGATCGGCGTTGATCCATTCGATATTCCGGCCGTCGACGGGATCATGGACGCTGCCGCCAAAGACAACTGGTTTGCCAAGTCGGCGATCGAGATGGCCTGCTGGGATATTCAGGGTAAAGATGCCGGCAAGCCAGTTTATGATTTGCTCGGCGGAGCAGTCAGGCCAATGTCGATCCGCTGTCGGTTTTCGATGGGAGCATACTCTGAAGAGAGAGCGTCAAATCGTGCAGCCGAGCTTGTCACGCGAGGATTCACGACGATCAAAGTGAAAGTCGGGACGGGTCTGGAAGATGACGTTCGCCGAGTCCGGGCGGTTCGCAATTCAATCGGCAGCGACTACGACATCGTGATTGATGCCAACTGTGGCTACGACGCCGAGACCGCCATTGAAGTAGCCAATCAACTCGGTGATGCCGGCGTGGTGTTGTTCGAACAGCCGACGCCTCGAAACGATTTCACGGGACTGGCGAAAGTTCGCAGTTCGATTGATCCGATGGTCATGGCTGATGATATCTGTTTCGACATAACGCACGCACGTGAATGTCTGCGTCACGACGCGTGTGATGTTATCAGCGTTTACCCCGGCAAGAATGGTGGTATCCGGAAATCGAAAGAGATCATTGACCTGGCGGCTGAATCCGGAGTTGCATGCAGCGTTGGATCGAACCTGGAACTCGACGTCGCATCAGCCGCCATGTGCCACGTGGTTGTCGCGTGTGAGAACATGAACATCGAAAAGTTTCCGGGTGACATTATGGGGCCGGAGTATCACGAATTTCGGATCGCGAAAGAGCCGCTCGAAATTTCAGGGGCCGAGATTACATTGACCGACCGGCCCGGGCTGGGAGTCGATGTTGACTGGGCGCTGGTCGAACAGAATTCGGTCTCGTGACACTGACCGTTCATGGGGCGTCGAATGGAAGATGGCGATGTTTCTTTCCATTCAAATCGGCAGATTTCGCTGTACATTCAACGAGTTCTGCTGAAGCAGGAGCTTCGAGGAATTTTGAATCGAGACAGAGCTGGTCTTGTGCTGAGCACAGGGTCTGAAACAATGGGAACTCACATTACTCGCTGCTTGAAGCCTCCGTACCGTATCAATTCAATTCTTTGCAAAACGCCCACAGGAACAACGCCCTTGGTTCCAATATTCGGTCATCCAGATCGCCTGCTGGCAAGTATCGGCGGAAGTTGCAGGTTCGGACTTCGAGCTATACTTTGCATTCTCGCAATCCACTATGCGTACTGTGATGTCGTCGCCCAGGAAGGCACACGGTCACACCGCCTGCTCGGCAATGGCATACCGACACTCAGCGGCGGGCAGTCACAAATGGAGCTGCTGCGGCGTCTTCAAATGTTGTCCGGAACGGCTCAGGCTGAGGGAAGGACTCCAGAAGATTCGCCATTCGCCGACGCCGAAGCGTTAAAACGTCTGCAGCAGGCCATGCAAAGGCTTCAAAAACTGAAGACCGAGCCGCCGGGAGCTTCCGCTCGGAATCAGCAGCGTCCACAGTCGGCGAACGATGGCTCAGCCACTGTCGGCAGAAACTCTAAGCCCTCATTGAAACCACCTGGTCAGCAAGACGGGAATGGTGCATCCCAACGAGGCTCAAAGCCTGATCGCTCCGCGTTGCAACGGATCGCCGAACAAATGGGACTGTCGCTCGACGGTCTACCTGCGGCATCGCCGGATTCGCGTTCATTCGAGCAGCCTGCCACAGGTCAGCCGTCGGCAGGACAGCTTTCACCAGGGACGGGTAGCACTCCACCGCGACCCGGTGGAAATTCTCGGCCGGGCACTCCCCCGCCGACTGAACAAGGTAACTCGAACACGTTGCCCGAACGAATTTCACAAGATGGACCACCTTTTCGCCAAAGCCTCAGCAACCGCAACTCAGAAACGGGCACGGCGGCTGGTGATGAAAATTCCGGGCGTGCGCAGCCGGGTCGATCAACTCCTGATCCTGACAGTCTTCCTCGAGCATCTGGAGCGACCGGAACTGCCAATCGGGCTCCCGGCAGCAATTCCGGTTCGAATCCTGGTACTTCCGAACCGCCGAAGGGTTCGATGCAATCTCTACTGGACTGGCTAAAGAAACAGGGCCAGTCAGCTTCAGGAAGCAAGCTTCCGCCAGACCAGAAAGGCACGCAGCCCGACCGCTCACCTGCATCACGATTAGTGACGCCAGGCAATGGGCGACCCGGCCAACCGCGGACCAACTCTGGTGGCAGGCAGCAGACCACTGGGCGAACGAGTAACAATCAGGGGCGTAACGGCTCGGAAAATGTTGGCTCGTCCAATCAAGACGAACCGGCAACGCCAGGCAGAAGTTGGTTTCCCGGCGGTTCGATTACTCCGCCAGGATCGCAACAGGAAAACACACAGACAAATCAGGACCGAATGAATCGCGACGCGAACCAGGGCGGCACCGCGGGACGTCCATCGACGAACTCTGAAAAGACTGGTGGCAACGATGCCGCAGCAGGCGGCGGGACCAAACACTTGCCAACGGATAACAGCAACAATGACGCTGAATCGCTCCGGCAATCAATCGAGGACCGTTTGAACGCTCAGCGCGAAGAACGACTGGATGAGGTGCGAGGATCAAAGAAAACGCTTCGTCAAAAACTGGTAGAGATCGCTAAACTGGCGCGTTCGGAAAGTGATCGGGCTGAGTTCTCAGAAGACGCCACGGATTCAGAAACAGGAGAGGGACTGCAGTCTGCATTTGTTGACGCCTTAGCGAAGGCAACAAAAGGTCTGACAGAACAGATCGACGAGATTGTGACAGATGATCGTTTCTCTCGCCGGGGACGCGACCGACGTTCGTCTCGCAGAAATCGCGACGGGCCGTTTGGCCAATTCGCCGGCCTTGGAAACCGGGCCAACGAATGGTTCGTCGATGCCGTCGAACCCGAATCTTCAGCCACGACGATCCTAAGCAACGGCGGTTCAGGGGGCAGTACCGGAGGCAGCTTTTCACCGGGGCTGCTGGTCGGGTTGTTCATCATTTTGGGGCTCGCATTCTGGCTGCTTCAAAGAAAACGAGCTGACGCACATCTGCAAAGTTCTCAATCAGCTCTCACCCCAGCCCCTGAAAATCTTCAGAACCGTCAGGACATTGTGCAGGCGTTTCATGATCTCGCAGCTCGCTGCCCGGCGGTGATGGCAGACTGGTGGACCCACGATCGAGCGGCTCGGGCGCTGGCGATATCACGACCGGATGTCGATGACGAAGTGCGACAACTCGCTCAACTCTACGAGCAGGCTCGTTATCAGTCAGAAGACTCTGCGCTAACCGACGAACAACTTGCAGCAGCAAAGGCCGCCTGGCTGCGGTGCCGAAAGTCATGACTCGGGCCTTATTAGCATCTTGCTCGAACGCTGCGTTCGCGGTGTCGAAATACGTTTCGATACTGTTGACGATCTGCCTGATGATCTCTGGCGGCGCCGAAAAACCTGCTGTTGCTCAGGACTTCGAAGCCTTCGAGCCGCCTGGGCTGCTCCCGCCAGGTGGAGCAGTTTCAGCTCTCGATCAGGCAAGGCAACCAGAATGGCAATTTGGATTTCAGCTCTTTCATCTGCTGCTCGAACAGAAGGGTCTGTATTCGGTCCCTGACTTTCGCGAGTCGATGGATCGTCGACCTACGCAAACCGCCGTTGTGCTTATGGGAGACTTAAACCAAATTCCAACAGACTTGCTCGCTCGACTTCAGAAATTTCTCGACTGCGGCGGAGTCGCGTTGGTCGCCTCGGACAAGGGGGCATTTTTCAAGAACCTGTTTCTGATTTCTGATGACACGTTTGCAGCTCAAGCGGACAAGGCCGCCTACCAGGGGTTCCCTGACTGCCCAGTCGTGCAAGCGTTTCGGCCGGGCACCGCAGTCCTCGACGGGGTTAATAGTCTTGTTGCGAATCGCACGGGCATTATTTCACGCATTGATGATCGTTTCGGAAACTGGAGCATCCTTGCTCGTCTACCAGAACTGATCGATCACCGTTCTCGCCGCCGGTCGCAAGCACCGTTGATTGCTGAATGGAAAAGTCGCAAACGTGGAGGTGGGCGACTGGTACTGATGGCTGATCACAGCATTCTGATCAACGGCATGCTATGGCACGGTGATAATGCCAGGCTGGCCGTGAATCTCGCCGATTGGCTGAGCACTGGTGAGCGGAAAGAAGTTGCCTTTATCGTCGACGGTAAGCCAGCCAAAGCAATGCTGGCCCTGCCTCCAGAATTGTCCGATGATCTGCCGACGCTTGAAAACCTGCCGACACCCACGTTGAAAGACCTGTTGAACCTCCCGCCGGAAGTGTTGCTGAAATTCGCAAACCGATTTGCCGCCGGGATGGAAGATGCCGACGTCATGAACGATCTGCTGACGAATCAGCCGGCCGATCTGTCGACTCCTCGATATCGACAGGTGTTGTACGTCGCCGCCGGAGTACTGGCTGTCATTTACCTTCTCCGGCTGATGGGAAAAGTGGGTTCTCGGCCAATGACGCGACCGCCTCGGTCGGTTGGTCAGTCTGTGAATTTCAGTCAGTCGCGTGCACTTTCGTCCGGCGAGTTGCACACAGCCAGTCGCGAACTGGCTCAAGGTGCCCTGCGACAGTTGACTGGTTCCTCAGACCCACAGGACTGGGCGATCCCTGTCAGCGACGTCGAAATTGATACCGGCGTCATCCGCCGAATCTTTGTTCGCGAGAATCTGAAACGACTGAGAAAACTCGCAATCAGCTCCAAACGTTCGGACACAACTCTTCGCGATTTGAAACGACTTGCCAAATCGATCGCAAACGTTGCAAGCCTGCAGAAAGCTGGCCGACTCCGGCACCCATCGATTCAGTCATGACCTTGCTTTCTGCTACCTTTGCGACGCTGACTCACAAAAGCTGCATCGACACTTCTGGCTGACTCATGATTCACTTGCTTCGATAATTACAAGAGGCTTTGCGTGACCTTTTCTGATCCGAAAGAACTTGCTTCACGAGTTGGCGAGTTGCGTGCTCAGGTACTTACTGCCGTTGGCGAAGTCGTTGTTGGCCTGGAGCCTGTCACGCTGCAATTGCTTACGGCGTTGCTGGCTGGTGGCCATGCATTGCTGGAAGGCGTCCCCGGCACGGCGAAGACAACGCTCTGCCGAACGTTTTCGCAAGTACTGGGCATCGACTATCAGCGAGTTCAATTCACACCGGACCTGCTCCCGACCGACGTCGTCGGGACGCAAATCCTTGATCGTCAAACGAGCGAGTTCGTGCTCCGCAAAGGACCAATTTTCTGCCAGTTGATGCTTGCGGACGAACTGAACCGCGCTCCCGCGCGAACTCAATCCGCCCTGCTGGAAGCCATGCAGGAAAAGCAGGTCACGATTGAAGGAAACACTCTGCGGCTGCCCAGGCCGTTCATGGTCATGGCCACTCAGAATCCGATCGAGCAGGAAGGCGTCTATCGACTGCCGGAAGCGCAACTCGACCGATTCCTGTTTCGGATCGAAGTTGGCTACCCGGCACGCGAACATGAGGTCGACATGCTCGACCTGCACAGTAACGCGATTGCTTCACCCGCTGCCGTCAGTAATGCGGAAGAGGTGACAGCGATTCAAGATCAGATCGATTCAATATATGGCTCGCGAGAGCTCCAGGAATACATCGTCGATCTGATCCGCCGAAGTCGAGAACATCGTGACCTGGTTCTCGGCGGCAGCCCGCGAGCAGCCATCTACCTGATGAAAGCGGCCAGAACCCACGCGCTGCTGCGAGGCCTTCCGTATCTAACGCACGAAGACATTCAGTCCGTTGCTTTGCCCGTTCTTGGTCACCGACTGATTCTGCAGCCCGAAGCCGAAATGGAGGGGCGTCAGGTCAGCGATATCGTCAAAGAGCTGATCCAGGCGGTTCCGGTTCTCAAGAGTTAGCAAACCTGCCGATCTACTTTCCTTATCCTCAACGCCTTGATTGTCTGAATTCAGCATGATCACAAACCGTGCACAATGGCTGGTTCTGCTGGGAGTTGCCGGTAGCGTTGCAGGCACGCTGACCAACAAAGGCCTGCTTGCGCACTCGTCGCTGGCTGTGCTGGCGTGGATTTTCCTGGAATGGCTGCTGTTTCGCTGGCGTGTCGAGCTTCAATTGCGTCATCTGCGCTGTGTCCGCGCCGTGAACGGTTTGGCTAATGAATCGGGCACATTGTGGACTGACCGACGTGTCAGTGTTTCGGTCGAAATTATCTCCGAAAGACGTGTTCGTTTTCCGTTCATTCGGTTCCGCGACTGGCAGCCGGAGAATTTAAAAATTGACCCAGCCGATCAGCTTGGCCTGACTGAAGACAACGACTGGCCGAATGAAATTGACGCTTCGATCAGCGGTGAGGCGTCGGTCGAGTTTACCTACACGGCTCGTGCTATCGGAGCGGGGCAGTTGGAATTTCGAGGGGTCAGCGTCTGCGTGTTTGATCTGCAGGGCTTGTTTATAGCCAGGCGATTTATAAAAGCCCGACAGAAATTCCGAGTGCTACCCACCAGTGACGCAGTCGACGCCGCGGCACCGACAGTTAAACGCGTCAACACCTTGCCGCCACCTGGTATTCATCGCTTGCAGCGCGCGGGGATGGGTTCTGAGTTGCTCGAACTTCGAGAATACGTTCCCGGCGATCCACCTAAAGCGATCGCGTGGAAAGTGTCAGCGCGGCGTGACCAGTTGATGACGCGCGAATACGAAAGCGAAGTTCCCGTTCGAACGACCATGTTCGTTGACTGCTCATTTGGTACAAAGCACGGTGAGTTCGGTAAGCGTCCGCTCGACCAGATCGTCCGACTGGCTGGAAGCATTGCTCGATCAGCCATGTCCGTCCGCGACCCCGTCGGACTGGTAACGTGCAACGACGCCAATGCTCAGCACATGGCATCCGGAACTGGTGACCGCCACTTCTTCCAGATTCTCGATCGACTCTCGAAAAAATCGATCAGCACATCACCGCCGCCAGTTCGATTCACGCAGGAACTCATGGATGAGGCATGGCGAGTCTGCGAAGAGCTCCATCCGGAACTTCTGGTCCCAAAGATCAACCAGATCCCATTTACCTGGTTTCCAGTTCGTCGCAGCAAGCGACTTGAGCGATTTCGACGAACACGATTAGCTGCCGTACTTACAGAGTTGTATTCGTTGCCAGCTGACCAGCCGCAGCATCTGATCTTCGACAATGTACGTATGGCTGAAGCGTGCCAGCGATTTCTCATTGACGCTGGTTATGACTGGACGTGGCCCGTAGTCGATTGTCGTGGCAACGAGCTTCATGACTGGCACGGTAAATTCGAAGTGCTCAGCGAAGCGTTGACGCGAGTCGTCGCCCGCTCGCACGATCACGAGCTGTTCGTTTTACTTGTCGATCTGCTTGATCATCCCGACCCGCCTGGTCGACTTACCAACGCGATTCGTCTGGCACGAGCACGTCATCATCGAGTCGTCGCCATCTGCCCTTGCCCTGATGACTGTCGACCTGGTTCACTCAACACCAGCGACTTTGATCGTAAGCGGGATCTCACCCGATTGCTGTCGCAGGCCGAACGCACCCGTCGAATCAGCTCGGCAGAGAAACTACAAAGGTCGTTACGACGGCTGGGAGTGCCTGTGGCGTTTGCATCAGACGGCCGCGCCGCTCAGCTTGTTCTGGCAGAAGCAGAACTGGCGCGCAACGGACGTACTTCAAGAGTGGGGAGCCGGTGACCATGCAGGACACTACCGATCACCGACCCGATCACAACATTTTACTGAATGGCCAGAAGCAACCTGACTCAATCACGGCAGCAACGGTGTATATCATTTTTGCCGGATTCAGTGCCCTGCTTGTTTCAATGTGCTTTTCACCGAACGACTCGATCATCACGATCCTGATCGCCGTCTTTCTTATGATGACGCTGGGCTTTCGGTTCTGGTGGGTAGCGCTACTTCTGCTGATGGTCCAGGTGGGTCTGTTTCTGGCCGAACCAGGGTCAGTTAGTGGCTACAGTAATTCTCCTGGTAGTTCGCTCGTATCGATCGGAGTTTTAGTCTTACTCATTTCGTGCAGCCGCTATTTAACGCTGACCTCATCGCCAGCTCCGTTCCGATTGTCGAATCGATTGTCAGCCCGGGTTGCATATCTGCATGCCACACGCGAACCCCGCATAAAATTTGCGAAGTTTGGAGTGGTCTCACGAGATGACTCAACGGTCGGCTCTGGCGAGCTTTTCACAATGCTTGCCCGGACCGTGATTCCAGTCGTGGCAATCTCGGGAATTCTTCAACTCGTTCCGCTCGACCCCGATACTCCTACCATCGCAAGGCTGATTCCACCTGCCGTGAGAACAATCACGCTGGGGATTATCTTCCTGGCAATCTACGTCCTCGCCAACAGCTTCTTGAACATCTTTATCTGGCGGAGACATGCTCCATCCGAGGCCCGAGTCTTTATCCGGAGCGAACTGTCGAAATGGATTCACCGTGAAGTCTCACAAGTTTCACGACGACGAATCCGTTTGCGAAATTCCAGCCGTCATTAGTCAGAGTTGGTTCGGTTTATCGCAAGAATCTGATCGCCGCACCCCGGCAACTGGAAAGTCATCAGCATGTTCAAAACTCGAGAAATCGCCGGCTGGCTACTCGTTCTCTGCGGTCTATACCTATTGAGAATGGGCCTTGATTTTGTCGGCGATCGAAAAGTGGTCGAAGCCAGCGTCATTGTATTTGCTGCCATAGCCGTCTTCCGAGGCGGAATTCAGTTGGTCAAAGTCGCCACGGCAGCCCACATCTGTATCACCGCCGAGCAACGACCGGACAACAGTTAGTCGCTTTCTGAACGAAGCTGGAGTCTGAACAGGAAGCAAAGTTGTCGTCGCAGACATTCAGTGAGGGTTGTCGAGCAGTTTTGCCGTCGCGCTAATTTCGGCGCCTGACGAAAACGGAATCGCGATCTACCGATCGTCTGAGGTTCATCCTTCAGCCAACAGGCATTGTGGTCGACGTCGCCGTCACTATTGGTTCTAAACATTTACCGTCAGCCAGTCGCTGTTGATTCTGCCGCTACACCTCAAGCGGCCACGAATGAAAAATCTCTGGCGAGGCGGACGTCAATGTCTCAACAGAGACGGCTTGAAGTATCCTTAGTACCGGGCCACGAAGAAGCGGACGGCGGTAGCCTGTCCGGTGCTCGCAATGCAACGGAGTTCGTACGAACCGGGTTCGAGTTCCAGACTGTCTCGAATGTCTGAAGCCGGTCGCCCATTGAGGAACCAGGTAGCTTCCTCAGCATTTCGAAAGGTCACTGGAATCAACGCCGAACTGCCGTCGGCACACAGCCATTCGGAATTCGACGCCGGCGACACAATGACCGGCAAAGTCCTGCTGGCATCCGGAATCAGATTCAACGGTTGAATCACCAGTAATTCATCCGGCGGGTCAGGAACTTTCGTCGTGCGAAACAGTCGCGAGGAGAAGAGTCGAGCCAGCAGAGGCTCGGCTGCTTCGCGCCCAACGAAGGCTTCGTGGCCGGCACCGGAGAAACGTCCGATCCAGATTCCGATTGAAAACTGTCCGTTGTGACCAACGGCCCACGCGTCGCGACGTCCTGAACTTGTCCCGGTTTTCCACATGAACCATGGCAGTTGCCCGGAGGGAACATGCTCGCCACCGTGAGGCGTTCGTTCGGTGGATGCGAGTATCGCGTTGATGGTTCGACAGGCTGGTTTGCTGAGCACAACTCTTTCATCCAGCGGCTCATCGGCGAAAAGTCGCGGCTTCGTGAATCGACCATCGCGGCCAAGTGTCGCATACGCATTTGTCAGGTCGAGCAGAGTTGTTTCGACGGCGCCGACAGCGATCGCCAGGCCTCCAAATTGCTCAGCATTCTTTGGCAGTCGAACTCCGGCAGAATTCAGTACCCCAACGCAACGGGATGTTCCAAGCGCTTCAAGCAGCAGTATCGCCGGCACATTGCGGGATTCCCTCAGGGCATCGGCCACCGTCATTTGACCTCGGAATGTACGATCGAAGTTGTTGGGTCGCCACCCGCCGCGTTCAATCGACGAGTCGTCGACAAGAGACCTGGCATTCAGACGACGAGCGTCAAATGCCGCCGCGTAGAGAAACGGTTTGAGCGTTGAACCGGGACTTCGGCGAGCAAGTACGCCGTTTACCTGACCATCAACCGGGTCCGAGAAGTCAGCAGAACCAACCAGAGCGACGATCTCGGAGTTCGCGATGTCAATGGCCACAAGGGCGATATCTGAACCAGCGGGAAGTTCCGTCCTATGATTCTCGATGAGTGTTTCTACAGTGTCCTGCTGTTGAGGGTCGATCGTCGTCCGTCCACCTTCCGGTCTGCGGTGCAATGCCATCCAGGCCGCATGATCGCCAGTCATACCTGGCCTTCGCGGGACGCGAGATGAACTGTCATGTTGTTCGCGGCCCGCTGATAACCCGGCACGTTCGGATGAATGTATTGGGTCGTTCAGGACGTTTTCCGAACTGCAGGTAATTGGACTACTTCCGGCGAACTGTTGCTGTTCGGATGAAATTATCCCGACATCATGCATCCGGCGAAGCACATAGGACCGTCTCGCTTTTGCGCGGTCGGGATATCGATCCGGTCGAAACTGAGTGGGAGACTTTGGCAATCCAGCCAGCAACGCTGCTTCAGCAAGTGACAGATCGCATGCGTTCTTTTGGAAGTAGCGTTGCGCTGCGGCTTCGACTCCTCTGATGTTGCCGCCGTAGGGAGCGAGGTTGAGGTAGTGTTCCAGAATCTCCGACTTCGAGAAACGCCGCTCGATGTTTAATGCCCGCGAAGTTTCCACTAGCTTTGCCGTGAGTGTGCGCGGGCGGTCGTCAACCATCCTGCATAGCTGCATGGTGATCGTGGAAGCTCCTGAGACGACGTCAACGGCCTGGAGATTCTGCAGGACAGCACGCAGCAACGCCGTCGTGTCCACTCCCGGGTGTTCGTAGAAACGTTCATCCTCGGCGGCGATCGTGGCCTGCACAATCCACGGCGACATTTCGTCAAGCGGGATCGGAAACCGCCATTGCTCATCCTTGCCGACGAGTTGAAGCAACGGACGACCAGTTCGGTCCTCGACGCGAGGACTTGCCGGCCAGCGTTCGAGTGCCTGCACTGGAAACGGAAACAGTGCCTGAATGATGAAGTAGACAGAGGCTGCGCTGCCTGCCAGCGTCGTCAGACAGAACGTACACCGGCGGACAGTACGTCGTATCCGAGCTGAAGTGCCGGTGCCACTGCTGGCTCGTCCAACAGTACGGATTGATCGGAAACTCTCACTGCTGCGTGAGCCACCGGTGGAACCCAATTGACGCACCGGGATGATTTCGGGCTGTGTCAGCCTTCTCACTTCGTTGCTCCGGTCGCGTCCGGTTGCTCGGCCAGACGCTCCGGGTCAACGCGACCGGATGCTCGAACACGGACTCGGTTTGCCCCGTGAGTCGACGAGATCAACTCGTTGTACATGCACGATGCCTGAATTGGCGGCAGCGTGAAGTTGCCGTCGGTGACCGCTCGCAGTGCGTAACGGAACGTCTGACCGCGTGGCGTTGCCGTTCCGAAAACGACGATTCGATCGTCGAAAAACTGGACATGATTGGCGTCCGCTGTGGAAGCTGACTGGTCCGAGGTGCTCAGTCGTGGGTTCTCGACTTCCATGCCTCCCGGTAGAGCATCGACGACGGCGACGCTGGCGATGGATATTCGGCCCAGCGACTTCAGCTCGACTTCGACAAGAATCAGATCACCGACTGCGATGTGCTGCGGATTGATCGTGTGGCCATCCCGCGTCAGCCAGCGCCGTCGCACCTGAATCTGGCGATCCTTGTCTTCCGGAAGATTCTTCGAGAGACCGGTTGCCTCGATTGCCGCAAAGAGTTCTCCGGTTCCGTGAGCGATCAACTCTGCCGCGTCAGTAACGTTTGACAGCGTGACGTGTTTCGTCTCGCCGGGTTTCAGGTCGACCGACTGGCTGCCAACCTGGACCTTGCCTTTGTAGCTGGTTGAATCGGATGATTGTTTGCGAGCCGCGAGAGCTTCCAGCGCCAGCGCGTTGTCCAGAGTGCTCAGCCACACACCGTTGTAACGCGCAGCGTGCAGACTGTTGACGAGTTGCGGAATCCATTCGTGCTGCGGATTCAGCTCGACCAGGGCGGAAAGCAACCGAGCTCGTTGAACCACCGGTGATGTGAACCTTCCCGCGTACGACGAGTGTGCTCCCAGGTCGATAGTGTCGTTTGGAATTGCCGCCAGTGCCTGATCTCGACGACCGGCGTGCAGCCATGCCATTGCCAGGTGGGCTCGGCCATCCATGTCCAGTTCGTTCAATCGCTCCGTCAGAACCGACATCCAGCCGACCGAAGGATGATCGAGACGCGACAGTACGTGACAGATGGCCGCACGCGAGTTTGCATCAACGTCGTTTCCCGCATGAGACAGCGTCTGGTCAAGAAACTTTTGCAGGCCGGTCAGCAATCGAGCATCGATCGACACGCCTCGATCGCGAGCGTCGAGCAGCGTTTCGGCGGCGTAGGCACTTCCCCATGTATGAGCATCCGTTTGCCCAGGCCAGTAGCTGAGACCGCCAAAAGACCCCTGCATGCTCCACAGCCTGGACGCTCCTGACTGGAGCATCGCATTGACCACTTCGTGCCGCCGATCTTCGCCCGCTTCAGAATCCAGCCACTGGCCGGCCGCGAGCAGCGCCCGCATCTGGCTCGACGTCTGTTCGACGCAGCCGTACGGGTACTGCAGCAGGTCGTCGAGTGCCGGCTTGAGATCGAGGCCCGGTTCTGACGACAACGAAATCCGCAGACGTGTCGATCCTGCCAGGAAAGCCGCACTCGGTTTAATCGGTAGCGGTTCATCCGGCTTGACGGTGATGAAGTGTCGCTCAGTCCGCAGAGGAGTTGCCGGGCGCACCGGTAGTGCAAACGGGCTGTGGACTTCGTGATGAGCGGAATCGTCGACATCCAGCGAAGTGACGACCACAGCACCTTCGACGGAGCCTGGTTGTCCGGACTTTGCCTTCAACCAGATGACGCGGCTTTCACCGGGAAGCACGGTCAGCGACGGTTCACCGGTGGTCAGTTCGAGCGGACCTGTCACCGTCGTATCGATGCGAACGGTCATCGGTGAGTCGGTCGTGTTGACGGCTCGCGCGGGAACATGAAACTCGTCATCCGGCGCGGCGAAACGAGGCCAGGCGACTTCCACGAGCAATGGCGAAGTGACGGTCATCGCCAGTTCAGCCGCTTCGTATCGATCGTCCTGCACGGCCACCGCCATCCAGCGAAGTTCGCCGGTGAACTGTGGCAGCGTCACGTTCAGCGTCAGCTTTCCGTCGGCATCCACCTGTCGGAAGCTCTGCCAGATCACGGCCGGATCGCGGCGTTTTGAGGGGACCGGGTTACGACGCAGTGAATCGTTGCTGCCGTCGTCACCCCCGATCCGGTGTATCGACGATGGCAGTTCGTGATCTGGTAACAGGTTCGAAAACACATCGGAAGACAGCACGTCATTCCGTCTCGGCGAGTAGAAGTGCGAATGCGGATTTGGGCTGCTGAACCCGGTCGTTGCAAGAATTCCCTCGTCAACCGCCCACAACTGGACCATGGCTCCCGGAAGAGTCTGCACAGTGACGGTCACCGCAGTTATTGGCTCCACCAGTGGCGGAGCGTCGATGGTGACTGGCAGTTTCATTGCCGCGTGGTCGGTCATCACGCGAGCGATGCCTCGTGCTCGATGAGGCAGCCACTCTTTCGCCGCTGGATCAACCGGCCGCAAAACCGTCGCTGAAAGAAAGCATCCGCCTCGCACGTTCTCCGGGATGGTGACCGGAACTTTTGTCGATGTTGATTCGAGTTCCGCGACCGTCGACCACAGCACACGGTCGGCTTCCAGACTCAGCAGCATCCGGCCAGAGAAGGGACTGGTGATGACAGCGTTAACCGTCTCGCCCGGCAGACATCGCTCGCGGTCGAATTGAATGTCGACGCGTTCGGGCTGTTCAAGTGCCCGTGTCAGATGCTGCCCGCTGGGGCCGACGGCCGTCAGATCGATCTCTGTCAGACTTCCAGATTTCGATGTGGCAATCAGCCGGTAATAACCAGGTTCGGGACACGTCAGTGCGATGGTCCCTGCCGCTCTTTCGCTCTGTTCGGCGACCGACAGCGATGAACTGTCGATGGCCTTTGTCCAGATGGATGACGTACGTTCGCGGGATTCCCACACAGCGCGACCATTGACTCTTCGCAGGACGTTCTCGTGGGTGACACGGACCAGTTCAAACGACAGCGTCTGGATATCGGCCGGTTGATCTTCAGGAGTGCGCAGAATCCATTCGGCTGTCAGTTCCTGTTCAACGGGAACGACTCGCCCGACTGGTACCCGAATTCCGACATGATGCGGTTGCTGATCGATCAGTAGTCCAGTGTGAGTCGAAACAGATCGTCCGCCTTCTTCGGTAACTGTGACATTGACGCTGGCTCGCCTGGGTGTTGTTGTCGAGTCGGCCACGCGCGGAAGGTCGATCAATAAGTGCCCCAGCGCATCCAGTCGAGCGTTGACCTCGCTGGCGCGGCTTTGTCCGTCGAGTATCCGTGGTCCGAAAGTGAAATTCGAAAACTGCTTCGACTGAAACCGCTCCGCCTTGTGGAAGACATTGACCATTGTCTGAAGGTTGGCGGCCGGTGTTCCAAACAAGTATCGGGCCTCGACGTTGATTGCCGGCTGTTCGCCATTAGTGAACAGTGACTTTGTTGGCGACGCTTTCACTTCGATCCTGACCGGGATGAATTCTTCGACGTAAACATGAGCTGACGTGATCTCGTCATCCGATCCCGGCAACGTCACATGAAACCGCCATGGGCCGGTCCATGTTTCGATTGGAGTCTGGTACTCAAAGTGGAACAACCCCTGCGCGGCGGTTCTCTCGTCTGCGTCGTATGTGATCACTTCCGATGCCGTTCGCCGACCGTCGGGACGCGTGACGTGAACTTCGATCGGAAATCCGGGCGGCACTTTTCCCAGGTCGTCACGAATGATTCCGGAAAGGTGAATGAGCTCACCCGGTCGATAGGTGCCTCGGTCGGAGTAGAGCATGACGTCGATCGCTGAGGGATGGGGACGTCCAGTCTGGCTGAAATTATCTGCCAGCCAGTGAGCCTCGTCCGTCTTCAGCCACGCGATTTGTCCGGCCGTCTGCTGGTCGGCGAGGCCGGCCTCGACCGTGTTTACAGGTTGCTCGGCGATGATGACCCAGGGCTCTCCGTCAGCGTGCCTGCGGTCGACACGTAATCGGGCCAGACCGTCTGCATCAGTCGTGGCGACGGCGAGCGACTGATTGGTGTACGACACACTCGATACCCGAACGCCGGCAATCGGCGTCGCCTTCCGCAGAGACGTTACCCACACGAGTAGTTCAGCCGGCGACTGTTTCAACGTCAGGCCGAGATCCGTCACCGTGACCAGCGAGGAATCGCTGACCCACGCTTCGTCCGTCGCGGCCGCTTGAATGTGGTAAAGCCCGGACGGCCCACTCAGTAGTGATTTCAGTTCCAGGGTGCTGGAGATCGTCTGGTTCTTTGTGTGGTCAAGTCGAATTGTTTTGCTCGGCAGCGATCTCGACGTGCGTCTCTCCCACGTGCCCTGCAGATGAGCGACGAGATTGTTGGCGTGAACGCTGGAAGCAGAAATTCTCAGCCCGCCGACATTCACGGTGTCGAGATTCAATGTCAGGTTGCCCTGCGGCGACAACACTCCGTTGCTGTCCGGAAAACTGACGCGTGGATTGCGGTCCGGGATTCGGACAGAGACTTCGCAGTCCTCACCCAATGGTTTGCCGTCCATCGAGAGCACCGTTGCCGGTAACGTGAAACGGTACTGCTGTCCGGACTCGAAAGAACCGGTCAATCGCAATAGATTCCCGTTCGCATTCCAGTGCCGTGAAAAATTTGCCCGCAGGTCGTCGACTCGCGGCGACACATCGAGCGACGGGATCTGCTGATCAGCCGACAACCCCAGCGAGAAAAACACATCGATTCGACTGTGGCCGTCAAATCCGGGTTCTTCAACCTCCGTGCGGAGAAACGTGAAGACCGGGCTCAACGTCAAGGTCCGAACGTTTTGTTTACCGAGTGAACGCTCTGCTTCGTGGCCGGTGAGGGTCTCCGACAGTACGACCCGCAGTTGATCATCGTCCGGTCGAGCACACCGCAACACGAGCGACGTCGCCGGCTCGTTGACCAGACATGTCAAGGTCTTCTGTTGACGCGTTGTCTGTTTGAGTTCGATGTCAGAACTGTCTGGTCTGGCCTTTCCGACCGTCAGCTGCTTCAGCAGTTCGGCAGGTGCGACCTTCTGATTGAATCGCAGTTCGAAGGTCACATCGCTACGGTCCGACGAGATCAGCAGGCATTCGGTCAACTCCAGCGGAGCGGTTTGAAATGCCAGTTCCGCGTTCACATGTACGACTCGGCCAAGCTGCGTTTCGATTCCGCTGGCCGGGACGATTCCAAAACGTCGGCCCGCCGGGAGTGGTTCGGCGAGGACGTAGTCCAGTTGCCTGGCCGTCGTCCACTCCCAATGTCCGGGAACTTTCGGTTGAATCTCGAACGGCGTGGCGGCGTCGAGTTGCGAGTTTAACCGTGCCGGCTCACCCGCATCCCTGTCGAAGACCAGGGACAACCGCTCGGCATCGTCGGCGTTCGCCTGTGGAAGCGTGTCGACAATC
>CALGTK010000330.1 GCA_937904325.1 uncultured Planctomyces sp.
GCAGGTTGAAGACGCTCGCAAAGCGGACGTTCGGTCTGACGTTTACTCACTCGGCTGCACGCTCTACTTCCTCATGAGGTCGAAGGCGCCGTACTCAGGCGAGACTGTTGCCCACACTTTGATGGCACATATAAGTGCTCCGATACCCGACCTTTGTAAAAAGCGGACAGACGTTCCTGATTGGTTGGGTGCAGTTTTTCAAAAAATGCTGGCGAAGAAGGCACGCGACCGATTTCAAACAATGGCCGAACTGGTCGAGACAATTCAGCAGCACCTCGGTGAAGGCCTCACGAAGCACGACAGTAGTGACGATTCGCCGCCAGAAGCCGAAGACGCGTTCACAAAGCTGATTGCCAAACGAAGCGACGAGGGAGACTCCCTAGAGGAACTCTTCAGTGAAGACGAAGCCGCTGCTGCCGGCGACGAAGAGTTTGTTGATCCTGATGCGCCGGCAGGTGCTCATCTTGTCGACGTTGCCGACGAATCGGATGAGAACTCAACTGCTCCAGCATTCGGAAAACGCGACGATCCGGCTGAACTCAATGGCGCTGAACTCAATGGCGAAGAAGTAGACTTCACAGCAATCGCCGGTACAGACGGCGCTGACGAGCCTCACGAAATGCAACAGATCGG
This sequence comes from uncultured Planctomyces sp., assembly GCA_937904325.1. Classification (GTDB taxonomy): domain Bacteria; phylum Planctomycetota; class Planctomycetia; order Planctomycetales; family Planctomycetaceae; genus JABMPE01. The sequence goes on from CALGTK010000330.1 coordinate 634, forward strand.
GCCCGACAGAGCTGAAATGGCATCGGTTCAGGTGTTCGACCTGAATGCTCCTGCCGAAGAAAATTCAGCTAAAGAGTCCGTGAACGAAGCGGAGCCTGCTGACAGGACTGCAGAAATATTTCAGTCAGAACATCACGATGGAGGATCGAAAGCTGAAAATACGGCCTTCGATGGTAGCTACTTCAAAAGTAAACTGGCAATTCGCGAACTCCGTGAGAAAGAAGCCGCACGAGAGTTAAAGATCATTGGAACAGTCGCCGGAATCGCAATCACTCTGGGTGTTGCTGGGTATCTTATTTTCGGCCGCGGTTAGGCGTTCTGATAGACAGCATCGCTTATGCCCGCGGCATTGAGAACCCCATCTCCGACAAGGTTGCCTGGACCGTCGGGTCGCGAAGGAGTTTCTGGAATTCCAACACTGGCACGTGATTCTGTCTTAATTTTGGGACGATGAAGTCGTAGTGCTCGTCCCGAATCGGAAGAAATCCCAGCCCGTACGATGCGGCCACAGTGTCGATAGCGACTCCCCAGTCTGCTCGCTGCTGAACGACTGCTGTCGCAACAGCGTTGTGAGATTTCGTTTGGACGTTGTATCCAACAGGGCGTTCATCGCGGAGCAGTCGATCGATCAAAACACGAGTCCCGCTGCCCGGATTGCGATTTATCATCGTGCATCCAGCTTCGTCGATTGCAGCCGAAACAGCTTCGTCAGCCGTACGGCCCACGAATCGATCATCGCCCTGACGAAACACGACTCCCTGACGCCTCCGATACCCCGTCATCAGGTCAAGCGTTTCCGTCAGTAAATGCCGGTTATATTCGTCAGTAGCCGGGTTCATCAGATGCACACCGGCAATGTCGCACTCGCCGCGTTTTGCTGCAGCCACGCCTCCCATGCTTCCCACATGCAGAACCCGCGACGTAAATCCTCGTTGACGCATTTCCCCGAGTAGAAAATCTAAACCAACACAGTGGCTGCCAATGACGACCAGATCGGCAGGGACCAGTTCGCGACCGAGTAGCGTCACAGACACGGACGATCCTGCATCAAGGATCTCGATGTTCTGACCAATTGTAATGAACCCATCAGCCAGACTGAATGTTGTTACCGAGCCCGATCCTTTGCCCATCGGCGAGGCCGAAAGACCAGCCTCACCACGTACCAGGCTGACCAGAGAATACTCCGTCCGGCCACGATCCGAATTGATTCGGATCGGCAATGTCGCTTCCACGGTCTGTCGATTTTCAGGCCCCAATCCCGCCATCTCTCGCAGGACCGGGGCAACGAACTCATGGAACGTGAAAACCGCCGACGTCGGAAAACCAGGAAGTACAACCACAGGGCGACCAGCGTTTACGGCCAGGCAGATCGGCTTACCGGGTTTCAATGCAACTCCGTGAGCGACAATTCCCGGATCGGTCAACTCGCTGACGACCTGGTAGGAAAGATCGCCCGCTCCTTTTGACGTTCCCCCTGAAAGTACAATCGCATCACAGTCATCGGCTGACCGAATAATTTCCCGCAATCGATCAACGTCGTCGCGGACGGTTCCCAGCGAGATCGGTTGGCAACCAAGTTCTTCCACAGCGGCCGACAGAATCGCCGCGTTGGAGTCGTAAACCGACCCAGTCGGCAACGCTTCCCCGGGAGGGACGATCTCGTTGCCCGTCGACACGATGGCGACGCGGGGCTTCTTCCACACCTCGACCGACGTAAGCCCCAATGCGGCCAAAACTCCGATCTCGCGCGAGGTAATCAACTTACCAAATCTCAAAACAGTTTCGCCGCGAGCGATGTCAGTGCCAGCAAACGTGACGGCCTGCCCCGAGGCTGCCGGATGAAAAATGCGCAGCATGGAATCTTGCTCTGTGGTCCCAGCATCCGGCGAGACTGCTATCTCGGTATGTTCGATCATGACAACCGCGTCCGAACCTCTCGGCAACATTCCGCCGGTCGCAATCGGAGTGGCAGTTCCAGGCTGAACATCCAACGTCGGAGCAGCGCCGGGCGAAAGCACTTCTGAATTCAGGGATAACGCCGCGGGCGATTCTTCCATGGCTCCGGCGGTGTCCGCAGCCTGAACCGCGAAACCGTCAACATTCGATCGATCAAATGCAGGGACGTCAATTTCCGAAACGACATCGACCGCGAGCACTCGCCCAAGTGATTCTGGCAGCGAAACCGACTCCCGATTCTTCGGCTTCGAATCCAGGTGCTGGCGAAATCTGTGAGTCGCTTCGTCTCGACTGATGACTTCCAGAAACTGTTTCTGCGAAACGGCGTTCCGCCATTCCTGCGAATCTCGAGTGTGCGGCATACGTGAAACAATCCTGCTTTTATCAAAGATTCGAACCGATTCAGCCGGTGTGTGGCAATCTGTTCGTGGGTAGGTAGTCTATTGTCAAATCTCATCTTCCCAACGGTGCATTTGAGAACTGTATCACTCCTGCACCGTTCGGGCGAAACGTCCAGTTCGACCACCACGTCGACATTGAGCCTCAGAAACGGTTTTCATGAACTGGCTGCTGCTGTGCCGCATGCTCGGACTCCTGGGAATGCTCGTCGGCGGGTCGATGGTGTTCAGCCTGCCGTGGGCCTTTCCGCTACTGGGAGAGACCGAGACATTCGAAGCCGACGGGTTCCTGGGAATCATTTCGTCTTTGGTGCTTTGTCTGGCCATTGGCGGCGGACTGTTCCTGATTGGGCGGCGCGAGACCGGCACCGTTCTCCGCAAAGAATCACTTGCCATCGTGGGACTCGGGTGGATTCTTTCCGGACTTCTTGGAAGCCTGCCGTTTCTGCTTTCTGGCGTGAGGCATCAACAGGGCGATCAGATTGTGCCTGTTTCGATTGCCGATGCCATTTTTGAATCGGTCTCTGGTTTCACCACAACGGGCGCTTCCATCCTGACGCACCTCGAAGCTCCACCTGCGGGAGCGGCGTCTGACCAGCACCCCGAAAAACTCATCCCGCGCTGCGTCCTGTTCTGGCGATGTTTTACCCACTGGCTGGGAGGCATGGGCATCATCGTGCTGTTCGTCGCGGTACTGGGGCAACTCGGTGCTGGCGGCAAGGCTTTGATGCGACGTGAAGTTCCGGGGCCAATTTCGGAAGCCGTCAGGCCACGAGTCCGCCAAACAGCGCTCACAATGTGGGGCATCTATGTAGGGCTCAGCGTAGTGCTGACAGGTATCCTTTGTGCAGAAGGAATGTCCGTCTTCGACGCCTTGTGCCATACCTTCGGAACAATGGCGACCGGAGGCTTCAGCACATGGAACGCCAGCGTGGGACATTTTCAAAGCTCGACCATCGAATGGACGCTCATCGCGTTCATGCTTCTCGCGGGAACGAACTTCAACCTTTACTACATGGCAATTTCGCAGCAGAAAAAGCCTGGGAAAAATCCGCTGCTTCGATGGTTTGCACCTTTTTATCGCGATCCTGAATTCAGGCTTTATCTTTCCATTCTGGCGGTCGCGACATTGCTACTGGCGTTTAGTCTTTGGGCCGAGCAGCGATACGGATCGTTAAGTGAAACTATCAGGCACGCGGCATTCATGTCGGTTTCCATCACGACCACAACTGGATTCGGAACGGAAGATTTCGACCAGTGGAGAAGCTTCAGTCGCGCGTTGCTCTTTGGGCTGATGTTTATCGGTGGCTGTGCCGGCTCAACGGCTGGCGGTATCAAAGTCGTCCGTTTTCTTCTGTTTGCAAGAATCCTCAAACTGGAAGCCGAGCAGTCTTTCCGCCCGAACGTCGTTCGGCCGCTACGAATCGCTGGAGTCAACCTCGACAAAACACTTCGCCATGAAGTCATCGTTTACTTTAGTTTTATGTTGCTGATGTTTGTGTCGAGTTTCATGCTGCTCGTCGCAATCGAACCCGGCGGCCCATGGGGCCAGACCGACGGACACAACATCGAACTGATCGACTGCGCCAGTGCTGTCGCGGCCACGTTAAACAACATCGGCCCGGGTCTTGGAGCCGTTGGACCGACCATGAACTTTTCACTCTTCGCCCCACAAAGCAAACTACTGCTGTCGCTCCTGATGCTTGCAGGGCGACTGGAGCTGTTCGCGATCCTGGTCCTGTTCATGCCGTCATTCTGGAAAACGCAATAGTCACCTTTCTGCGATATAACCAAATGGCAACGTTCAGAAACCAACACCCGGGTCGATGCTTTTAGAACTTCTCTTTGCTCGAACTCTCGTGAGATAGCCGATCTTTTAAAACGCTTCGCAGACCTCGATCTGGCTGCTTGAGCAGCATCCGGCATCGCTTATGCCCAAGAAAATATTTTCCTGCTGGATTGCTTACCAGTAGCGATCATCAAGAAGGGTTCCTCTCTCTGGGCGCTTTTCGAACTGCGGAAAGTGATTGTCCGAAGAATCAAACGTTGGTTGCCCAGGAAAATTCGGAGTTCAGGTTCACCAGAGGTGCGGTCGAACCGAAACTTGCAGCTGACCTTCCAGAAACTTCTTCTAAATTGCCTGCTAAGACCGAGAGTCCTTGTGGAGATACTCTTCAGGCAGGCAACCTGGCCTGCACTGACTTTCTCATATTTCGCGGAAAGTACAACTTTCACGTGATAGATCCCGTCCCTGCCGAACATTTTGTGCGTGAGCTGACCCGTTGTCCGAACGGCATTTTTGCCTACATCCTGTCGCTGGTCGGGAATCTCGATGCGACGCGGGACATCCAGCAGGAGACTAATGTCGTTCTGTGGCGGAAGGCGGGAGAGTTCAAAGCAGGCTCGAACTTCATGCCGTGGGCACTGGGCATTGCTCGTATGCAGGTGCTGTAGTTTCGACGCGATCACCAGCGGGACCGACACGTTTTCGACGACCAGGTTTTTAAGCAGTTGGCCAGTGAATACGCCGCGACTTCTGATGATCCGGACGACCGGCAACGAGCGTTTGAAGATTGCTTCGAACAATTGCACGAGCGCCAACAGGAATTGCTTGCCGCACGTTACGCACCCCGCGGCAGCGTTTGACGTGCTCCCGTGAAACTGGTCCATTGAATGTGAGAAAATCGAGATAGATATCTGTCCTTGCAGAACGCGGAGATTGTGGGATGAAGAAGTCTCGAGTTACGAATGAGCAGATAGCTTTTGGATGACGACAGGTAGAGTCTGATACGCCAATCGAAGAGGTCTGCCGGAAGCTTGGGATCAGTCAGCAGACGTTCTATCGATGGAAGAAGAAGTTTGCGGGGATGGGCGTTGAGGAACTTCGGCGGTTGAAGTCTCTTGAGGACGAGAACCGTCGCCTGAAGTCCCTGGTGGCCGACCTGAGTCTGGACAAGCAGATTCTTCAGGACGTCCTTTCAAAAAAGCTCTGAAGCCTGCCCGCCTTCGTCAGGTGGTTGATCGCGTTTGCCAGTGCTACCGGATCAGTGAGTGTTATGCTTGCCGTCTGGTTCGACTGGCTCGTTCAACTTACCGGTATGAGTCGACGAAGGATGAGCAGGCTGCTTTGCGAATGCGTCTTAAAGAACTGGCGGCCGTTCGTGTTCGATACGGCTATCGACGTCTGCATATTCTGCTTCGTCGTGAAGGCTGGCAGGTCAATGCGAAGCGTGTCTACCGCCTTTATTGCGAGGAAAACCTGAGTCTTCGTACGAAGACTCCTCGCCGTCGAGTCAGTTGCCGGAAACGCGTTGATCGCCCCGAGACAACTCGCATTAACGACTGTTGGCCGATGGATTTTATGGCCGACGAACTATTCGACGGGAGTCGAGTTCGGCTGTTAACGATAGTCGATCACTTTACCCGTGAGAGTCTGGCGATCGTTGTAGGCCAGCGTCTGGGAGGCCATGAAGTTGTCGAAGCTTTGGATCGAATTGGAATGGGACGTCGTCTTCCGAAATCGATCCGAGTCGACAACGGCACGGAGTTCACGTCGAAGATTCTGGACCAGTGGGCTTATGTCAATCAGGTCACTCTCGACTTCAGTCGCCCCGGCAAACCCACGGATAACGCTTTCATCAAGTCTTTCAACGGGCGAGTTCGCGCCGAGTGTCTGAACGAAAACTGGTTCCTGTCTCTGGACGACGCTAAGACCAAGGTTGAAGACTGGCGACAGGACTACAACAATCATCGACCACATAGTTCTCTGGGCAACCTGGCCCCCAGAGAATTCGCTGAGTCCAGCCAGGCAATTCCGGACAGATAACGACTACCGATTTTCTCACCAAAGATGGTTC
>CALGTK010000331.1 GCA_937904325.1 uncultured Planctomyces sp.
AACTCTCGAGGGCCAAGCTGGGTGCCTCAATACAAAGCATGCAGTGTGCCAAACGGGTGACGAATAATCTGCTGACCACCCAAATCTATCGAAATCGGCGCCGTCACTTGCATTTTGCAGCTCAAAATGAGTTAACTGTCGTGTTTTCGACAGATTGTGTCGTCAGTAATTCGGCGCCGAAAAGCGCCGAGCAACAGGGGTATCGACAAGATGGAAGGTGAACTTGCGCGACCTAAGCTGCTCGTCATGGGGCTGGGAATCTCAGTCGTCATCTACTCAGTCTTGGTCCTCGGCTATGTTGGCACGACTCCGGATATTGGTATTCGGGGGCTGCTTTCGGATGCCGATTCTGATGCGGATGAGTCGGAACAGATCACTTATGGCATGGTAATCCGCGGCTTCACTGACTTTGAACACTTTGGGGTCAAGCCGCAGAAAGGCGACGTCCTGGTTCGTATTCACGATAAGTCTGTCCGAACATTCCTCGATTTCAGCTCTGGACTTCAGTACCTGCGAGACGCACCGATTCCAACTCACGGCATTCTTGATGAGGGTGAAGATCCATCCATCTACATCGAAGATATGTTACCATCGCTACTGTCCGTTGGTGGCGACAGGACGGTTGAAATTGAGTTCCTGCGTGATGGTCAACCAGTGCGAGGTTGGATCGTCATTCAGTCGATCCCGCTGTCAGAAGTGCTGATTTCATTTATCTGGCTGGTGCTTCAATTTGCAATCTTCGCGGTTAGTGCGCTGGCTGCCTGGCACCGCCCGTTTGACCGCACGGCGCGTTTGTTTTTTGGGATGTGTGCTGTCGCGATGGCTGCTTTCATTGGAGGTTTCCACTGGTGGGTCATCGCCAATAGTCCGCTGTTTAATTTGCCATTCCTTGTCTGTGCTCTTCTGACGCCCGCCGTATCCGTACACTTCTTTCTGTGTTATCCCAGGCCACTTGGCCCAATGGAGCATCACCCGCAGCGGACGATTGCAGCGATTTACGCGGTTCCGATTCTGGCAGCAATCGTCATGACCGGGCTACTGGTCGCAGCCTGGAGCCTCGCCCACGACGGCATGAGCATGGAACGTGTCCAGGACGTCACTTGGTGCCTGGCAACTCTGCGCGAATCGGTCTATCTGTATCTTGCTTTTGCTGCTCTTTGCTTTTGCGTGATGCTGATCGCGCTTGCGACTGAGTTTCTGACAGCTCCCAGCCCTTCGGAGCGAAGTCAGATTAAATGGATGTTCTTTGCGAGTCTGGCATCGGCGGTTCCGGTCAGCTACACGCTCTACCTGGCACTGTTTGATCGCACGGCCTTTGCACTTGGCAGTGCCCGTATTCCAATGTTCCTGGCGAGCCTGTCGTTCACACTGGCTTATACGGTAGGCATTGTTCGGTTCAAGCTGATGCTGGTCGATGAATTCGTGACTCGCGGCATGCTGTACCACTTGGCCAGCCAGGGACTGACGATTGGCTACGGCGTGTGCGTTGCTCTGGCGATGTTTTTTGCGAACGACTTTAACGTCTCGGAAAGTATCCCAGGGGTATTACAGCAGGTTCTGTCCATCGGTGTGCTGCTGACATTTCTAGTCGTTGTCTTAACGTGGAGCCGCGACCGACTTCAGCAAAGCATCGACCGGCGATTCTACCGGGAGAAGTATCAGCTCGACCGAGCGCTTCAGCGGGTCAATCGTGCAATGGACCAATTGGAAGATCGGCACTCGCTTGGTTTGAGGATGCTGGCTTCGTGTCGGGAAGTCCTCGGCGCGGTAATGGGAGCTTTGTATCTGCGTGAATCGAGCAACGATGAATTCCAGTTAGTGGCAATGGATGGAGATGGTGTACTTCCTGAGCGTTTTCCTGATTCAACAGAGGCTGGCGAAAGACTCAAGCAGGAAGTCACAATTCAACGTGCGACAGCGGCAGCAAACGATCCGTTGAATCTCACCCTGAAAGATCTTCGCAGCGAGCTGATGTTTCCGCTGGTCGTCGACGACGAAGTAGAAGGGATCGCCATTCTTGGCAAACGCCACGACGGCACTCCGTACACTGCAGAAGACCTGACTTTTCTGCACACACTCGCTCAGTTTACGGCGATGTCTTTGCGAAGCGTGAAAGTCCATCAGGATTTCGCACGATTGAATGACGAAATCAGTTTGAAGGCTGGCAAGATCGACGAGCAGCGACAACAGATTGCAATCATGCAGGCAGAGCTGACTGGCAGCACGAAGGGCGTTCACGTAACGCAGTCAAATGAACTTCAACGCGACATGATCAAAGGCAACAGCCCTGCCATTCGCCGAGTGCTTGATACAGTGCAGAAGGTCGCTGTCTCTGAATCGACGGTCTTGATTCAGGGGGCCAGCGGAACAGGCAAAGAATTGCTTGCGATTGCACTGCACGAAAATAGCCCCAGAAGAAATGGGCCTCTGATTCGAGTTCACTGTGCCGCTCTCTCGTCGAGCCTTCTTGAAAGCGAACTTTTTGGCCACGTCAAAGGCGCGTTTACCGGTGCACACAAAGATCGGGTCGGTCGCTTCGAAATGGCTCACGGTGGAACGTTGTTCCTCGACGAAATTGGTGACATTTCACTGGAGACTCAGATCAAACTACTGCGAGTTCTGCAGATGCGATCATTCGAGCCGGTTGGTGGAACGCGGACGGTCGAGGTCGACGTACGACTCATCACGGCGACACACCAGAATCTGAATCAGTTGATCAAAGATGGCAAGTTTCGTGACGATTTATTTTATCGTCTGAACGTTGTAAATATCACGCTGCCGACGCTTTCCGAACGCACCGAAGACCTATTCGAGCTCTCTATCTACTTTCTGAAGAAAGTCGCCGAGAAGTTAGGGAAGCGGATCTCTCACATCGATGAAACGACTCTGGAAGCGCTCAAACATTATCACTGGCCGGGCAACATCCGCGAGCTGGAGAATGTTATCGAGCGAGCTGTCGTGATGTGCGACAGCGAGTGTATCACTCTTCGGGATCTGCCCGACGAAATTGTGACCGCCGCTCGACGACCTCAACAGCAGCCCCGGCTGCGAACGATCTCCGTGGATTCAACACCGAATCAGGTGCCTCAGACATTCACGTCTGAACAATCGGCAGCCGAAGTTCCGAGTCCACCACTTGGAACGATAGCCAACGTTAGAGCAACAATGGCAGAAAGCTTCGATGCATCGCCGGATTCAGAAGTCGAAATACTTCGCCGAGTCCTGCAGGAAAACGGGGGCAACAAATCAAAAGCCGCTCGCAGTCTCGGCATCCCTCGCAGCACCTTCTTCAGCCGACTGAAGAAAGTCGGTCTTTCATAGAGGCTCACATGCAACACTTCCTTAGTGATGACGTTTGGGCAGTGCAACGGAGTAGAGCATCGTCACTGTGCCGACGGACATCAGGCAGAATGCGGCCCATTCGGGGGGGTTGAAGACTTTGCGATCTGAGTCAGCGTCTTCCATGAAGAGGCCACGGAACTCGCGAGTGCGTTCTTCCGTCTTGCTGGCCGATGCGGTTAGAACCATCTTGTCGACCATCAGAAACGATACGCCACAAAGAGCGACGAACAGGCCGCCGGCGAAAAAGATTGCTCGAATCATGTGCTTTGCCTCGCTGGTGTGGATTCTACGGGCACACGTGACGGCCGAAGAATCTGGGAGTGAGAGGTTGGCTTTTTGATGATTGGCTTAACAATTCCCAATTAGCCGTGAAACACGTGAGAGTGGTGGGTGCTGAAACGCCTATGTGTGAAACAGGAATCCTGTTTTGATTGAGTGGCAAACTCACCTCTCGGGACATCGGCGGTGGTAACACCTGATCTGAGAGACTCTCTTCCAAATCACAGGCTGGCCGGCAGTCGGCGTTCACGACAAAGGTTGCAGTCATTTTTAGGGCGTTGACGATTCGATGGCTCGTTCCTGTCAGGCCGGCGGATGAGGCGACGCGTGTAGCGTTGCGATTTCGCTCGGGAGGGATGTGCCGTGGTACTGTCGGCGCACTCAACCAATCTCCGACGTGTAACGTTCGAAGCGGCTACAGGCTGGCAGTGAGGAGCCCAACGAGCACGTCATAGAACGCGTGGCAGCCGACGGTGATTCCGAAACCTCGTAGCAGATAGACCGTCGCGAAGAAGCAACCAGCGGTTGCTCGGAAGGTGAAACTGAACAGCGAGAATGCTTCACCGGCAGGCCCAGCGTAATGGGCAGCCGAGAACACCACGCTTGTCAGAAAGACGGCCATTACAGCTGACCAGCCTTTGGGCATACGGAGGATCAGTCGCAAACCGATCAAAACGACCGGCAGCAACGCGAGGCGAAACATGACCTCTTCGTACACTCCGGCGCCGACGTAACTGATCAGTCGAGGACCGAGTTCGCTCCCGAATGCCAGAAGCGGACGTTCGCCGGGGGTCATCTGGCGAATACTGACTTCGCCAGGAAACCAGCACTGAAATGCTATGTCCTGAAGCTGCGCAACGAACAGCAGCACAACGGCGAACAGCAGGCTTTCGGCGAACATGCCGATCAACGTCTCGCGCGAGATTCGCCACTGATACTCGCCCCAGCGATGCCATGTGAGCAACACTCCGACAACCAGAATTGGCAGCACAATGGCGTCGACGCCCGCCCCCTGCAGCCAGTTTCTCATCCAGAAGTCAGCACCGTTACGGATGCTTCCCTCGCTGGATCCGTGCCACAGAACGCCGAGTTCGTAGATGGCCAGCAGCGGCGCGAGGAAGATCAGACACGCCAGCGGTTCGCGAGCCTGTCTCCAGTACGGGAGCACCGGCTCGTCGTCGAACTGCTCCGCGATGTCGTGCAGAGCGACTTCGGACATGGGTGCAGTCTCGGAACGGAAGAAATGCGGCCTGCTCCGGAATAACCGGAAGACTCTTCGTGAATCGTTGTTATCGGCTTTCGGCGAGAGCGACTTCGAGCATTCTGTCCATGTCGCTGCAATGCGTTGCAGCCGCAGAATCGTTCTACTACGTTTGCGATGCTTCAGCCGAACTTCGTCACTTTCCCTGGAATCATCGTTTTCGTTGAACGCGGCCGTCGCTGTGGCAGTTGCCGTACTTGTCGCTCCGCCGTCTTCGACGATTCAAAGCCAAGATTCATGGACCGACGGACAAAGACTGCCGAACAGAAGTTTCTGACGCTGATTTCCGGTCCGCCGAAGTCACTTGGCAGCCGGTTTATGTGCGGCATCCTGTGGATTGCCTCTTGGGGCTACCGATGCGGTACTGGCTTTCGCAACTTGTTGTTTGATCTGGGAATTAAATTCTCACACGCAGCTCCGGTGCCGGTGATCAGCGTTGGTAACCTGACAACCGGCGGCACTGGTAAGACGCCAACGGTGGCGCTGCTGGTCGGTATGTTGCAGAAGCTCGGACATCAACCTGGCCTGATTAGTCGCGGGTATCGAGAACTGTCCGAAGGTGGTAACGACGAAGCTCGAGTTCTGACGCTACTTTGCCCGGGGACGCCACACGTTCAGAATCGGGATCGAGTTGCCGCTGCTCACGAAGTCGCTGTAGATGATGGTTGCACCGTGATTATCGCCGACGACGCGTTTCAGCATCGACGACTCAAGCGGGATCTGGACATTGTCCTCATTGACGCTTTGAATCCATGGGGACACGATGCGTTGCTGCCGCGAGGTCTTCTGCGAGAGTCGGTATCAGGACTTCGTAGAGCGGACATCGTCATTTTGACACGCGCTGATCTGATCGACGAAGCCTCGCGGACAGCCATCTGGGAGATCGTCGGATGGAACAACCAGACTGCGGAAAACGTTGAAGTATCGTTTGTTCCAACTGGACTAGTCGACGCAACGGGAACTCAGACCGCTATTGTGGAGCTCACCGCCGAACACAATTCAGTGGCGAATTCGAACGCAAATCCTGTAACGCTCGCGTTCTGCGGAATCGGCAATCCCGATGGATTTCGGAAGACACTGAAAGCCGCCGAAGTTTCGATCCACGAGCTGGTGGGGTTTCCGGACCATCACCACTACGATCAGAGTGACATTCAGAAGTTGACAGCGACCGCTGAGAAACTGAAAGCCAAAGCGTTAATTACAACGCTCAAAGATCTGGTGAAAATCGAACCCGGCTGGGTTAGCTCTGTAGGAGTTGTTGCGTTGAGCATCGAAGCTCAGGTAACGTCCGGTAAAGAGTCGCTGGCTACAGCGATCTCCAAACTTACGCCGCCACCGAATCGCTGAGAGACGCGCTGGCCATCCAGGCAACTTCGACGACTGCTTCATCGTCGCAGTCGGCTGAACGGTTGACTTCGATGCGAATTCCGTACGCATGCACGGCGGTTGTTCGGAAACGGAGATCAGAACCGTCTGCTGATTCGCACTCAAATTCCGGTGTGTCAGCCAGCGGCGGCGAGAATGGCAGATGTACCGGCGCGAGGCGCTGACTGGCTGCGAAGCGAACTCTGAATGAACCTTCCGCCACATCCAATCCTTCGACCTGCGACCGACTCATCCATTGCGTCGTCTCCGGGTTGCTGGCTGGATGCGGCATCGGTTCGTTCAATTCAAACGGCAATGCTGCTGTCGGTTCTTCGCTTTCGGAGTCACCGATTCGTGCATCGGCCACGACGTGTGCTTCGAAATCTGTTGCCCGCAGTGCCAAGCGGTCATCAAGCGTGAGATCGTCAGATGCCAGGTCGCTGGAAGCTGCTGAAAAGCATGCTGTCTCAGCAATCGTTTTTGACGATTGATTGCTGGCAATTGATCGTTCTGATAGCGAACGAGCTGGAGTCTTTGACGGTGTAACCGCTCCTTCATACTCGACGACCGACAACGTCCAAACAGCGGCGACAAAAAGACCGAGCAGGCACGCCAGGCCGGTCGAGCTTGCCGTGGGCATGACGGCCAGCCCCAGCATTACTCCGGGGATACCGCACGCCGAAATCAGCAGAGTTCTTTGCGGACGAGCGAGCCGAACGCTGATCAGGTCAGGCAGCGATGCTGCGAGAATCCCGATCAAACTTGCCGCAACTCCTGTCAGGCAAGCGGCCAGCTCGGAAGGGAACGCACTCGCGTCGCCAGAGATCCTTCTGGACAACACGACTGCCGTCACAAGAAACACACTACTCAACAAGCCGCACGCTGCTGACCGTCGTTGCGTTTGCCAGAGCGTTTCCATCGTTCGTTCCTCGCGAAGTATTCTGACTATTCGTCAGCCGGAATGGGAGGAAGGAAGTCCGACGGCTCGGCTGGAGGCAGTGGAGCAACTTCCAGGAACTCAGAATCTGATTCGACATCGGAAGTGCTCGAAGACTCGAACTCAATCGGTGCGAAGGTTTCGACCGATTCTGTCGGCTCGACAATTTCGTCCGTCATGAATTCAGGACCGTCGTCCCGGGCCGGATCTGCATCGTCGAGACTTCGAAGAAAGCTCAGGTCCGGCGATACGGCTTCCGGTAGTTCCGGGGCGATGACTTCCTGCGAAACATCGAAACGACCGGCAGACTGTAAGGCATTTGCCTCGGCGGACAATGCATCGTTCGGCAAGGATGCAGAATCATTCTCAGGTTCAAGCGGTTGCGGCTCAGTCAGTTCAGGCTTCAGTGGCTCTGCGGTGAACGATCCGTTTTCCCATTCGGGAGCGTCGCCGGGCATCATGTTCTGCTTGTACGGTCCGGCGCTGAGTGGTTCTGGTCGACTGATTATCCCGTTCATCATGTCCAACGGAATTTGATTCTTAAATCGACGCATCCCATCCGCGTAAGCCTGCATTGGCCACAAGTCTTCGGTCAGGAAGACTTCGTTGTAGTCAAGCAGCGAACCCTTCTCGAAGTGCACGTTTCGCACGGCGATCGTGTATTCGACCAATGCTCGGTAATAATTCGTTTCAGCGTCCAGGAACCGTCGCTGAGCATCCAGCAGCACGTCAAAGTTCACTTTGTCAGCATCGAACGCTGCCTGAACTGCGTTGAGCTGCTCGTCTGCCGCGATGCGACGATCGTCTGACGTTTCCATGACCGACCACGTACGGCTGAGTTCGGCTACGACCTCGCTCAGGGCCATCACGACTTCACGCTCCTGTTCCGACAGGATGGCTCGTTCACGACTGAGCAGCAGTTCGGCATATTCTACTGCGGCGTGTGCTCGACGGTTTCCAATCGGCATGCTGAATTCAAATCCAAGCTGCCATTCCTGGAAGTTTCCACCGAACAGATTTTCCGCGGCGTTGTTAAACGAGACGGCGTCGAGATCGCCCGCAATAGCTGCTGTTGGAGTCGCCGGATCGTGCTGTTTTAAGAGGTCACGACCGAGACCTCGCCAACGGTACCGACCGACAAGATCGAGCGATGGTAGAAGAAAGTTTTGTGAAGCGATCAGCTCCTGCTCGCGCTGTTTGATCACCCACTTCTGACGTCGCAACTCGCCGCGACGAGTCAATGCCTCGACCAGAATAGAATCCCACTCGAAATTGACCTGAGCAATGATTGGCTCATCTTGAGGTCTCAGCAACTTGCCATCGTTGATCGGCATGCCCATCAGCAATCGCAGGCGACGTTCGGAAGAAAGTACACCGCCCGTGCCGCGGAATGTCCCGCCGGCAGTTCCATTATTCGTCCGTGTCCCGCCGTCGAGCTTACCGCTCAATGCGTTTTGAACCTGCTCCTGGAACCTGAAGTATTGTTCGCGAGCCTGTGCTTCTTTTTCCGCTTCACCGCCGACACGTCCACTTTTATACAGAGCGTTGATGCGATTCCACGTGGCCAGAGCATTATCGCGAGCCATGATACGAGCATCGAGATCTCGATAAGCGAAGTACAAATCCCAATAGGCGTTTTCGACATTGCTGACAAAGTCACGAACTGACATTTCGAAATCTGCCAGCGACGTATCAGTTCGTAATCGAGCAATCACGACACCATTGATGCTTGTCGGAGAATTGCTCGGCCCGGCGATTCGGTTGAACTCGGTACCGCCTCCCTGAAGCAGTGGGTGCCGTGCTTCCATGTCAAGCCACGTGGTCCAGGCACTGCCGAAGAAGTTACCAGGAGCGTTGTTTCGATCGTATTCCGTATGGTTGAGGAATGTCAGTTCCGTACCAGTGCCCGCTCGTTTCGTCAGCTGCGACTCGATTGTGGCAGTGTCTTGTTTCAGACGCCTTGTACCACCACCGAAGAACTGGTTGTTAAGCGCTCGGTCGTTCTTGTCGTAGAACGTAGACGTTGCAAACGAGGCGTCGAATTCGCTCAACGCGGCTGCAACACCGAATCGCGGATCGAGCTCCTGCAGCGCGACATCAAACGACGTGTCCATGTCGCCAGGGCTTCGCAGAATGGCTCCACCCAGATCCCTAAGCACGCGAGAATTCCTCAGGGCGGTGTGCACTGCTTCCTGCAGAGGGACATACCTGAATTCGATGTCGGATTCGTCAGTCACGGTCAGCGGCGGAGCGGTTGCCAGAACGTCGTTGTTGATCGGATCCATAATATTTGGAAACTCGATCGAAGCCGACGAGATCTGGTAGTAGTTGGCATCGGCGTTGGCATCGACGGAATCATCTGGCCGACTGAACCCGCAACCCGCAATCAGCCCGAGCGCACCGGTCAAAATCGAAGACCCGATCACCGTCGATCTGATCCATGCCAACCCGTGCCGCCGCGAAGCTTTCAGATGGCGAACTCCGAACGCCATGCCTGAGCCGTTACCGTTGCTGCCTCTGACTCCATTCATCGTGCTTTGTCCTGATCCACGAAAGAGGACTCGGCGTATTCCGCTCATCCATGAGAGAATCACCTGACGCCCGCCGATTGATCGGTATCCGACCTCTCAACTCAGCGAACCACCGCGGCGGATACGCGAATTCTTCCGCGCACCTCGCAACGGAGGCGTGTCTTCTTTTTCATCGACCAGCCCAGGTGATCGACACAACCGTTTTATTGCTTAGAACCAAGATTATCGGCACAGTTTGACGTACAGATGTAAGTCTGGGTTGTCTGGAAAGTTCAGGGGTTATCGTTTGGGCGAAGTCTTGCGTGATCCTCGACACCTTCGCGAAGCCCGCTGACCCGATGGTTGCATCTGGTAATCGCCCCTCGGAGCACAGATTCGCTGCCGGCAATGCTGAGAAATCCTGGCAATGCTGCTCCACCTGCCGCATCGCGGAATTCCTTCACCCGGGTCACGGCCGTGTACAGCAGTTCGCGAGACAGTACTGGCGAATCATGCTCAGGCAGGACCAGCAGCACCTGACGAAACTCTGAACCCTGGCTGCGGTGAATCGTCATGGCGAAGCAATCGCGAACTCCGGGGACCAGCGCCGCCGGAACGCGGCGTACTCCGGAATCCTCGTTGCCATCTTCGAAGATTACGACACGACCTCGCCCGGATGAATTCGATGAGATTGAATCATGGTCGACCTTTGCCACGACGCCGACATCTCCGTTAAACAGATCAAGCCGGTAGTTGTTCCGAGTGACCATCACCAGCCGTCCGAGCTGATCTCCCGCGTACGAATTCAGCAAACCGTCCGCCATCATCCGATCTGCAATTCGCTGATTCAGAATTGCCTCTCCCCGTAGTCCCGAATGATGAGCGGTCAGAACTCTGACTTGAGCCGCCGCTTGCAGAACCTCTTTCGAGCCAATTGGTTTGCGGCCAAGCTGCTCCAGATAACCGCGGTAACCGTCCACGGCCTGTGCAATCACGACGTCGACGGAAGAGTCCTCTTTGCCGCTTCCATCGAGCCACTGAATCTCGCTCGGATCGGCGTCTCGCAAGAGGGTCACTGCGTCATCTGCTCGTCCTTCACGAATCGCCGCTGCCAGTTGACCAAGCGAGCTCTCAGCAGAAAACCGATGACTATAGTTAAGCGTGGCTACGCTTTCGGTCAGCACATCGGTCGACACCGCCAGCGATTCTCGCGTAACGCTGTTTTCCCAGTTTATCGCGACGGGCTCTGTATCAGATTCAGAAGCTTTGTCGTCGCCGCCAAACAGTGTCATCTGATTCGGATTGGCCTTTTGCTTTCGCCGTGACGTCTTTTTATTTCTGAGTGGCTCTTCAATCTGCCTCGTCGATCTCGACTCCAGTGACAACGACTCTGCTAAGGAAGTTCTCGCCGATTGTAACCCGGTTCGTTGAGCGATGACGGCTCGCCGTGAATCGTCCAGACGATCTAACGTGTCGCCGATCAACGTTCCGCACAAGTCGCTGAAGACTCCCCCGGCTTCGACTGATGCGAGCTGGTCACGGTCACCGATCAGAATCACTTGAGCTGATTTGGGAATCGCGTCGAACAACCGGCACATCAACGCGAGGTCGACCATCGAAGCTTCATCAACGAGAACAATATCGACCTCAAGTGGCACTTCCGTCCGGTGTCGAAATGGTCCGCCACGTTCGGGCGGGCGAGGCGTCCAGCCCAGAAGCCGATGAATCGTCCCTGCGGAAACCTGCCTTAACGCTTCGTGAACCTGCGCATTCACGGTTAGCAGTTGAGTGGCACGACTGAGAGACTCGTTCAGCCGTTGAGCCGCTTTGCCCGTTGGAGCCATCAGCAGGATTTTCAGCTCGGCGGGATCATTTCCCGCGGCAAGATGCTGCGACAATCTGAGAGCCAGTAACCGGGCAACCGTCGTCGTCTTACCCGTTCCAGGTCCGCCAGTAATGATCGAGAACCAACGATCAACCGAATTTCCAACTGCCAGACACTGATCGCGGCTGCCAATGTTCTCTCGATCAGGAAACAGTCGAGCGATTTCGTGCTGAAGTTGGAGCTCGTCAATCCGTATAGGCTCCTGCTTCAACCGCTCGGCAATGTTGGTGGCTAGCTTTTGCTCGAAATACCAGTACCGAGCCAGGTAAAGCCGGCTCCGAACCGCGTCCAGCACGAGTGGTGTTGAGATTGAATGCTGATCTGTTTCCGCATCCGCGACCGTCACCAACGGACTGTTCTGCAATTTGTCGGCCCATTCCGCTTCCTTCGGCCAGTTGTTGTACTGTCGAATTCGTGAATCCGTCTCTAATGTCGGAAACACAATTGAGTGAGCGTCCGACAGATCGAGACACACGTGCCCTCTGGCCAGTTGCTCGCTGCACAGCACGGCGGCGAGTACGACATCGGAGTTTGCGACGGCGTCGAGCCGCTGCACGGTTTCTCCGAAAGCCTGATGAATCGGCGCCAGAACGCCGTCGCCCTTCAATTGCTGAAACGTAAGCGATGAAGCGAGCGCACTCACGATGCCAGTCCTCCGTCCAAAGTGTCCGACAAAGCCTTCACGAATTCAGCCGGCGGCCGATAGTGCCAGATTCCTGTTTCAGGCGGACCGGCCGTCGGAAATCCTCGCAGGTAAAAATAGACACAGCCGCCATAGTCACGTTCAAGATCAAAGCTCGTCAGCCGTTGAGTCAGCAGTCGACCGACGGCGACAGAGTAGATCGCGGCCTGGAGAAGATAGTCATGTTCAATCATGGCCGATTCGAGTCGCTCGGTTGTGTAGTCAGACCAGGTTGGACCGAGGAAATTTGTTTTGTAGTCAGCGACAAACCATTTTCCGTTCGACTCGAAGACCAGATCGACAAACCCTGCCAGGTATCCCTGCAAACCAGACACGGACATCGCCCGCACTCGCCGACCGTAACTTTGCAGCAGCGAGTCGGGCGACGATTCAAACGCCGCCGCGATCTTCTTTGTTGAAAACTCCGCCGTACCACCAAGCCGCAGAAGAAACGGGACCTCTGTGGCAAGGCTGCGATGTGCAATTTTTGACAGGCAGCATTCGTCCTGACCGAGTGTCAGCGTTTCGTTCAGACAGGTTGTCAGAGTTGCCGCCAGGGGCTGTAGCCAGCGTGGTTCCAGTTGCATTCGCTCCATCGCCGGCTCAAGCAGCCGAGTCACGTACTGAAGTGTTTCCTCGTGTGAAGCTTCAAACACCTCTTCGGTTTTCAAGGCGTGTTCCAACACCGAATGGACAACGTCACCGATCAGACGCCCGCCGGGCATTGTGGCCAGCGGTACTTCTTCTGCAGTAGAGGCCAACAACGAGCCGGCATCACTGCGCGACACCATGCTGACGGAATCGCGATCGACTATTTCGTCAACGATTCGTCCATGGGCCGAAGACGCCAGTGCCGTGAAACTTGTTTGCGAAACGGCGGAGACCATTTGCCGGCGAATCGGACGAGCCGTTAGTTCGTCGACCGTACGTTGCTGCCTTTCGTATCGAAGCTCGGAGTTGAGTTGGGGTAAAGAAGATCCGCTGCGGACGGTCGCGCGGTCGATGCCAAATTTGCTGACCCATTCTCTAAGCCGACGTTCCAGTTCGACGTCGGAAGATTTCTCAGAAAGATCGCCGAGTAGAATCTGGCCGAGTGCTGAGTTGCCTGAATTCTCGGCAGCCGTCCAGTACACGTGGCATTGATGCTTCGCCCTGGTCAAAGCCACGTATAGCAGACGGCGATCTTCCGCTTCACTTTCTTTCTGATCCTCACTCTGGCGAATCGGCAGCAATTCCGAGCCGACATCAATCTGCGGAATGGGTAACGTTATGCCATCATCGCCACTGCGAGACATCACGACGTCCGGGGCGTCCCATCTACGAACAGACCACAAAGTGGGACAGTAGACGATCGAATATTCGAGTCCCTTCGACTTATGAATTGTGCAAAGCTGCACGGCCGCACTGTCCGTTTCGAGCCGCAGCAGAGCATCATCGTCGCCTTTCGATTTCTGGCTGACCATCTGCTCGAACCATCGCAGCAGTTCGTCAGGCCCGGCGTGTGCTGACGCCGCCTGACGATGCAGCAGTTCTCCCAGGTGCAGATAGTTGGTGATCTGTCGTTCGCCGGTGATTTGACCAGCCAGCCGGGCAATTGTGCCCTCATCACCCAGCAATCGTCGCCACATGACAATGAACCCGTCGCGCTGCCACAGCGAGTTCCATTCCTGAAACCGTTCGACAAAGTGTGAGAGCCGATCACTGTCGTCGCGCAGTGAATTGAGCTGCTCGGCATCCTGTCCAAAGACTGGCGTCTGCAGGGCGTTGAACAGGCGAGTCAGACTGGTCGTATTCTGCACAGCTCGCAAAACGTGAAGGGCCGCTTCCGCTTCGAAGGATTCGATGACAGATTCGTCCGTCTGCAATACGGAAGCGACGCTGCGATCCGCCAGTGCCTGTTGAATGGTTCTCAGCTCGCGACCGGTCCGACATAACACGGCGATATCGGATGGCTTCAGTCGCCGCCATTCATTATTTCCGGTGCAGATTTCATCATCGGATTGCAGCTGTGAAACAATGTCTTCCACAAGCCGCTGGACAGTCATATCCAAAGCCACTTTGCGCGACATCGTCTTGTCCGAATCCTGATATTCGGGCCGCGAGATCAGCGAAACTGACAGCGCAGGGCCCGGGCGAAACCGGTCATCGTGGTGCGCGCTGACTTCCGGCAGCGGGATGTCTGCGTTGAGAAACGGATTCGACACACTATCGAAAACCGCTTGCACTGAATTGACGAGCGAACGATCCGACCGCCAGTTTGTCCCCATGTTGTGCCGATGTTCGGTCGGAGTCTGCCGTTCGGCTTCCAGGTAAGCCGCCAGGTCTGCTCCGCGAAACCGATAGATTGACTGCTTTGGGTCGCCGATCATGATGAAAGCACGATCGATTTCTGGATTGGGAATCTCAGCCGCTTCACGAAACACCCGACTGAAGATGCGATACTGCACCGGGTCCGTGTCCTGAAACTCATCAACCAGTGCGACTCGATATTTTTCTCGCAGGCCTTCCAGTAGCAAATCTTTCTGCCGGCCGTCGAGTGCCTCGTCGACTTTGTGAAGCAGATCGCCAAAGCTCATGATGCCACGCTCGCTGCGCCGCTTCGCGACATGTTCCCGCACAAACAGCCCGGCCTGGGCGAGTAATCGTGTTTCCAATTCCTGTTGCCGCTTGGAAAACTCCCGCGACCGATCAGCGATTTCCTGCAACAACGAGAATGCCGGATGCTCAGGCGTGCTGCCAGTGAACTTTTTCAATGTCCCGGATGCCAACCCTTCCTGCGTGAGCCGTTTCTGGTCACCGTCCAGCTTGTCCTTCTTCCAGGTGAAATCGGCCAGCGATCGCGAATCGACCAGCGAATCTATAAACGCCATCGACCGGTCGATCTGATCTGACGTCTTGTAACTGGTTTTGCTCAGGACTCCATTCCGCATTGCCGTGTCGATCAACGCTCGAACGCTCTCTTTCTGATCGAGCCAGACTTTCGCCAGTTGATCCAGCAAACGATCCGCGGACGTCAGAAAGTCCGAATGCAGTAACTCGTCGATGTCTCCGCCGGACGGGACAATCTCCAACGACGGGTTATCCATCACCTTGTCAGCGACCTTTTGAATCTTGTCATAGAGCGATCCGGTCAAAGGTAGCCAGCGTTCGATTAACGAGTTTTCGGCTGTCCACGATCGAGCCACGAAATCGTCGATGCCTTCCTGAATCTGATCATCGAGCGACGCGACCAGCTCGACGTTAAACCGGGTTCCGGATTCGAAAACCAGTTCCTGCAGAACTCGGCTGCAGAATCCATGAATCGTAAATACGGGAGCCTGATCGAAACTCAGCAGCGCATTTTCAATTCGCTCAACGACTCGCGAAGCTGAATGTTCATCCCACGCTCCACCGTGTTCCAGCAACTGCACGAGCTGTGGATCGGCCTGCCCTGGTTCGACAGCACTTTTGGCGTCAGCATGTTCAGGAAATGACCGCAGCAATTGCAGGGCGTCGTTAAGCCGGGACCGCAATCGGTCACGCAACTCCGATGTTGCCGCTTCTGTAAACGTCGTGACGAGAATCTGATCCGCAGAGCAACCGCCTTCCAGCAGCAGCCTTAGATAAAGCGTCGTTATGGTAAACGTCTTCCCGGTCCCGGCACTGGCAGCAATGCTGTGCACTCCGGAAAGAGGCATCTGCAATGGATCAAACATCCCGATTCCCAAGTTGAAGCGTAACATGACGCAAGCTACTCGACCGGGCTGAGCCGTGCATCAATTGACCGGGTGGAAAATATTTAATGGCGTGTGTACCGTGAATTTAAACTGCCTGGTCGTGATCGCCTGCTGAATTGTTTGACATTCTGGTGGTCTTTTGACAGTACATCTTCCTGCCGCGGGCCGCGGAGCGAACAAATGAGACGGATTTCGGTATTTGGCTGTACGCTTGCTGTTTCCCTGGGACTCCTGGCTGTAGAAATCGACGCTCGAGGGCGGATCGGTGGTAGTCGCTTTGGTGGAGGTCGAAGTACCCCGAGTCATGGGTTTTCTGGCAGAGGAATCTCGCGCGGCGGATACCAGTCACGCATGCCGACTCGATCTATCCCCGGTCGGAGTTCGATCACACGCAGTCCTTCACTGAGTCAGCCTCGGAGCGGAACCAGTCGGATTGGCACGAGTTCGTCGCGGTCGATCGGTGCGGGAAGCAGATCGATTGGATCGAACAGGTCTGGTGTAACAATTCGGCCAGGGATTGGCTCCGGCAGCATGCAGCGTGGCAGTCGACCACAGATCGGTACCGGCAATCGG
Organism: uncultured Planctomyces sp.; assembly: GCA_937904325.1. Lineage (GTDB taxonomy): Bacteria > Planctomycetota > Planctomycetia > Planctomycetales > Planctomycetaceae > JABMPE01. The sequence goes on from CALGTK010000331.1 coordinate 16,551, forward strand.
ATCTCGACCGGAACGCGGATTGGAAGTGGAACGTTCGGTACCGTACGAACGACGACGGGACAGTTTCCTGGACTGGGCAATCGATCAACGACAACTCTTCCAGGTATTGGAAGCGTCAACGCCAGAGAAAACCTTAGTCAGCGATTTCCCGATCTGAATCGGAACACGTTGCGTCAGCAGATTCGGCAGTCACCATCATCAGTCCGAGATACGCGTGAGGCATGGCGGCAGAAACTGAATGCCCGGATCGTCAGAACTCCTGAGCGACAACAGGCACTTAACGACCGCCTCTCCGAGGTTGATCGCGACGACTGGCGACAGCAACGGCAGGACAATCGAGAAAGCAATCGTGAAGACTGGCAGCAGTATCGCAATGGCGCTCGCGAAGACTGGCAGAACTGGTACGACGATCATTACTACATGCACTACGGTTGGCACAATGGCTGCTGGCACGATGGATGGTCCAACCATTGGGACCACATGTGGTACGGACACCCGCTGGCCGTGACATTCGGTTTGACATGCTGGGGCGTCAATACAATGTCTTACATGTTTGGGACGGTGAGTTACTCGAACCCGTACTATGTTGTGCCTTCATCGGGCCGTGGAATTGATTATTCGCAACCACAGATTGTTGTTCGGGAGCCTGCGTCCGATAGCTCAACGGCTGAAGCGGCTGAAATCTCAGAAGCTGGGCTGGCAGCATTCGAGAAAGCTCGATCAGAGTTTCGAGCTGGTAATTATGACGCAGCGAGGCGGCAGATTGACGAAGTGGTCAAGCTGATGCCGCACGACGCTGTCGTTCATGAATTTCGTGCTCTCACGCTTTTCGCTCTAAAGCGGTACCGCGATGCGGCAGCGGTGCTGCACTCAGTGCTCGCTGTTGGTCCCGGTTGGGATTGGACGACTATGAGTCAACTTTACCCCAGCACCGAAGTCTACAAGGAACAATTGCGAGTTTTAGAAGCGTGGGTCAAGGATTTCGCCAGTCTTCCGGAAGGTCATTTCGTTCTGGCGTACCATTATCTCACATGCGGACACGTCGAAAATGCGACAACTGAATTGAAGGTGGTTACTAAGATTCTACCGGACGATGCGGTTTCCACTCGATTGTTGAGCCAGCTGACTGGCGATGAACTGGCGGCGGGCAACGTTGAGACAGAACCTTCGTCAACGGAAGAAAGTGTCACGCTTACACAGGCACAACTCATCGGCAAGTGGACTGCCAAAGCGAACGACTCCGTTTTCAAGCTTGTGCTTTCCAAAGACGGACGGTTCAGCTGGTCGTTTAGTTCCAAAGAAGGTGATCAGGGCATTGCCGGTGTCTACGCTATCAAAGACTCAACGCTGGCGATGGAACCTGATGGCGGTGGAGTGATGCTTGCGGAGCTTCGCCTGGACGGGACCCATCTGATCTTCCAGCAAGTCGGCGCGGATTCTGGAACTGCACCACTGAAATTCGAGCGGAACTGATCATTCGCCATTATCAAGTGTCTGCTTTGGCAGTAATACAACTTGGATACTCCACCCGTAATTCAACAACGACATCCTCATCGAGGAAATGAATACGATGAAATTATCTCGACAAGCTATTTCGACGATCATTTTTGGACTCACGTGTTGTGTGTCTTCCGCCATAGTTCGTGCGGACGTAGCCAAGTCAAATTCGAAATCCACTCCGACTGACGCCATCGTCAAATCGATCAAGTCCTTTGCGGCTGCATTCAATGCCGGCGACGCGAAGAAGTTGGCCGCTCACTTTGCCGAAGACGGTGAGTACGTCGACGATGCCGGCACACTCTTCAAAGGCCGCGTGAACATTGAAGAGGAGTTTGCGGCGTTTTTCAAAGTTTTTCCGGGTGCTAACTTAGCCGTTGATGTGGAACAATTGCGATTCGTCGGTGATTCGATGGCGATCGAAGAAGGCACTGCTGCCGTCACCGATGCTGCCAATGAGAGCGTGACCCTGAGCCGCTACACCGTTGTCCATGTCAGAAAGAAAAACCACTGGCAAATTGCCAGTGCCCGAGACCACGACAGCGAACCGGCCAGTAATCATGACCGGCTGAAGTCGTTGGAATGGCTCGTCGGCGACTGGATCGACGAAAGTCATGAGTCAACAATCGAAACTTCGATCCGATGGTCGAAAGACGGCAACTTCCTGATTTCGCAGTTTCGGGTCAGCATGACCGGCGTCCGCGTCATGAGTGGTACGCAGCGGATGGGTTGGGATCCGCAGCAGCAGCAGATTCGCTCTTGGATATTTGACTCGGAAGGCGGTTTTGGAACCGGTCTTTGGACAGAGACGGATGCTGGCTGGATCGTTAAGTCAACAGCTGTCCTTCCCGACGGATCGAGTGGCAGTGGTACCTCGACTTACGCTCGAACTGGAACGGACTCATTCCGTCTGACTCTCAGTCAACGTATCGTTGCTGGGAGTCCGAGGGACAATGTATCAGTTGTCGTCGTGCGAAAGCCCCCAGTTGTCCAGCAATGACTTGCTTAGCGGCCTTACGTGGCCGTCATCATTTCAGGAAAATTCGCCTTGGGCTGAGGACACCGCTCGTTCAGGGTTTTTCGAGGAGTTTTGTGGGTGGCATAGTTTTCCATGACGACACGCGGTTCGACTCCGTTCTTCTTTCGGAATCGTCTGATCGACTTCGTTCATGAACTGTTGGAGTGTGCGTCAAAAAATGTCTGGTCAAATAGTCCGGTGATCGTTTTCAACGATGCACCGGTGTTGGCCGCCTTGCTGTCAAACTGTTGAAGCGTGATCTGATACCAAGTTTGCTGTGTGGATGCATGCTCGAAGTACCGCGACAAATTTCGATCAAGCTGGCGAGTGTCGAACCGAATGAACCAGCAAACGTGAACGGATATCACTTTTTGCACTCACGCAGCCACAACAAAGCTTTAATAATTTTAAGAAGGACGCATGGAAACCGGTGTTGAATTTGCCCCCGCGTTGTACATTGGTGGCCAGATCTGATTCGGTAATTCAAATTAATTTTTTCGGGGATACCAATATGACTGCAATTAGTGTTCAACATCAACATCAGCAGCAGCGAAGGGCGAAGGTCGTAAGCCAGACGCGACTTCTGGTCATCGCGGCGATAGCGATTATCACTTCGGATCATGCTGCTGTAGCTCAAGGTCAGTTTGACAAACTCTTGAGTCGGTTACCGGTCAGCACGAATGCTTTGATGGTGATTGATGTCGAAAGCGTTCATCGCAGTGCCCTGGCGGTCAAAGAGGGCTGGAAGGACCGACACGAGACGGCCTATGTGAATCAGCCGCTGATTCTACCGCCAGAAAGCCGGCGTCTGGTTCTGGCAGCTCAAATGAATCCAAATCACGATTTCGCCCAGACGTGGGAAGGCGCAGTGGTCGAACTAACGGAAGACATCTCGATGCGGTCAATCGCGCGAGCAGAGGGCGGTTACGTCGACCAGATCGCTGGTCGGCCGGCAGCGTGGACTCCCAGTGATGCTTACTTCGTCGAATTCGACAGCAAGACCGTTGGCATAATGCACCCCGCTCACCGCCAGGCTGTTGCTCGCTGGGCGGAATACGCCGATCGGAATCGCACGGTCAGCCTGTCACCATATCTCAAAAGAGCCGCGGCCTCTGTCGACGCACGAACTCAAATCGTCCTCGCAATGGATTTAGACAACGTGGTGCAACCACATCGTCTGCAGGAGCGTCTGCGGGAGTCCGAATTCACGCGTGACGATCCTGCAAAGCAGCAGCAGTGGTTTCAGTTAATCAAAGGAATTCAGGGTGTGGGATTAAGCGTCGACATCGGTACATCTGCCCGGGCGACGCTTCAGGTTGATTTTTCCGCCAGTACAGCCCCGCTCGGTCGAGATGCCAAGGCTGTTCTGCTCTCGGTCCTCGAGCAACATGGGATCGCTGTCAGTGAAATGCGTGATTGGTCAGCTTCCGTTAGTGGAACTTCACTCAAATTGAGTGGCGTCCTGACAGCATCAGGAATGCGACGGCTGTTCAGCCTGCTGGAATTGCCGACAGCCAAATTCTCGTCTCTGAAAGACGAATCCTATGTCGTCAGTAACGAAGACGATGTAATCGCTAAGGCTTCTCAAGGGTATTTCAAGTCGGTTTCGACATTGCTGAATGATCTTCATAACGAGATGGCGACTAATCGGGACGCCCGGCGAAACATGTCGGCCGTCTATCTGGAACGCTACGGACGCCGTATCGATCGTCTCCCAATCCTCAATGTTGACGAAGAACTGCTGGCTTACGGAGCGGCAGTTTCAGAAACACTGAGAGGTGTGTCTTCCTCATCACGAATGGCTGGGGTTCGATCTGGTGTTCGGAAGTCATCGGTTTACGGAAACTATCAGTATGAATACGACGGCAACGGGTATTACACATCGAGAGACAACGCAAGCGTGAAATCTCAAATTCGGACAGAGGAGCGAGCTGAAGCGCGTGCCGTCCGATTTAAAAGCTTTAAAGAGATCGAAGATGAGACCGCGGCAATCCGTGCACAAATGACTCGCAAATACAAGGTAGAGTTCTGATCATCTACCTTGATTCGTTCAGGAAATCACTTTGATGGAGCTGGTCAGCGTTTTTCCTGTTAGTCTTGGTCGAGAGCTCGCCATTCTTCTATTGAGCGTGTCGCAGGATACGGGATTGGCGTTTCTTGATTCGCTCCATTCCAGGCGATCTGGAAAGATCCACAGGAATGCACTTTCCCGATCTGTGGTATTTTGAAAGTGTGCTGCGTAGCTGGGATCAGCGCAAACGTGTCTATGGGGAGCCAGTGTTCGCTGGTCCCCACTGGCACGACGAAATGGGTAGTGCCGGGCCTCGTCTCTACAATGTCAGTGCGATCCTCTGCCTGCCATGAATCGCACTGTTACACTGAGTCTTCGTAACGTGTCGATGCGCAGACACTTGGTGGAGTTCGCGGCAACGGCGGCTGCTCATCTGGTGCAGACCCTGGCTTGGAATCAGAGTCCGAACTGCAGTCTGGCCAAGTATACCCAGCTGGGTGAGAAATGTGCGCTGTTGCTCGACTGTGAATGCTGTCAGTCGCCTTTGGAGATGTTCCGCCCGGTAACGCAGGGAAGCTGCCGTGCAGCCGCTGGTGATGCCAGAAAATAGATTACTGCCGTGCTGTTCGACCCAATTGAAGAATTTGGCCCTCCCATCGTCACTCGGGATTTTTCTTAAGTTGCCACCAGTCTATCCGATTGGAAGTCGATTCCCGCGACGGTATCATTGGCTCCGGATCGCATCATCCAGCTATATATCAGTCGCACATCTTTAAATATGCGTACACAATCCAGTGAACTCTTTTGGATTTTCCGGGCTAGTTCAGCTTGGCCTTTCGGCTCAGTTGCGGCCCGAGTTCGACAGATAGTCATGTGGACGGAGATCGACAGCGATGGCTCGACTGAAAATTCTTACGGCGGGAATTCTGTTTTTCACAAGCTGCGCAGCCACCTTCGCAGCCGACTCGGCTGTTGAATTGTCTCGCCTGCTGCCTGGCGATGCCAATACGGTAAGTGTTGTACGGGTTGCCAGAATTCTCGATTCAAAGCGGGCCAAGGCCGAGGGCTGGTCAGAAACTGCCAACGAGCAATTCCTGGCTGGTGCTTCGCGGATCCCGCCTTGGGTTAGCACAATGGTGATTGGCTCGCTGGTCCGGCCGGAGCTGCATGAACAGGTGTGGTCAACGGGGCTCCTCGACTTGCCGCCGGTTGTCACCATGGAACGGATCGCCCGTCGGGAAGAATCGCGAGTCGAGAAGCTGTCGGGCCTACGATCGGTGCGAGGTCAACGTGACGCGTTTTTGATTGAGATCAAGCCTCGCACGTTGGGAGTAAGAACGCCGGCTGTTCGCCAGGAAGCTGCCAGGTGGGCTCGTTCTGCCGCCGATGGGCAGCTCGGGAATCTTTCAGAGTATCTCCAGGCGGCAATCAGGCAGCAGGCCGACATTATTCATTCCGTCGACCTGACCGACTCATCCGATATCCGCGGAGTTAAAAGATACCTCGAAGATCACGGCCTTATGCCACAGGATGTAGTTGCTCGAGTGAATCTGCCTCGCCTGCTCAGTTCGCTGCATGGTGTTTCGTTCTTTGCCACAATTGAGGACTCGACATCAGCAAGAGTGGTTCTTCACTTTGGAGAAGACGCGTCGAAATCAGCGAAGGATTTAGCAGATATCTTTCGTCACATCGTTGACGACATGCACATGTCGCTTGACGAATTAAAATCGGCGGAAGTAACGGCACAATTGAAGACCGTTACCCTTTCTATGAACCTGTCTGACGATAGTCTAAGGCGAGTGCTTTCTCTTATTACATCACCGCCTCCGCCGCACGGGGCACACGATGAGACGATTCCATCTGAGCCAATTCCACTGAATGCACGAGTCTCACCCGTTGAAAACGAATTTGCATCCTCGCAGCGTTACTTCCGTTCGGTGTCGCAGGTCATCGACGACATTGACCGGATCAACAGGTCCAGCAGATCTTCTCGTTCTGCAACATGGCTCGACAATTTTGCTCGCCGGCTTGATCAACTGCCCATCGCGGGGGTTGAACGGGAACTACTTGGTTTCGGGCGAAGAGTCAGCGAACGGATTCGAGCTCTCGCCGCATCACTGCGCGGCCAGAGTGTGCAGGTGAACGCCGATCAACAGACATTGGTTTACGACGTTGACTATAAGCCCGGTTGGGTGTCGGCCAGCTACTGGGGAGCCGTCGGCTATGGTGAATCATCCTACAAAGTCAAAAGCAATCTGCAGGAAGTGCGTGAGCGTCAGGCGGCCGCCGTTACGAAAGGTTCGCAACAACGGATTCAGATCTGGAATCTCATCACCAGCGACCGAGCTGAGATTGAGAGACGAATGCGTAGCCAGCACGGTGATGAGTTTTTCAAATAAAATGCTGAGTTGAGTACCTCTTGAGAGGAATAAGATGAGACGCTTCTGGTCTTTTGCTGTATTGCTGATTGGGTTTGCAGGGTGTTCGAAAGAAGCCGAATTGTCGGTTACCAGGATGCCTCGCCCTGTGAGCGTTATCAAACTTCGACAGTCCGACCCGGCAAGATCGCTAGCGGTGACGGGTGTAGTTGGTTCATGGAAAACTGAAGACATTGGCTTCGAAGTCAGTGGCCGGGTTCAGTACGTCATTGAGCCAGAGCAGAACGTCAGCGACAAGCCCGATAGTGACGGACAGCGTCAGCCGCTGGCCTGGATTGATCCCAAACGGTATGAATCCGCCATAGCCAGTGCAGATGCTCAGATCAAAAAACTTGAGAAACAACGAATCGCGGCGGTCATCGAGGAAGAAAAAGTTCTACCGGCCCAGCGGGCGGCAGCCGTCGCCGCGCAGGAACTCGCGCAGGCTGATTTTGATCGGGCTGAGGAAGCATTCAAAAAGGAGGCCATCGCAAAGTCGGAATTCGATCAGTACACCGCCGACCTGACAACGGCGAAGGCTCTGGTCGCACAGCTGGATGCGACTAAAGAGGCAAAGACCGCCAACATCGCGTCGCTCGACGCTCAGATACAGCAGGCTCAAGCGATCCTGCAAGATGCTCAACTCGATCTGGACGATTGCAAGTTGTACGCTCCGTTTCGTGCGCAGATTGCAGAAGTGCACGTCCTGCCTGGCGGAACTGTTCAGCGCGGCGAATCGGTCGTCACTGTGCAGATGATGGACCCGATGAAGATCGAGTTTGAAGTCTCGGCCGAGCGTGCCCGGCAGATGCTCTACAAAGATACGCTCGGCGTCACTCTGACTCGCCTCGACGGTTCAACTCTTGACGAAGAAGCGTTGATCTACATGACGGACGCCGTCGCCGACTTATCAACGCGAACTTTCACAATCACACTCCTCCTCCGAAACCGACATGTTCCGATTGATCTACCGGATGATGTTGATCCAGACTCGCTGACGAAGACTCGTGACCTTTGGA
>CALGTK010000332.1 GCA_937904325.1 uncultured Planctomyces sp.
GCCGCATTTCCAACCGACTTGAAGAATGTAGTCTCTTCGGGACTGGTGCGTCCAGGACGCTTGCTCAACAGAACTTCTCCGAGTTCAGCCGGCGCGTAATCAGCCGGTAGTCTGCCCCGAGTCATCGGCCCCACGATGTCACCTGCCTCACACAACGCGGCCTCGCGATGATCGACAACGACTGTCGCGCGGCACACTGTTTCGGTAGGCACTTCTGCCATGTCGGGGCCGAATGAACCAATGCCATTGATGTGCACTCCGGTGCGGATCTCATCATCGGTGAAGACGGGGGACCGGCTGCCTGTTGCAGTCGTAATGAGACCGCAGTCACTCAAGAATTTTCGCGACGACGCAGGCACGAGACGACACGCGCCTGCCGATTTGATCTGTTCATGACAGAAAGACTCAGCGTTTGCCGGATTACGGGAGAAGACATAGATCGTCTCCAGTGCCAGAACTTCCAGCATGGCTTGAAGCTGGCACGTCGCCTGACCGCCAGTCCCGATCAGGGCCGCCACCTTCGTCGATGGATTCGCCAGGAGTCGCGTCGCGAGGCCTGAAGCTGCACCGGTCCGAAGTGCCGTGAGATACTCAGCGTCCATTAAAGCCAGCGGCAACCCGGTTTCGCTGTCGTTTACCAGTATCAACCCGGTTGTCACAGGTAGTCCCCGTTCCGCATTACCGGGAAAAATCGAAACCGCTTTCATGGCGAACGTCTTTAATGCTGGCATCAGAGCGGGCTTGTAGAGCATCGTTCCCGCCGCGTTTGTGATATTCGTTCGCACGGGCACCTGAATCGTCCCCAGGGTCAGGGCAGCGAACGATTCTTCCATCAGTTCAATGGCCTGCCCCATCGTGAGGGTTCGCCGGACATCGCTCTGACTCAGGAGCCGAATCTTCATAGAAACAGCATTCGGTTCTACAGCGTGTTACGCTGATCAGTGGTCGGTCTGAAATCACGTTTGCGATGGCCAGGTGTCGCCAATCCGGTAGCCCTCTGGCCAGGGATCTGTAGGGTCCAGCATGACCTGGCGAGTCCCTGTGATCCAGGCACGGCCGGTGATGGATGGAATAATTGCTGGTCTGCCACCAACGGATGTTTCGCGTTCAATTTGGCAGTCAAATTCGGAACCAATGATCGAACGCGCCCGATACCGATCACCTTTCTGCATGTGTCCTTGAGCCTGTAACACGGCCATCCGGGCTGAGCATCCCGTGCCAGTGGGCGACCGATCTACTTTGCCCGGTCGAATGGAGACTGCGTTCACTCCAGCGAGCGTGCCGTCTTCATCGACTAACGGACCAGCGAACTGACAGAACGAGATGTGGTCCCAGTTCGAGTTCCCGGGATGGTTGAAGCCAAGTTGCTCGTTCGCAGCGGCTGTAATGGCCACGCCAGTTTCAGCGAGGTCTCGAGCTTCGTCCGGCACAATATCGAAGCCCAGTGCTGCCGCATCGACAATCACGAAGCTGTCACCGCCGTAGGCAGTATCAACTGTCAATGTGCCGAACCGTGACACTTCCAGAGGGACCGCCAGCTTATCGGCAAACGACGGAACGTTGGTGACCGTGATTCGTTCTGCCTTGTTGTTACGGCAATGCGCCCGAACTTCCACAAGGCCGCCGGGTGCTTCCAGCACGAGACGCGTCTCAGGCTCGCTCATAGGGAGTATTCCCGTGTCCAGCAACACCGTCGCGACGCAAATTGAATTAGAACCCGACATCGGAGGAGTGTCTTCGGGCTCCATGATGATCCACCCCATGTGAGCGCGCGGGTGTTTCGGGGGTACGAGGAGGTTGACGTGCCGAAAGACTCCGCCTCGGGGTTCGTTCAGGACGAACCGGCGCAGTTCGCCGTCATCGGCGATGAAGTTTCGCTGCTCCCACAACGTCTCGCCAGGTGGTGCCGCAACGCCACCGACGATCACATCTCCGACTTCGCCTTCGGCGTGGCAACTAACGACATGGATAACCTTCGAGGTGTTCATTCAAATTCCGGTCAACCATTCGAGGACTGGCCTGAGCAGGGGCAAACAGCAGGCCTGCCTCTGTTCCTTGAGTCATTCAGCAGTCATCCCCGCCAGGTACTGAAATGTCGGGTGGCATCCTGCAGGATGCCACAGATTCTATCAGTTCCGGCGGTCAGGGAGTCAGCATACGAAATACATGTGCGTCGCGTGTAATCCCGGGTGAGTGACGTGTAGACGCCGGTCAGAAAACGTAGCGCCGGGCGGTGAGTGGCGGCCGGATGAAAAGCGTATCGCCCAGATGATCACCTGTAGCTGCCATTTAAGATTTTTGGAGAATCCGAAATCGTGGGCACGCCGTCGGTTCAGGTTGAAGACGTTCCACTTGCCGAAGCAGGCCGTTCGATACCCGGCGTCCTTCATCATTTGCCCGATGGTCGGATGGTTGATCGGGTCGAGTTCTGGCGATCCGCCTCCATAATAATCTTCATACGTCGGCCCAAACCTCGCTGGATAGCGTCCCGTCAAAAGTGCGGCCCGCGACGGTGAACAAACAGGAAACGCGGCATAGCCATCGGTGCAGCGAACGCCCTCTCTGGCCAACTGGTCCATGACGGGCGTGTTGATATCAGGAGCGCCGTAGCATCCTACATCACCGTAACCCAGGTCATCGGCAAGAATGAGAATCACATTGGTCAAGCCTTCCGCTTGACCGGGTTGCGGCTTAGCCGCTGCTGCTGCCCCTGGCGAGGTGGCTTCCGTCACTTTGATGTCATCGATCTCGATCCCTTTCTCGCCGCCTTTCTGCATCCATAGCAGTTTGCGTTTGGTGGCGTTGAAACAGGCATGTTTCGTCAATGTACTCCATGTCTCACCATCAACAGAAATGGTGACCGTGTCGCCGTGGAAAACGAGCTTCACCTGACGCCATACATTGGCGGAGAGATCGACGTCTTCCTGGGGCAGCTTTTTGTTTAACCGGTAGGCGCCACTGACTTTGTCGGCCGGTCGTCCGTTGTTCTGACGGTCAGGATGCTTCGGGTTCAGAGAATGGGAGTCGATTTGAAGCTGGACGCCGGTGCGATTCAGTCTGACTCGCAGCATATGATCGACGTTGCCGAAACCATCGTCTCCATCGATGAAGAACCACACCATGCCACCGTCCGCCAGGTGCCGGTAGCGGAAAGAGATCTCGAGGTCCTTTCCTTCGACATCCAGATACACCATCGGCGGATACTTCCCGCCGCTTTCGCCTCGCGTCCAGAGCACGTCATCGCGAACCTGTGTGTTGCTATTTGGGATTTTCGTTTGAAATCGCGCGGGATCGAATTGGTCAAAGGTCTCGTTAAAGTTGAAGGGAACTCGCCCGGTTTTCGCGTCGCGGTGTGACGGTGTCGCAGAATGCTGCCAGGACTTTTTCGCTGATTCTGATTGCTTGAAGTCCCATCGCTTTCGGTCTTGATCGATTCCATCTTTCGGACCGATCTCGATCCAGTCGATCTCCGTCGGCCGCTTTGAGTCCGACAGAAAAAGTCTTAGGTGAACGAGACGGCCTTCAACGGCGAGCGGAATACTCAGCTCCTGCCAGTCTCCGCCAACGACATTGAATGATTTGCTTTGGACATTTATCGGAAACGTTTCCTGACCTTCGGTCCGCCACTGTAGTCGACCAGATCCATCCTTAGGTGCCCGGATCCGAAGCCTGACTTCGACAGAACCAGTTGCCCTCGCTCTGGCGTTGGCAATAAACGGCAGACGCCCTGCAGGGCTGATACGCAGTGAATCGCCCTCGATAGTTGCTTCGGCATTTTTGGCGAGCCATCCCAGCATGGCTTCTTTATTGACTGGCTTCGCAGGTTTACCGGCGTCGGGTTTCGGTTGCGACGACTTAAAAGATGGCGGCATCTTCAATCCGCCGGCCTGCACACCGATCAGCAAAGGATCGAACTTTTCCGGATCGAATTTCGGATTGGGCAGCGGAACAACAACCTTCGCCTCGACGATGTAATCTTCAATCAACCGGTCAAGTGCTTTTACCTTCTCCGGGTGTTCCGCCGCGAGGTTCTTGTCCTCGCTGATGTCCTCGCGAATGTTGTACAGTCGATAGTCGTGATTCCCGTCTTCGCCGTAGTGGAAGGTGCGGATCAGTTTCCAGTCTTCGTGATGTACGGCCATCGATGGAGGAAGCCACTGTGGCGTGTTTCCGTGGCCTGGAACCAGAGTAAACATTGGTCCGCGATACATCTCTTCGCCCCGAAGAGCTTTCCCAAAGTCAACGCCGTCGAGGATGTGGTCTTTGGGACGCTCCACGTTCAACATGCGGAGGATCGTTGGGTACAGATCATTCGACTGAACGCGAACGTCGCTGCGTGAGCCGGATTTGGTAACGCCAGGCCAGGCGACCACGGCCGGAACACGAATGCCGCCTTCGTGGATGCCGCCCTTGCCGCCGCGCAATGGGTGGTTGCTGGTGACGGCCGTGATGTATTTCGCACCAGTGGCATCAGTCTCTTCGAGGCCGCAGTGAATGTTTCCACCATTGTCCGAGTAAAAGACGATGACCGTTTCGTCGGCGATCCCTTCTTCGACCAGAGCATCTAGCAGGCTTCCGACTGCGTCATCCAGTGAATGCACCATCGCAGCGTAGGTTGGGGATTGCTGAGGAAGGCCTGTGGCTGGTTTATGTGAGGCCAGCAGCTTTCCGCGGACTTCAGGATTGGAGAGCCCGTCGACAGAGCTATCAAGCTTCTTTCGGTAGCGATCGATCAATTCGGGTTTCGCGCCAAACGGAGCGTGCACGGAAAACTGCCAGTAGTTCATGAAGAACGGCTTGCTGCGATCGCGATTCTTCAACCATGTGACAGCCTCTTTCGCCATGCGATCTTCAATGTGCTCGCCCGGCTTTCCCTCTTTGAAGTTCGGATTCGCATAACCCCAAGGCGCAAGGTAGCTGGTCTTTGGTCCGGGGCCGTACCAATGCGGGATGTCCACATCGAATCCACGCTCAAGCGGAGAATGCGGCTCTCGTCCCAGATGCCACTTTCCGAAGTGTGCCGTCGAGTAACCCGCCTCCTTCAGCACCTGTCCCAGCATCGGCAGATCGTGATCGAGCCGTGTCGCCGATTTAACGTTCGTACTCTTCAAATGCGGCTGGCCCGTCTCGCTCGCACTCGCTTCGAGCCGCTTGACCTCCAGATGAGCAGCCGGCGCCGTCATCCCGTGCCGAGCAGGATTCTGTCCCGTCATGATGCTGGCACGCGTCGGCGAACAGATTGGACTGGCATAGGCATTGGTAAATGTCATGCCCCGCGCAGCGAGCCTCTCAAGATTAGGGGTCTCGTAGAGTGACGTCTTTCGGTAAAGCGTTGTGTCAGCCCAGCCGAGATCATCGGCCAGAATGAGCACGATATTTGTTGGATGTTCCGCACCGGATGCGGTTGTCATCACCAATAGAAACGGAAGCAGGTAGCAGATGTTTTTCAAGTCGATCATCAATTTGTTCGCAGGTTCCTGGTAACTGAGTCGCAAGGCGCGTGTGTTGTATGAGAAACAAGCCAGCGGTTATTGCTTTCCTGCTCCGTAAATGCAGTTGTCTTATGCGGGAAACAACTCTTTCATCGGGGGCAGGTGAGACTATTTCCTGAACGCATAAGACAGTCCCCAAGTATCCGATGGCAGTGTCTGACGTTTATCTGACAACATTGACGCCAGGTTTTTCACAAAATGACGACCGTCATTTTCACGGATTCAGATCACAATACTAACAGGTATCACGAACACGCGACGCCAACAGATTGCGCTCATTCAAATCGAGGAGCAACCAGCCCTGACAAACCGTTTATTCAGCTTGCATGCACGCAGCAATACCGGGACTCACCCTGCAACCTCACTCAAGTACCCCGATCGAAGCCTGGTTGCGACGAAGGAGAAGCCTATCGATCAGATCGTCGATCTCCGAGGAATCGTCACCTCCCAGCAAGCTGCGCAGCCGGGACTTGTCTTTCGTACTCGTCAATTCCCGCCAACGGCGCTGAGCGTCCTGGATCTGGCTTATGCGTTCCTTCGCAGGTGCGATGTAGTCGAACGTGTAGTCGTCAAAGCCGGGAAGACTTTGGAGCGCTTCGTAGGCCAGTAAACGTACAGCAGCGTAGTCGTCTTCAAGCATTTCAAGCAGCACACGACTTCGCCACTCAACCCCCGCCAGTTCGAAATTCTCCACTGCCCCCAGTTGTTCGGCAGCCAGCGCACGCTGTAACGCATGGCCCGATAAAGCGTGAGAAATCGTTAGCGAGACATCGACTGAATCCGATTTCAGAGGCTCCGCGGGCATGTCCTGCCATTCGGCCAGTTGACGATGCGTCCAATGCAGAGTTTGGTCCACATGACATTGATTGCATGCATTTGGAATCCCGGATCTGGCGGTCGCAACGGCCGACGGCAACGTGACACGATGGCTGCGGACACGCTTCAGCAGCGAGTACGCCTGGTAGGGCATGTGGCAATTGAAACACAAGCTGCCGGCCGTCGTCGCGGAGTGATGCGTGTGCTGTGCGAGATTCTCGGAATCCGCCATGCTCTTGTGGCATTGCGTACAGGCTTGATTGTGTCGTACGACGTCGTGAGGTGAGTCGCCAAAACGCAACTGATCGTTCGGGTCACTGCCATGCATGGTATGACAGGAAAGACACGTCATCTCACCGTTGCTGTAACATGGTGACTGGATGATCCCCTGGTATTCGAGTGCAGTTGTACGCGGCGTTCCGTCGCTCCAGAAATACTGCCCTTCACGGCTCTCGTCATACTCAGCGTTCGCTTTGTGAAATGGGTGATCGTAGCGGTCGACATAATCCCACTGCCCGGCGCGAAAGAAATCTCCCTCAACCAGACACTGCCGTTCAAATTCCTTCTTGGCGATCATCTTTCCGTGGCATCGCGAGCAAACCAGTACGGATTCTTTCTGAGGTAACGCGGCTGGATTCACTATCAGTGATTTGTCCAGGACACCACTGGTGTCCCGATCCGCTTGGGCGAGTCGACGACTGTCGGCAGCGTGTGCTGCCCCGGGACCGTGACACGCTTCACAGGCGATACCCAACTCAACGACACGGCTATTCCACGTGTGTTGAATGCCGAAGGACGTCGATACCTGCTGCAAACCGGGTTCAGGCTCTGTGTTGTGGCAGAAGATACATCCGTTGTTCCAATGCTTTGTCTTATGATAGAAGTTGGGATCAGACTTGGAGAGAAAACTTCCCGCGCGCGTAATCCAACGTGCACGCGTAATGTCCCAAACCAGCGGCATCGTATGGAATTCGCCGTCAGGCCCTTGCGACAGGTACACCTGCTGGTGATGCGAACCAATAACGCGGTCAATTTTATAAGTAATCAAAGGAGGTCGTTGGTTTTTTCGCGGGTCCCGGCCGGCTTCGATTTCCTGAAGATCCCAACGCGGATGGACCAATGTCATAAAGAAGCCGTCAACTGTCTTAAACGGCATGCAAAGGTAGCCGCTCACGGTGTGAATCTCGCCGTCAAAGTTGCCTCTGATTGTTTTGGCATTCACTTCCTGCGTCATCGTGCGGTGGTAGCTGGCGTGCCACGACGCATGCTCGCGTTGATGACACTCTCGGCAAACGGCCGAGGTGACAAATCCGTCTTTAACAGCAGGTGCGATGTCCTCAGTGTCCCTCACAACCTGAGCCGCATCGTCAGTGGACGGATAATGAGTTTCCTGCCCTGACTCATTTTCGCCACATCCCGCGAGTGCCGAAAGCAAAACCAGCATGCCGGATACTGTTGACGGGTTGAACATTCCGCCGCGAATCATATGCCCACTTGAGATGAGAGATTCGGTGAAAAGAGCGAGGAGATTGTGAGGATAGAAGATTTTATCACGAGTCGGCAGTCAGTGGAAATATGCGTCTGCCCGTGCAATGGCATCAGCAGGCACGCTTGCGAAAAACGCCTTGTTGAACAATGTATCTTCGATCGCCTCCAGTGCGAACATACCGACGAGCAGGTTAGGGTCGTTGATGTGGTTGACGAGTACTTTCAGCTTCGTGTCATCACCGAGTTTCATGATGACTTGAGCAGCAGCGACGCGTACGGCGGGAGTTTGTGCAGCAGCAAGTCGTACGATATTCGGCGTCTCGTAGAGCGACGTGTTTCCGTAGAGCGTGGTGTCAGCCCATCCGAGATCGTCCGCCAGGATGAGGACGATGTTCTTTGGAGACTCTGCTGCGGTTGCCACCGTCAGGAGAAGTGGAAGCACTCTAAGGATGGCCTTCATATTGATTGTCCGTTTGTTGAATGTTCCTGATTCACCATAGGAAATTGCGGCCGATGGCATAAGTCGTTTTAGAGTCTGAGGTAACCCGATACGTAAGTGAGGGATCGCTCTCTCGCTTACACTTCGGGTTACCTCAGTTGATGCAATTTCCGGGCTAGCCGCGGGTATTGACCGGGAATCGAACCCGCAGCTATCGCCTTGCCGCTCACGGGTGATGGAAAACCTCACACCTGTACGCTGCCTGTCCCCGCCCGCCAAATCTAACCTGGAAAAACTCAAAATTTGTCGAGAGCCATCACCAGCCGAAAGCCACACAACAGCCGAGCCGGCTATTGTGCTTTGCTAATGAGCTTTCTGTCCTGAAGGTCGCGTACCGGGTCAGGAAGATCATAAATTTGAAGGGCGCCGTAAACCGTGTGCGCCAGAAAACCGCCCTTGTCGGTC
Organism: uncultured Planctomyces sp.; assembly: GCA_937904325.1. Taxonomy (GTDB): domain Bacteria; phylum Planctomycetota; class Planctomycetia; order Planctomycetales; family Planctomycetaceae; genus JABMPE01. The sequence continues at coordinate 8,701 of CALGTK010000332.1, forward strand.
TCGGTAACCGCCGACTCCCAAGTCTCCAGACAGTTCTTGACCTCTACACTCTTGAACATCCCCGGATCTATGACCGCGGCGTGCAGCGCCGGGATGCCGGCCGTCACGGGATGTGCTATGTCGATAATGCGTTTCCTGCAGCAGCGACTCCGTGCGGATGCCGATCAGGGATTTCCCATTCAGATAGGTCGCGTAAAAATCTTCCCAGCTCCCGCCCCAGAGCCTGTGGGTCCGGCGGCCGGCACCCGTCTCGCCGAGTACAGGGAAGTCGATGGTCAGGACCGTCGTGCCCTCTGACAGCAGTTGCTTGAACTACTTGTCATTGTCCGCCGACTCCTGGTTGCCCAGTTCATGAACGACCAGCGCCAGCGGGATCTGGTGGGCGTATTTTCGTGTAAGATTGGTCAGCCATATCGACTCGCTACCGTCGCCCGGAAGATTTGACGCAGAAACATTGGGGATTCCGGAGATCTAAGTTTTTTCTGCTATCGAGTCTTCCCATTCCCTTGTGGCTGTGACTGAAGGAGAGCGTCATGCACTCAATTCAATTAACTCGCTAATCATGTGAAGGCGGGAATCATTCGCTCCGGCGCAGTCTTAAGCATTTTACCCATGCCTTTGTTGTGAGATGTGATGGCGATGATCAAATTTAATTCGTCAATCATCATGATGAATTGACCACCCGCACCGCGGCCCGATTTCAGGTCGTACGTTTTATCATCGACGTTGACTTTATGACGCCACCAGAAGAATCCGTACGACGTATCCTGTGGATTGGTATGGATTCTGGATGTCGCTTTCTGAACAAAGTCGGCCGGCAACAGTTGCTCGCCATCCCACTGGCCACCGCTCTGAACGAGCATCCCCCACTTGATCATGTCGCGCGATCTCATGCTGCTGCCGGCGGCTGATTTCGGCAGTCCACTCACGTCATCCTGCCATCCAGAATTGGCAATCCCCATCGGCTTGAGCAATTCCCTGGTGATGAACTCCCGAGCTGTTCCGGGCACCGCGGTTTCGAGAACCTGCATCACCATCGACGGATCGGATGACTGGTACTTGTACTGTTTGGAATCCGTAGTGACGGGTGCCGTGTTTTCAAAGTACGCCTGAATTTGACCCTGGCCCTTCAATCTGCCCGGCGATCTCCGAAGTTGCGCAACTTTTTCTTTGTCAACGCGAATTCCCGAGTGCATGTTCAGCGCGTCGTTCAACGTGATCGAGTCACAGCCCGCGGCGACTTTGCTTTGATCGATTTTTTTCAGAAAGTCGAGCACAGGGCGATCGAGGTCGGACATCTTCAGATAGCCCAATTGAATGGCACGTCCCAGAGCCAGTGCCGTATAGGACTTGGTTATCGACATCTGGTAATGAGGATAGTTGGCTCGCCCACGTCGATAGTACGACTCAAAAATCAGCCGGCCGTCATGGTGAATCAACAAACTGTCAACTTCACCGTGCTGTCCCGCGGCGATCTCTCGAGCTAATGCCAGGATCGCCGTTTTGTTTCCGCTATCGCTTCCAAGTTCGCCAACTTCGATTCCGTCTGCCATGTCCTCAGGTGCCGTGTCGAGAAACGGGCGTTTTAGATCTGGAAGGTTCTTTTCTTTGGCGAATGAAATATCTTCAGACGATAGATCCATGACTTCGGGCGCAAGTCCATTCGATTCCGTGAGTGCGCCAGCAGCATCTGTTTTCATTGCCTTGCCCGGCGATGGTTTGCTCGAAGAGTTCTGTTGCTCGGCACGTTTTGCGAGTCGAGTTGCTCTGCGCTGGGCCAATTCAGCTTCGGAAGGTTCTCTCTTTGGTGTCCGTGGAGTGATTGGTTCTCGCGGCGGCTTGAATTCATCCGTCATGAAGCTTGATGCAGGCAAGCCGGCTGAGTTGACCAGACTGATGGTGGGATCAGGTTCGGACTTGCGAAAGAGATACCGGACGTATTTGGGCTCGCTGATCTGCGGACTGCTCATGTGAACCTGGTCACCGACGATCTTTGCGTTTGCCGGAATGTATTTGCCATCGTTGCCAGCGATTTCAAAGAACTTGAGACTTGAGTTGTCGCCGGCGGGGTTGCTGAGTCCATCTGCGACATGGTCAAAGGAAAGCTGAGCTGTGTTGCCACGAAATTCGACGCCTTTCAACAACGGCCCCGAATATTGCAGTTCCGATCTGCCGTAGTCTTTCGCCAGTGCCCAAAGAGCAAGCCGTTCTCCCGCATACTTTTTGTCATGAGGGTGCAGGCTCGGGCCGTGATCGTAGAAAACAGCCATCCCTGAATTTGGCGTTGTATCTAACGCGCGTCGCATGGAATCTCGCAGCCAGGGCCACTCACCAGCAGCATCCTGGGTTGGAACCTGAACGAAATAGAAGGGGAATTTTCGTTCTGGTAATTCGCCACGATGAGCAAATAGTTGCCGCCATTTTTCGATCATGAAAGGAAGGATGTGCCGATACTCATAGCCAGTCTGTGCCTTGGCATTTCGCTCGCCCTGGTACCAGATCACGCCTCGAAAGCAGACCGGTAAGATCGGTTCAATCTTGTCGGCATACTGAACGCCGGGGTTGCGGTTCTCCTGCACGTCATTCCAGCCATCAGGAATGCCGAGCCGTTTTCGGATGACCTCGGAATCGCCTTTGGGGATCCAGGCCTGGATCGGGGTTCCCGAGTTGTATCGCAGGATCAGACCGACAGGGATGTCCAGTTCACGGTACAGCCTTTCGCCAAAATAGAACCCAACACGGGAGATTGACCGCTGTGTCCTTTCGTCGATTCCCGTCCAGCCGAGTCGAGTGGAGACTCGCATTCGGCGCAAGCCTTTCTCGAAATATTCTGGTTCGATAAATCGATTCTTACTCGAATTGAACGAATCAGCCATGTTCGACTGACCGCTGCACAGCCAGACTTCGCCAACCAGTACTCCAGAAAATTCGATTTTGTTCTTTGCTTCTACGAGCAAAGTCTGTTCCAGGTTGGATGTGGCGAGCGGATCCAGTCGAATCATCCACTTGCCATCCGCGCCAGCTTGCGTCTGTTTGGACTGGCCTGCAAACTTCACAATGACTTCTTCGCCCGAATCGGCAGTTCCCCAAATGGACAGGGGCAAATCGCGTTGAAGCACCATGTTGCTTGAGAAGATCTTCGGTAGAGTTACGTCTGCGTGCGCCAATGATGGCGTCAGCACAAAGATAGAAACCAACAGGAAACCGGTGAGCAGGGGAATTCGATTCATTCTTGAATATTCTGTATTGAATTCTGATGTTTGCCAGTCGTCCACGCCTGGTAAGGAAACGCCGCATTCGAAACAGGTGCAGCTCGCATCAACAACGTGTCAACGGTCTCGCGGGCCGATCCGATATAGATGATTCGCCGTCCGAAGAAAAAGCGATCTGTGAGCTATTGCAGGTGACGCGACACAACCTGTCTCCAATTCGTTTTGAGCCAGCATGTTCAATGTACGTCCCGGCTTCAGAACGGATGTTTTTCCTGATTCGCTGACGATATAGATCCGTCCGGCTGCATAAACAGGTGACGCTGAATAATTGCCGCCGAGTCTCGTCTGCCAGACGGCTTCGCCTGTTTCAGGGTCTCTGCATGAGAGAACTCCGTGGTCGTGAATGCAGTAGAGAAGCCCTTCGGCGAACAGTGGCGACGGCCGTTGTGGAACCCCCTTCTGAAGACGCCATAGGACTCCGGTATCAGTGATGTCCCCACTGCGATCCAACCGAATGGCGAACATCTTCGCGTCAACGCAGCTTGTCGTCAGAATCACGGAATCGCGTGTCGCAACAGGACGTGACGTGGCTGAGTCGCCAATGAATCGGACTCGCCATAGTTCGTTTCCGGAAGTGGGATCGTATGCGATCGCAGCCCGTGCGGCCGTTGTGACCAACTGCTGACGGCCATTGCGTTCGATCAACAGGGGAGTGCAGAAGGATTTCTTTCGTTCACCGTTATCCGAGTTGTAGGCGATGTCGCGTTCGCGGCTCCAGGCGGTGTTCCCCGTCTTTGCATTTAACGCAATCACGAACTGGCGGTCCAGCCCATCGAACTGAAGAATCAGCAAATCGCCAGCAAGCACAGGCGATGAACCGGGACCATGCCGGTGGTCGACGACCATGTCGTTTCGCTTCCAGAGAATGTCAGCAGATGCGGCATCGATGCAGGCCGTGCCATAGCTGCCAAAATGCACGAAGACCCGATTGCCATCAATCACCGGAGTTGGTGACGCATGAGTATTCGTTTTGTGAACTCGCTGCGTTTGTACATCTTCGAACACTGTCGTCCGCAGAACGATTTCTCCCGAATCTACATCGAAGCACAATGCGTCGAGTTGACGGCCATCATCGTGGGCCGACGTCAGCCACAGTCGTTTGCCATTGATTACAGGCGACGAATGGCCGCGTCCCGGTACCGCGACTTTCCAGGCCACATTCGTCTCTTCGTCCCATTCGAGAGGAAGCTCTGCCAGACCACCATGGCCATCGCCTGTCGGGCCGCGAAACTGAGGCCAGTCGTCAGCAACAGCGATCAGCGAACTGAAAACCAGGGTGATGACCAGAGCAGCCACGATAAGTGTCGATGTTCCGCGAACATGAAATAACAAAACTGCTCTGCGCCTCCTGGCTGCTTCTAGTTGGTTTGGCGTAAGGACGGTGCTGATTGCCAGGTTTACGCATTCGACTGTAGCCGTCAAATGCGGAGTATTATCAATGCAACCAGATTTTTTGCGAACTATAACAGTTCCGGACCTGTTATCTGCCCGTTCTGGTAAAATGCCGTCGACAGTCGAGACTCTGAATCGTCAAGCACTGACTGGAAAATCAACAATTTAACTTCCGGCGGGATGGAGCCCTCACTTTGACTGCCCGCGGGATCGTTCGGACCTGGTTCTGAATTCAGGTGCTGCTTTGTTGGGTAACCAGCGGGCGAGTTGATCCCGGGTTGCTTTGTGGGACGGGGCGTTAGCGAGGTTGCGGAACTCGTCCGGATCGTTTCGATGGTCGTATAGCTCCTCAACTCCGTCTTCGTAGACAATCAATCGCCAATCGCGACTGCGGATTGAGTGATTGCCAAAATACGATGACGTGATCGCTGGGCGATCGCGTGGTGTCGCGGGATCGTTCAGTTGGGGAACGAGAGAAATACCTTCGAGAGGCGTATTCTTCGGCAGCCTGCACATCTCAACCAGTGTCGGATAGATGTCGAGCAGGCTGGCAGGTTCCGCGCATGCCGTGCCAGGTTTGATACCCGGTCCGGCAAACAGGAGCGGCACTCGCGTGGATTCTTCCCAGAGCGTGCGCTTGGCCCAATGCTGTTTTTCGCCGAGATGGAATCCGTGATCGCTCCACAGAACGATCACCGTGTCGTCGGCATGCTGACTGGATTTCAGGGCGTCCACAACGACGCCCACGCAATGGTCGGCAAAGCTGATGGATGCCAGATAGGCGTGTGTCAGGCTTCTTTGTTTGCCGTGCCTGATGACCTCGGCATGAGTCGGGGCAGCCGCATAGTCGTTGATGCTCAGGAAGTTCTTCGGAAGATCGTCGAGGTCCGACTTTGGATTCCGCGGCAGCGTCAACGAATCCGTCCAGTAAAGATCGAACCACTTTGGCGGCACATAGAGCGGAACGTGTGGGCGAAAGAAGCCAACCGTCATAAAGAATGGTTTTCCAAAATCTTCCTGGAGCGCTTTGGCCGCGTTCTTTGCCAGTTGGTAGTCAGCCATGTCGGCGTCGTTTTCCGGATACGCTCCCCAATCCCACGCGCCACTCCAGTCAGAGGGACGGTTCATTGGTTTCCTGGGCCTGGGACTTCTCTTTCGACCGAGAGATCGGTCATTGTCACCAGCTAACCTTCCACCAAAACCGTGATGCAGCACCTTTCCGCCTGACAGGGTGATATAGCCGTTGTTTTTGAAGTATCGCTGAATCGTGGGGATGTTCCTGAGAGCAGGCAACTCCTCGTATCTGGGGCCGATTTCATAACTGCCGTGCGTCGTCGCCGCGACGCCCGACATCACGCTGGCTCGTGAGCAGGAACAAACTGGAACGGCACAATGGGCGTTGGTGAAATTGCGACCCCACTTTGCCAGCGCATCCATGTGTGGCGTGACCGCTTCAGGATGGCCTTCAAGGAACCCGACCCAGTCATTGAGATCGTCAATGCAGATCATCAGGACGTTGGGGGCAATCCGAGCCGGACTGGTACCAGACGTTCCATCTGACTGCGGTTGCGCCGCATTTACAGAGAAGGGACAAAGGCATAACAACAGGTAACAGAAACTAACCTCTGCGAGATTGTTCATACGGTTATTCCTCTCTTTGTGTCTTCGTGACTGCATTTAGTCGGGACACCGTTGACATAGACTTTTAAAGCATGTGTTGCTTTTTCATTACTTTTACCATCGAAGACAAACAGAACTTTCTGCTCTTTATCAACTTTCCATGAGTAAAGAGAACGTGCCGTTTTGAAACGGAACATGGTAGTAAAGTAATCGATCCATGCCCCGTTGCATCAGTCTTGCCTGAGACCACACGAACTCGATCGTTAACGTCGGCAGTTCCTCGTAATACCGTGGTTTGCTCAGCACTGGGGATAATTCTCTCGGCTCGGGCGAAGGTCGTAGAGTTGAGGCACATTCCAAGGAAAGAGCCAATTGTTACAACTCGCATCGTGTTTCCCTCTGTACATAACTTGAGGTCGGACACTTCAGGTGGCCCTTACCGGATTGCTACCGCTGGCCGCTAGATTTAACGTCAAAATTCTGTGAATTCTGGAATGCGGAAAATCTGCCGTGCCAGCAATCGGTTGGGCGTTCGTCGGACCCTTACTTGCCATCATTCCAGATGATGTGGGTCCCGCTTTTTCCCGGAACGATAATGTCTTTCCAGCCATTGCTGTCCAAATCGTGAACGCGAATCTGCAGGCCTGTTCCTGGACCTTTTCCGGCAGGAGCCGTTGAGATCAGGTGCTTTGCCCAGGTCCCCGTTTCCGCTTTCCAGTCATAAAACTGTACGGTGATGTCGTCTTCGGCTCCGGCGTCACGACCTGAGTGGGCGTAGTAGCGTTTGCCGGTGATGAGTTCCGGCTGGCCGTCGTTATCGACATCGTCCCAGGCCAATGCGTGGCCCTGCGAGAACTTCTTATCGATCAGGTGCTGCCGCCAGGTCGTTGTGCCATCGGACTGCGGCTCCAGTTGCTCGTGCCAGTACAGCCCGTAACTGTGACCGTCCGCCCAGACGATGTCGTTTCTGCTGTCTTTGTTGAGGTCAACAACCAGAACCGGGCAACTGGCATGAGGCAGATCGAAATCATGGTGATACTGCCAGCGGCTGGAGAAAGAATTTGACTTTGGCTGCTCGTACCAACCGGCCTGATACAGAATGTCCTGCTTGCCGTCTCCGTTAATGTCGCCGAAGCCCATGCCGTGTCCGTTGGTGCCGACTTCGGAAACGAGATGTTTCGTCGCGGTCACTTTGCCGTCGTCGCCTCTGATGAGACGGACAATCTGGGTGGGGTTCTTCACGTTCCAGGAGTTTTCGATGAACTCCGGCGTACCGTCTCCGTCGATATCTTGGAGAAAGGTGGCCTCGTTGTGCGCCGTGCCAGTGTCAATCAGCTGATGAACTGGCCAGGCTTCGACGTCGTAATTTCCCGCTCCCCGATTCTCATACCAGTTCACGATGGAATTTGTGAAAGCTCCGGCGAGCACGTCGAGGTCTCCGTCACCGTCCATGTCGTAAAGGTGTTCGGAGTTATTCTGCAGGTAGTCAGCACCGAAAGCCTCAAGCCCACGAACCGGACGCTGCTTGAAATCGGGTGCCTGATACCAGAATTCACCGGCCGTAATGTCGAGCTTGCCGTCGCCGTCGATATCACCAACGGCGATACCTTCGTTGTTGTCTTTGTGAAGCAGCTGCACACGCCACTTCTGCTTTGGTCCGCCTTTGGCTTTGCCTCTCGGCTGAGCAGATACGTCAACCGCGATTGCTGAGATTAGAACCGCGGGTATGAGGTAGTTGAGTTTCATCGTTGAAATGTCCTGAGTTAGTCGATTTGTCTGTCGGCGGCATCAGCACCGCCCATTTCTGTACTGGCTGGCTTACTGGGAAATAAAGTTTTGTTTTTTCAGGTAATCATCCATCACCCGCAGGAGAGCCGCGTAGTGATCGAGATTGAAAATGAACCAGCCGTGCCGGCCACCTTCGAAAGTGAATATCTGGCAGTCGTTGCCGGCAGCTTTCGACAACTCGACAAACCGAGCGGCACCAACGTAGGGCGTTACCGTGTCTCCAGTGCTGTGGCAGATCAGCATCGGCGGCAGTCCTCGCTTCACATGATGCAATGGGGACAGCGCCCGCCAGCGTTCGCCGATCTTGCTCTGTCCGTATCCATTTGCGGAAGTGTCGATTACGGGATTCAGCGGAATCAGCAGATCCGGCACACAGGAAACGGAAAGGTCGTCCGTTGATTCATCAACATCGGGGCTATTCTCAAAAACGGCAGTTCCCAATGCCACATGACCGCCCGCCGAGCCGCCGCTTACTGCTATCCGTTTCGAATCGATTCCCAGCATCCGTGCATGCGCTCTCAGCCAGCGCACTGCCGAACGACCGTCCTTCACGCAGTCGAAGACAGTTACTCCGGCTTGCGCGTCGATGAGGCGATATTGCAGGCTGATCGCAAGCATTCCCTTTTTCGCGTAGTGATCGGCGATGGTGTAAAACTTTCGTGGCTCTCCGCCAGTCCAGCCGCCGCCGTGAATGATGAGAAAACACGGTCGCCGGTCTGTCGCAGGATCATGCCCCTCCGGTTCGAAGATGTGGAGTTCGAGTTCGCGTCCATCCACCGCCTTGTAGACAGTTTTTTGCGATGGATCGATCTTCGCTGCCAGCGGCTCCAGTACGCGGGAAGGCCGAGCCTGCGATTGAGCAAAAGTGTTGGCGCGATCCGACAAAGAAACGCTGAATGTGCAGAGAAAGAAAACCGCCAGCCGGTAATTGAGTTTCATATCTAATATGACCCGAGTTCGCAGGCCTGAAAGCAGACACCATTTATCGCACGAAGTACCTTTAGTCGCGAGCAAACGCGAGGAGTTTCACACAGCGGCACGAAGATACAAAGTGATTCCACCTGTTTGTTCGTGACTTTGTGCCTTCGTGTGAAATTCTAAACATGGCGATCACTGGTCCTTTTCCGTTGGTGGGAATCGTTTGCGATTGTCGCTGTCGACCGGCCTGCTGTTGCGAACACTCCACCACTCGGCGGCGCGGGCGGAGTCGTAGTTCGGGTTGGGAATCGGCATGCGAGCCAGAGCGTCCTGACGCCAGGTCTGCAGCTTCTTCTTCAGATCAGCAACGCGGCCAGGTCGCTCGGAAGCAAGGTTCTTTGTTTCCCCGATGTCCTTGCCGATCTGGTATAGCTCGATGTCTCCCGTGTTGTCGAGATACTCGATGAGTTTCCAATCCCGCTCGCGAATGCTGCTGGCAGGTCGGCTGTGGTGGTAGTGCGGGTAGTGCCAGTGTAAGGCGTTACGGTCGAGTTTCACGTGCGGATCGGAAAGTAATGGCTGCAAGCTGAGCCCATCGATGGTTTGATTCTGTGGTAATTCTCCGCCAGCCAGTGCAACGACGGTTGGATAGAAGTCGTAAGTGATTGCTGGTTCGGAACAGACGGTGCCACCCTTACTGATCGCCGGGTACTTCACGATCAGTGGCACGCGAACTCCGCCTTCGTTTAATGATCCTTTTTCCCCCTTAAGCGGGGAGAGATCGGCAACCGTGTCATCCGCTTGTTCGCGATAGTCGTAACGTCGATAGAGGCCGCCGTTGTCGGAAGTGAATATGATCATCGTGTTATCACTCAGACCGTTGTCGTCAATTGCATCGACGACTCGCCCAACCATCTCGTCACAATGTTCAATCATAGCGGCATACACGGGATGCGGGAGTTCGCGTTTCTGCTCCGCTGATTTTCGTCGGTACTTCTCGACCTTTGCCGACATCGCCCCCAGCGGAATGTGAACGGCGTAGGGCGACAGCATCAGAAAGAATGGTCGCTCGTCGTTTTCCTTAATGAAGTCGACGCACAGATCAGCTTCAAATTCCGTTCGATATTGATTCGCTCCCGGCATCAAGTCGGGCCGTCCCTGAACACGGTACTTACCCGGAAGATGGGGGCCGTTGATCACGGCCGAGAAGTCGTATCCCTGTCGATCGGGTTGATACTGCGGCCCAGTACCGAGATGCCACTTCCCCACGTAGCCGGTCGTGTAACCCACCGCCTTGAGAGCTTCAGCGATCGTGACCGTATCCAGTGGCAGCGCCATCGTGGGACGCGGCGTAATCACTCGTTCAAACGGCCGCCAGTGACCAGGTATGTGAGCCGTAATTCCGATCCTTGCCTGATTCTGCCCCGACTGCAAAGCACATCGCGTCGGCGAACAAACGGCGCCAGCCGCATAGAAATCTGTGAACCGGACTCCTTCGGCCGCCAGTCGATCAATCCGAGGAGTCTCGACAAACTCATTCCCGTAGCACCCGACATCCTTCCAGCCCAGGTCGTCAATAAAGATGAGAACGATATTGGGACGCTCGGCAGCATTGGCTGTGTGTGAAAAAAGGACGCAAACAACAGTAATCGCCGCGTACCAAAGTGTGGTTCTATTATTTTTCATATTTTTAGATTTCGTGTTTATTCAGCAACTTATCAAGGAAGAACTCAACCTGATATTTTTATTCAGGTTTTGCACCGGAGGATTGCAGGTGGACTTCAACGTAGAGGGCGTCCGTTTTATTTGAAGAGCGATCTTCAGGTTGACGCGATGGATGAGCCGTCCTCGCACCCTTTTGGGGGCACCTGGCAGTTTGTCGCGTGGAGACATCCTGTAGCTCATGACGATTGGGGGATTGTCAGAAGAGATGATCGATCGAGCGGAGCAACTCTTCGCGATGTTATTCGCTTCTTCCAGGGTTTTGGCGTCCCGGGTGGCGATACGGATGGTTTCTGGAACCCGTTCGTTTTTCAGGGGTCTGGTGAGTGATTCCAGTTCGTTTTAATTCCCCGCAGGAGATTGATTTGATTCATCCAGAACTCGATTTCATTCGACACCTGCCGCTCCTGCGGTCGCAGCGCATGTCAGCCAGGTCGGTTTTCTCTCAACAGGATCCTGGCTATCGGGTTTAGCCACATCGTTGCTGAAGGCCAGGCACATGCAGGTTTGTTCGCCTGCCGAACCATCGAATGCGGCGACTCTGTCTTTTTCTATCGTCCAATTGTTTTCTTTGGAACACATGAACTGCATAGTTCGTCTCGCGTCGTGACAGTCGATGCAGTGTTTCTGAAGCACGCAGGCGGTCTTCTCAGGCATGGCATAAAGTGACCCCGGCCTTCGCTGTCGCGCAGGCCAGGGTCGCAACGATCATCTCCAGATGGTCTGGTCTTCCAGTTTGCGATCCTGACAACCTGGATACTGAAAGCTGACGCTGCTGAATTCCTGATGAACGAGTTTTCACTACGCCGCCGTTGCTTACTTACTGGTCGCTTTCAATAGTTCAACCATGGCTTTACCCATGCCAAGGCCGACGTTCATATAGGTCTTCGCGTTACCGCCGTAGTGAGCGTTGGACGCGGAGCCCATGCTTATCGGATTGGTATAGACAGTGGCGACGTCGCCTTTGAGTGCCGGGTACTTCGCCGCGTCGCTGATGGCGAACATGGCGTCGAGAATCAGCTTCTCGTTGCCCTGGGCGTTTTGCCTGCTCGTTTGGCCAAGGGTTGCACAGACGAACTTGGCTTTCGGGGCGTTGAAGTCTTGGCGAAGTGCCGCGATCAGGTTGTTCAAGTTCTGCTCATACTTAATGGCGTGACCGGTGTTGTAACGATCCTTGTCGCCCTGCCACCACAAGAAGCCTGCGACTTCGTACTCGGTGGCCCCAGGATAGAAGTCACCCAGATTCTTAAGTACGTCCTTTGCACGAGCGACGTCGCCATCGTACTGAACGCCGGCCTTCCAGCCGATGGGCTTGGGCTCGGTACCCTTTTCCCACTTGTCGGGACTCTGGCCGTAGCCAGCGTAGACGAATGTCTTCTTCTCCAGTTTTTTCGTCTGACGGTTCTTCACTTCCATCTCAAACTCGTAAGAGGGACTATCTGGCGGAAGGAGGTCCCAGCCGAGGCTGCGGTTGCCGATCGCACTTTTGAGGATCAGCACAGGTTCGTCCAGCGCGTTGCCAAGCTGATGCCCAATGCCGGTCTCGATACCGATTTTACCACCGGAGACGGTCAGCCAGTCGTTGCGTTTGACGCTGGTCCTGCCCGGTCCACCGCTGCCCATCACATGTAGATTGCGGACATCTTTGCGGACGGTCCAGTTGCCAGTGTCATCGACCATGAACGGATAGAGATTTTCGGTTTTCGTCGCGTATTCGAGTGAACCTTCCTTGTCGCCCTTGACCTTGCCCATCTCCAGGGTGTTGGACTGCCCCATGATGATGAAAACCTTCACTTTTCTGGTCATGTCAGCGGGCTTGCCGTCCGGGTCAGGCAGCGGTTCGTAGCCCTGGACCGGTGCGGAATTCGTCGTAGCCAACGCGATGAGGGCCAGAAACGCAGAATTTAGCAGTCGTGTTTTCACCATCGGTTGATCGATCCTGTCAATAAGTGGTTGAAGATGCAGTTTAATTTAACATCAGATTGTCCTCGACCATACGTTGTTCGTACATACGCCTGAGCGACAAATTGTATTGCTTTGCAGACACATAAGAGTCCTGTCAAATATCTGACGCGTAAGTCTGGAACTTGCATTTTAGTCAGCGGCGAAGCCGCGGCAGCACAGTCGCGAGAACCTGTTATCTATTTGTTTTGAACATCGGTTGCGCGGAACAAACTTGACGGTTTTGTCGTTGGGTACTGCTGAGAAAGTTACTGAGCTACTACCTGAAGCATCACAGTCTGGCGAGGTTCCCAAAAGTTGCAGTTGCCGGTGGAGCACTCGGCTTCCGGGTTGCCTCCCGCAAGGTCTTCCCAGCGATCCGCTAGCAACGCTGCTGGGTTCACAAGACCGCCAACGTGCTCAACAACCAGCCAAAGAGTGTGCAGCCCAAAGTCGGGTCAGACTTGTACTACATCCGGCAGGCCGGGACTCGCCAGGGTGGCGACAAAGCCTTCGATCACCTTCAGAAAAAGTACAAAGCGAAGTCCCTCAACTGGGACCGCGAAGTACTGCCGACGTTCTACGGCTTCCCGGCCGAACACTGGGTGCACTTACGAACAACCAATCTGATCGGATCCTCATTCGCCATCATTCGCATGAGGCACCGACGTACCAAAGGCAGTGGAACACGTCGTATCGGCCTGGCCATGGTGTTCAAGCTTGCAGAACTCCCCTGAAAGAAATAAAGAAGCGTCCGAGGCTACGAATAAATTACACCCGTCATCCAGGAACAGCTTCTCGTCGACGGGATCCTTCAGGAAAATTCCGTCCGAGTCAGTCTTAGACCGTGACAATTGACAGCCTCTCCTGCTGCACTGTGCGCCAACACTGGCTCAAAGATCACTTCAGATCAGTTGGGCGATTGCCGGCCAAAGAATGCAGGAGCGAATTTCAAAAGGAAACTTTAGTTGATCAAACGCTTTCCAGGTGATGTCAAATTCAGATTTCGCACTGGCTGCAACCTGGGTGCATCATTTTATTCTCTCGATGATTACACCAGCATCTTGCCAATGAGACCAAGCAGGAATCCGACTACAGCCCCAAATGCCGGCATCCATCGTCGTCGCAGTTTTGCCTCGGGCGCAATATCCTGAAAAACGATGTAAAGAATGCCACCGCTGGCAAACAGCATTATGCAGGAGACAGCGTAAAGGTGCGACGAAAGCCAGCAGTATCCACATAGACCGGCACATGGCCCCAACAGCGCCATTGCAAAAAAACTGATGATGACGCGTCGCCCGGAATTCTTGCCATCCACGGTCATTTCGCGATACGCATTAAAGCCTTCCGGAAGATTCTGGATAGCAATCATTGCTGCTAACAAATTAGCGGTCGGGTTCCCTGTAGCGAAAGACGCGCCTAATGCGATCGCTTCAGGAATGAAGTCTGAAAGCATAGCGACCAGCTGCCCAGCTGGACTTTTGATCTTATCGAGAAAGACATCGAGTGCGAGAAATGTGATGCCTCCGCTGGCAAAACAGGCAGCGGCGACCGGGATCGAAAGCGATTCAATGCCCTCTGGCACTAGCACGAGGGCGATCGCGGACAGAAGGGCACCTCCGCCAAAGGCAACAATCCCGTGTCTAATCTCCGAATTAAGCCAGTTCGGATGAATACGGTCGATACATGCAAGCAGTGCGCCTACCGGCATTGCCATGCCAGCCGTGAGTGTAAGTACGACTACGGTCGTCACATTGTCCATTGAATTCTACTTGTAAGATGGGTGAACGCTCGCGTTCACCGGGCCACAGCGAACGACATTGATTTCAACATCCGCGCGGCCCGCGACTCCGATAGCATAGTGTTGGTCGGAAAACGCAAGCCCGCGTCCATAGATGAAAACTGCACGTCTATCGGAAGATCGGTCATCAGCTTCGATTCGATGTGTCCTGCGATCCTCTTGCCTTCCTGCTTTCGTCACAAGCACCATAAAAACGCCCTAGGCGATTAACTCGGCGATCGCCCCATTCTGTGGGACGCCGTTTTTTTGAAGAGTCAAATCCAGATTGCCATAGTGTTTGATGGGGTTGCCATAGGCATTGAGCAGTGTCGTGTACCAGTTTCCGATCGTCTGGTGGCCCTTCTGTCCGTAGTTTGGGAACTGCACATAGCGACCGACCGAGTTTAATCGCCCACCACAACCTCCAAGTACGAGCATCGGCCATTCGTTCAAGTTGCCGTGGTGCTCGTTGCCGGAGTCACTGAGGTAGATGATGGCAGTGTTGTCGAGCAATGTTCCATCGGCCTCGGGGACCGCTTGTAATTGCCCGGCCAGATCAGCCAGCAGCTTCATGTGGTGCACTCGAATGATGTCGCGTGCTTCCTCACTGGATTTGCCATTACAGATTTCCTTGTGCCCAATTCCGTGGACGCTGCGTTCGGACAGGCCAAGGTCGTCGTAGGTTGTGCTGATGTTGTCCAGACGGAGGGTCACGACGTTGGTGATCCCCGAGATCAACGCGGCGGCTGTCAGGTCAATGTGTGCCTGCTGCCGAATAGTCGGTCGTTTAGAGGTGAAGCGATCGGAGAATTCCGGTGCGGATTCTCGGATACGATCCGACATCGCACTGAGTCGTTCGCGGCGAAGCTGTAATTCTTCGAACGCATTCAGGTAGTGCCCCATTTTTGCTCGCTCGGTCCCGGGCAACTTTCGATTCAAGTCCCGGATGTCTCGAACCATGAAGTCCAGAAGATTTGACTTCAGTCCGTACCGAATCTTCGTAGTCTGGTCACTGGCAACCGCGCTGCCGAAGAGTTGCTGATATGCGATGTCCGGACTCGCCTGAAACGGCAACTCGCGACCTGGTCCCAGGGCCGTGATTCCTGGATAGAGCGTCCCTTCGGTTTCCTTGCCCATCACCTTTCCACGAAGGGCCAACCCGACATGATTGAATGGCGAGGGAAACAGTCTAGCCAGTTCTGCATCAGCGGTCGCTCGGAGAATTACACCAGAGTTGTGTTCTCCTCCCGTCTTGTAGACACCCAACGCGCCAAACCAGCTTGAATGCCCCGGACGGCACATTTTTCCTGACAGC
>CALGTK010000333.1 GCA_937904325.1 uncultured Planctomyces sp.
TCTCCACGCCAAATCTCTGGAGCATCGAAACAAAGAGGTTGCAAAGCTGGACGCGGCGAGTTCTGTCCTTCGGATATTCCTTGTGCTCACCGTGTTTGAATCCGCCACCGGCCAGAATAATCGGCAGGTCGTTGTTCGTATGCGAGTTAGCGTCACCCATTCCGCTACCCATCAACACCATCGTGTTCTCAAGCAGCGTGCCGTCCGAATTGGGCTCTCGAATCGATCGCAGTTTTTCGAGGAACCGCGAAAACTGCTCCACCTGATAAAGTTCGATCTGAACCAGCAGATCGATACTGTCTTTGACTTTTCCGTGATGAGAGAGCCCGTGATATCCCTTCTTGATCCCGAGCGCCGACGCAACAAACCCGCTGGCAATTTCAAGTGTCGCCACTCGGGTAGAATCAGTCTGAATCGCCAACGCGATCAAGTCGTACAACGCCGGAAGGTCGAGCGTCAGCCCTTTATTCTTCGGTTCGCCCATCGGAGCCTTGGGCTTCGGCACCCTTAGCCACTGCTTATCCAGCGTCAACTTTGTCTCGACATCGCGAACCGAAGAAAAGTACTCGTCCAGTTTCTGTCCGTCGCTTCTGTTCAGCTTTCGCTTTAGCGAATTCGCATCACCCAGTACGGCATCCAGGATGGAAGACTGCAGAGCAATCCGATCTTCCGCCTGTTTCCGGCCTTCCGTACTGTCATCTACAAAAAGTTGACGGAAGAGTTCTCGCGGGCCAGGAATCGGCGGAATGCGAGTCCCCGTCCGAGTCCAGCTCATCTGACAACCGCCGTGCAAACCGTAGTCCGACCCAATCGTCAATGACGGGAAGCGAGTCCGCGAACCGACAAACTCAGCTGCTCGTTGATCAAGACTCATCCCATCACCGGGCAATCCTCTCGCTTCCGCAGCTTTCACGCCGGTCAAGTACGTATGAATCGCGAAGTGCCCGCCCTTTAACCCGTGGTCAAGATGCGAGAACAAAGTGAACTCGCTGCGGTGCGAAGCCAGCGGCTTGAGCAAAGGGGTCAGCCCATACTCAGCGCCCGTTTGCTTCGGCCAGAACGAACCGGGATGCATCCCGAATTCATTCCCGATGCAGACCATGCGCTGCGGAGCGGTTCTTTCCTTCGATGAACCTTCCGCCCCCTGAACACGACTGTCCAGCTTCATTGACTCAAGAGTCGGCAACGCGAGGCAGACTCCAGCAGCCTTCAGGAAGGAACGTCGATTATCGGAATGGTGAATCATTCTCAAAACCCAGAATGTTAGACAGAAAGGGCAGGTGTTTCAAAATCTGGCCAACGAACAGACTACGGTCAGGCTTTTTCGCTCTGCAGTTTCTGCTCATTTCAACTCAAGATGGATGCGTCGGGGTACTCTTACGACACTTATCATGACCGGAAAAGTAGAATTGATCTACCCTTTCCCTCGGTCGATTCCTCTTGCAAGAGCCATCCCTGTATCGTTTTACAATACCGAACTTCGTTATCGCATCAGGCAAAGTTCCAGTCAATTTCTATCGGAAAGCAGTCAGATGACTGAAGTCAACAGTATCATCACCAGGCAGGTCACTCGTCGAGCATCTCTCGGTCTGCTCGCTACCCCATTGCTCATCCCCGAATCGGCATCTGGAGCGGCCGACAAAAAATCGCCATCCGACCGAATCACCGTCGGCGTTGTGGGAGTCGGCTCACGTGGATTCAACCTGATCGATGAATTCCTCAAACAGGCCGACGCGCAGATCATCGCCGTGTGCGACGTTGATTCCTTACATCACCGAGATCGCCCCTGGGGACAAGGGCCGGCCTACGGTCGCTTACCAGCAAAGCGACGCATCGATAAACATTACCACGCAACAACCGGTGGAGTCTCGATCACTGATGACTTTCGCGAAATCTGCCACCGCAAAGATATCGACGCCGTCGTCGTCGCAACACCCGACCACTGGCACACACTCTGCACGCTCGAAGCTCTGCGGAATGGTAAAGACGTCTACTGCGAAAAGCCGATCACACACACCTTTCACGAAGGACAACTGGTTTACCGGGAAGTAACCCGCCAAAAGGCCGTATTTCAGACCGGAAGTCAACAACGCTCAAGCGAGGAGTTCCGACGGGCTGTGCAACTGGTCCGCAGCGGCATTCTCGGTAAAATCCAGCAAATCGAAATCGGCCTGCCTCCTGGCTATAACAAACCGCAAGGCGATACGAATGTCGTCACTCCACCCGACCATCTCGATTACAACCAATGGTGTGGGCCCGCTCCGAAATTGCCTTACATGCGAGCCCGGCATCATCGCTGGTGGCGCGGACATCGTGCCTTCGGCGGCGGTGTCCTGATGGACTGGATCGGCCATCACAACGATATCGCCCACTGGGCAATGGGAGCCGACAATTCGGGGCCAACTAAAGTCGAAGCCGTCGGCTGGACCTTCCCGGATACCAATGTCTACGACACTCCGCATCAGTACGAAATCCGATGCGTATACGAAAGCGGCATCCAGACATCAATCTCCAGCAATAACTTACTCGGCACAAAGTTCATTGGTGAAGACGGCTGGGTTCACGTCACGCGAGGTCACTTAACAGCCTCGGACAAACGCTGGACTGATACGAAATTTTCAATCGAAGAGGCTGGCATCTATCTCTCCGAAAATCACGCTCGCAACTTCCTGGACTGCATTAAGTCGAGAAAGCCCTGCATCGCCCCCGCCGAAACAGGGCATCGCTCCATCACGCCTGGACACCTTGGCTATGTGTCGAACTCGCTCGGCCGGCCGCTTAGCTGGGATCCCGAAACTGAGACCGTCACCGGAGACGAAGAAGCCAACATGCTTCTTCAAATGCATAATTACCGCAAGCCGTGGCAATCCGGCGTTTGATCATGCCGTTCAACGGCGAGCGGATGGCATGAATCCGATGGACGTTTCCATCCAGGAACCGCAACTGCAACCGCCTCCGCCTTCCGGAGCAAGCAGCATTCCACCCGCAGGAATTGTGCTCAGCCAGCAATCAGGACGAAGCCGCGGCCATGCGCTTGCCTTACCTGATTCGGTGTCCCAGACAGTCACGTTCTTCGAACGCAGGAACAACGCATTGGTCGTGCAGGCGTACGTTCCGCAGCCATGTCCGGTCGGCATCGTAAGTGGCAGCACCTTTCCATCGGTGAGAGACAATACCTGCGGCCTGATGAATAGTTGATCGCCGACAATTGCCGGACGCGACATCGCCTTTCCGTGATCGCCCTTCCCCTCCTTCCAACCGACCTTCTGCTCCCAAAGAGGCTCGCCGCCGTCGCTTGCGTAAGTCGAAACGTGAAACGTCTTCTCCGATGAAGAAACGATTACCAGACGATCTTTCGCCTGAGCCATGTAGAACGCCACGTTTCCGTCAACAGTATCCAGCGGCCTTTCCCACAATTTCGAGCCAGTGCTCGCGTCGAGCGAAACCAGAAACTGCTGCTGCCAGGCCTCGGGCGTTCCAAGTCGCCTTTGCTCTGAAGAAACGACATCCGGATGCCGGCACTCGACAAAGTACACGCGACCATCCGCAATCGTGATCGACGAGTTAAGGACTACACCGCTTGTCCAGGTCCACGCTTCCGTCCCGTCTTCCACGTTCCTGGCAAACAGTTTGTCACTGCCAATCTGAAACGTGGAGGGTCCGGTCCGAGCGTCATGCCACCCTTCTTTCCCCCAGTATTCCGACCACGACGTACCGGCCTTCACTGAACTGCCAATCAACTGACCACCTGACCGGGCCACAAAGCCCCACTCAGACTCCGAGGGTTCGTCGCTGATCGGTGCAACTTTGTGTGCCTCTATCCGTTCACCAGTCGCTGCGTCAAGTTGCCAGACCTCGTCACGAACCACGGCAAAAACATGATCGCGGTCCGCACACCAGTTTCCGGAATCTCGCGGCACGTTGAACCTGGTAAACCCGGGAATCTCAACCGACCACAAGATCGTGCCGTTGTATGAATCCAAAGCGACGATTCGCTCCAAACCCTGCAAAAACAGTCTCCCACCCACCGCCAAAGGTGAGGGTTTTCGCCCGCTTCGATCTGCCTGATACCGAGGCCCCGGCCGGCCGACCCATTGCACAAACAAATCCTCACGTGACCGCACACCCGAAAGCGACTCACCCGCGAACGCCGAATTGTCTGTGCTTCCGTAAAGATGACTCCACTCACCCGTGCCCTGCCAGGCTTTAGTGCGAAGCGTGATCCACACACCATCGCTATCGTCGACGAACGTAGAGTCAAAGCTTTCCTGCAACTTCGTAGCCGTTGAAGTGTGCAGCTTTCCGGAAAGTTCTGCCCGCTGCTCCACCGATAACGCCGTCGCCCCGTCTACCGACGGTTCCCCAAACACGGCCACGCCGCCGTCCGGTCGTAGCTGTTTGACGACATTTTGCAACGTACTCGGCAAGCCATCGTTTAGTGACCGTTCCGTCGTCACCAGATTGGCGAAATACCCAACAAACGGGAGCGATTTCAGATCGTCAACGTAATGAACCGTCATACGAACTCCGTAAAGATCGTTGAGTGACTCTCTGACAGCCAGCACCCGTAACTCATCGTCGTCGACGGCCACGATACGCAGGTCGGAGTTACGACACAGCGACCGAACCAACTTCCCATCTTTGAGTCCAACGACAAGTCCGACTCCTCGATCGACTCTGGATTTTCTAAGAACGACGTCTGCCTTCTTTGAACTTTCTGCCGATGCCTTATTCAGCGACTGCGATCGATTCCCCACGGGAACGGTGTAGTCAAAGAATGTGTCGCACTCGAATTCACGAGTCACTCCTGCCTTTCCGTTGACGACCGCTTGAATTTCGTACGAATAAATTCGATTTCGCTTCAAACCTTCCAACGTGACCTGGTGCTGCCTCTTCAAACGATCATCTTCGTACAGAACAGGTTTGACACTGCGACCGCCGCTCTTCGGGTTCAGAGTCAACGAAGTGCGTGTTGCCTCAACAGTCTCCCACTTAACGACTGCTGCATTGGAACCAGTAAACTTCAACCACGGTCCGCTCTTCAGCACTATCTCCTCGCGAGGTTTCGGAAAACTGGATGCCTTCCGCGCATAACGTTCTGCAATCTCCTGCGGTGGCAACATGTCATCATAAACAGCAACTTCGTGAACAGCCCCGCGTAATCGATGATGCTCGTCTTTGTCGTGGTAGCTGCCGATTTCATAAAATGCCTGAGGCGGATAATGAATTTCGCCCGACTGTTGCGTCGATCTCGCAACCGCTTCGCCGTTTACATAGAGGATCATTTCCGAACCGTCATACGTACCCGCCACATGACACCAACTCTTCAGATTGAACTCAGCGTCAGCAGTGAGGTAAGTCAAACGCCCATTCCCTTCCGCCCCTGCCAACGCAAAGCTGAACTTCGCAGCGCGATACCCCAGCAGCCAGCCCCGTTCGAAATCGCCGTTGTCCTGAATTGCGCCGACGATGCCCCCCCAGGTTTGCGGCTCATCAACCCGCACCCAGGCTTCGACCGACATTACTTTGCGAGGCATCTTCGCATCACGAAAGTTCTCAGCGATGACCACGCCCTGGCCGCTTCCGTCGAGTTCCAGAGCCTGTCGCTCACCGAACATCGGAAGCAACGGCCCAGTCACAGTTCGACCAGCCTTGCCACCAGCCAGATTTGCAACCGATTTACCCCTGACGTGCGCACTTTCAAATAGCCATCTTCCCATTTGATGCGGGTCGTCCGGTAACGCGTTCAAAAACAAATTGTCCCCGCCTGAATTTTCAGCCGTTTTTGCGACTTCGCGATCACCTGGCGATGAATCAGAGTTTTCAGTTGCCGGCTCAGCACGAAAAGCTGAGATGATTCCGGTGTCCGTACTTACAAAAAGCCGGCCGCTGGCAACCGCCAGACCGTAGGCTTTCCCTTCGACATCCCGCTGCCAAAGCCTGGTGCCGGTTCCCGCGTCGAACGCCGCGACGGAATCCTCACCACCTGCAAAAACAGCAGTTGCCGTTCCCGCCAGTGACAGCCGCTGCTCGCACGGAACCTGAAACAGCACCTTACGAGTCACCAGGTCTGAAGCGATCAGCTCGTCATCAGCCAGCATGTACGAAACTCGATCGCCGACAATCAGGGCACTTCCGCGGCCATAGCCTGCGACCATCTCCCGGGTCTTTGGGTCACTTCGGCCAATACCACCCTTCCGCGAGTCGGTTGCCGGACCATGAAAGATGCTCTCGTCGAGTGACACAACAACGATCGACCCACCGCCGCTCTTCTTGAACGATCCTAATTCTTTGCCATCAGTCCGGTTGAAGACCTGCGGAGCAACTCGTCCTTGAGGAAACAGAACAAGTTCTGACGAAACTGCCGGAGCTCCTTCGAGCGTCTTGCCATTCATCTTATGGACGAAGGTGCCCTGCCCTTCCGAAAGCCCTGTCTGAGCATTGACCGAACACAACCACGACGGATGCCACGGCAACATCCCACAGGCAAACCAAACGTTGTCGCCATTCAGGACGACCCCCGTACGGCACGGATTCAACGGTATGAACCGTCCGTTGTTAAGAATTTTCTGCCCCGTTTCCACTGGGCTGAACTTCCAGAGCAACTCACCATCGCCTGCCTTCAAGCAATAAACAAATCCATCATCCGATCCGAAGTAGACTCGGCCATTGGCAATCAACGGTGCGACGCGTACCGGACCATCGGTGATGAATTTCCAGCGTTCCTTTCCAGTCGCCATTTCCAGACAACGTACGGAATCATCCGCTGACGAACCAAAGAATGCCGAGTCTCCGACCGCAACCACATGAAATACCTGGTCGTAACTCCGCATCGCAGGCAGGTCGCGAATCCTCGCGTAGGCATCCCATTTCGCCGGCCCATGCCAGGCTGGCTGAGGAGGAAAATTTGACTGCCAGGTCCAATCAACGGATAGGTTACCGGCAGCGATCTGCTCACTGCTGAATCCGCTACGACGCTGGTCGTGCTGCCACGTCGCCCAGTCGTCAGCTTGACAGACCGTTCCGACAAGAAGAATGAGTAGAAGAACCAACACAAATTTCATCTGCACACCTTGCAAAATTGACAGGCACGTCGAGTCCTGCAAAACGTCTTTTGAAACAGTTATAGTTCAGTGGCACGCGACTCCGTCTCACAGCCGTTCTGCGACTTTCCGAGCGAAGTGCGTAGCTACTGCGACACCCCCATTCTAGTCACATTTCTTAGAACTTGACGATCGTGCCTGGCTTCAACGCATGCTTTGGCATCGGAAAACTATCGTCGAAGACCCGCATGTCATCGACTGCTTCGATCGTGTTGCCCGCCTCGTCGAACATTCCGGTCTTTAGATCAATCACTCCTTTCGCATTCAGCTTAAGATGCTTCACCATGAACGGATACATCGCCTGACGCTTAGACTCCTGATACCCGTGTCCTTCGTCGGCAAAGTGTTTATTTTCCACGGAACTCTCAGCACCGAGCATTTTGAAGACGCTGCGAATGTAGGGATATTCGACTTTCGGATTATTCTTCGTCCAGTCACCACCCACAGAAACCAGCAGCAAAGGCCGCGGAGCAGTCAACGCCGCAATCTCTGCATTGTTCGTCTCAAGCCTGGCCGTCTTGTGTATCGGCATGCCACTCTCGCAATGACAGCCTCCAAAGAAGTGAGCCGACACCATGACAACCGGCACTGCCACTTTAACTCGATCATCAACCGCCGTGAGCAGGAACGTCTGCGTCCCTCCACCCGAGCAGCCCGTCACTCCGATCTGAGTACTATTCACATCGTCGAGTGATTGAAGAAAGTCGAGAGCCCGAATACTGCTCCATGTTTGCAGAGTTAGAGCCTGTTCATGTTTATGGTCCCACCCGAGGTGTTCAGAATCTCCAAAGCCGACCATGTCATACGAAAAAACCACTGCTCCCATCCGGGCAAGCGTTGCACAGCGGTGTTGCTGGTCAGGCCGCAGTCGCCCGCCTTCACGGCCTCTCGCGTGCCCATGAGGACAAAGAATCCCGGGCCGGTTCCCATCTGACTTTTCCGGTCGATAAAGATTGCCATAAACATAGAAGCCCGGCCGAGCTTCAAACGCGGCGGACTCAACCGAATATCCCTTGAAGCGTCGTTTGTTTCTGATAATCACGTTCAGTGGCGTGCGATCAGGCAGAGGGTTCAGCTTTGCGCCCGTAAGAATCTGCTGGCGAATCTGCTTCGCTCGAGCCTTCCAGTCCTGCTGCGTCGTCCACGTCGCCGCCAGCCGTTCGAGTTGCCGGACCGCCTCGTCTTCCGTCTGATAGTTTCCCTGGCAAAGCACAGCTCCGGGAATACTCTCCGGTGCATTTTGAGCACGCACCACTGAATTCGCCATGAGGCACACGGCAGAAAGCACGGCAACATTAAACAGCTTCATTCTCAGGCTCCTGGTTGATAAACCGTCGGCAGCAACGACGTTGCTGAAGGATTCCACGCTCAAACGGAAATGATCCTGAATTCGAAGCTGA
>CALGTK010000334.1 GCA_937904325.1 uncultured Planctomyces sp.
CGCCCCGGCTCCAAGGAAAAACCCATTCGGACAATGGGGCAATTGATCTGGCGCTACCATCCGGAGTTGCGACGTTACGAAGTCTTCGCGGAAGGTGGCGGCAACACCTTCGGCGTCGAAATCAGTGATGAAGGCGAAATATTCTCCGGGCACAACGGTGGTAATACTCGAGGATTTCACTACGAACAGGGCGGCTACTCGCGAAAAGGATTTGGCAAGCATGGACCGCTTTCGAACCCGTACTCGTTCGGCTACTTCGCGAACATGAAGCATCACAACGTGCCGCGATTTACGCACAATTTCATCATCTATGAAGAGAATATTCTGCCCGACGAATACCGCGGAAGGCTGTTCGGCATTGAACCGCTGCAGGGCCAGGTCGTGATGAGCGACTTCCAGCCGGATCAGTCGTCGTTCCAGACTCGTGACATCAGCCGAGTCGTCAAAACCAACGATCAGTGGTTCCGACCGGTCGATATCAAAGCCGGCCCGGACGGCTGCATCTACGTCGCCGATCTTTACGAACAACGCATCGACCATAGCAGTCACTACGCCGGCCGCATCGACCGGACGAACGGGCGAATTTATCGACTGAAACCGAAAAAGCTGCCGAAGGCAGAACCGTTTGACTATGGAAAATCAAACTCCAAAGAACTTGGCAAGCTGCTCGAACATCACGGAAAATGGCATCGGCAGACAGCACAGAGAATCATCGCTGACCGGACAACACACCAAAGAAACTGGCCGCCAGATTCCAAAGCCCCGAAATCCTCGCCGGCAACACTCTCAAAATCGATAACGGACCGCACGCGTGTCGTTAACGCCATGAAAGCTGGTGGGCAATTGGGCCTGGAAAAACTCTGGCAACTGCATTCCCACGGGATTCTTCAGGGCAAGCTCCAGAGTCAGACAGCCAAAATCCTGCTCACACACCAGAACCAGTTTGTCCGAGCATGGACCGTTCGACTCTTGTGTGATCATTACCAGGTCGAACCGAAAATTGCGAAAGCACTGGCGGACCTCGCGGCAAAAGAGCCCTACATCGAAGTCCGAAAACAACTCGCGTCGTCGGCGCGACGACTGCCGGCAAAGGATGCATTGCCGATCATTCGAAATCTGCTCAAGTACGACGAGGATTCAACGGACATTCATCAGCCACTAATGCTGTGGTGGGCGATCGAGGCGAAGGCTTCTGACGGGTCACGCAAGGAAATTCTTGATTTTCTCTTTGCTGACAAAGACATCTGGAACACTGCCATCGTGAAAGAGCACCTTATCGATCGAATGATGAAACGTTATGCGCTGGCGGGTTCGAGAGAAGAACTGATCGCTGCCGCTGAGTTGTTGAACGCAGCGCCGGACAAGGCGAGCACGGACCTTCTGTTGAAAGGTTTCGAAGAAGCTTACAAAGGCCGGTCGCTTGCCGGCCTTCCGGACCAACTCGTCGGGGCAATCGCGAAATCAGGCGGAGGTTCCACCGCGTTGAAACTCCGTCAGGGAGATGCAGAAGCGATCAAAACAGCGGTCACCGCCGTTGAATCAGGAAAGGGCAGCGCCACCGACCGACTGCAGTACCTTCAGATTTTCGGCGAGATTCGCCGCCCGGAATTCATCCCCGTCCTGTTGAAAATCGTCGACGCTGACAAGAACGCCGACCTTGTATCGGCCGCGTTAACCGCTCTGCAGGCGTTTGATGATCTGAGAGTCGGACAGTCCGTCGTTAAGAGTCTGAAAGGAATTCCCGGAGATGCTCGACTGGTCGCCGAAACGCTGCTCGGTAGTCGATCCGTCTGGGCAATCGAACTTCTGGAAGCTGTCGACCGCGGAGAACTGAAACCCGAAGACGTCTCAGACACCGCACTGCGAAAAATCCTGCTGCACGACAAGAGTCGCATCGGTGAACTCGTCGCTAAACACTGGGGCAGCGTCGCTGGAGCAACCACCGAAGAAATGCGTAGCGAAGTTGAACGGCTGATGGCAATCGTCGAAGCGGCTTCCGGCAACCCGAAAAAAGGCAAGATTCTCTACATGGAAAACTGCGGAAAGTGCCACACGCTGTTTACGGAAGGCGGCAAAGTCGGCCCGGACCTGACCTCGTTCAAACGCGACAACCTCGAACGAGTCATGATAAACGTGGTGAACCCGAGTCTCGAAATCCGCGAAGGCTTCGAAAACTACATCATCATCACAACGGACGGTCGAGTCGTGAACGGGTTCCTCGCCGACAAGGACAATCAGGTTGTCGTGCTGCGAGGTGTCGACGGCCAGAACCTGATCTTCCGCCGCGACGAAATCGAAGACATGCGAGCGATCAAACGCTCGGTCATGCCGGAAGGCACGGTCAAAAAGTTGACCAGGCAGCAGATCCGAGACCTCTTTGCTTACCTGCGAGCGTCTCAGCCGGTCAACTATTAGCCCGAAACGAACTGAGCGCAGAAATCACAGAAAACTCGCGGAGCATCAAGGAAAGCTCTCCTCTTTCTGTGCGTTCAATCGTCAATATGGTCAGGAACTACTTTTTGTCTTGGGCCTCTTCTTTTTCCTTCTTCGGCAAGATCGTAAGCCAGAAATCGCTGGTTGATCGCTTGAAGGTAGTCAGGTCGAACTCGGCGGAGACAGTTGAGTCTTCGCCGTACTCCCCAATAATTCGCACTGGTCCGTTGAAAGGTTTGGCATCGTCCGTCTTCAGGATCAGTTTGACGGCTTTCGACGTGTCACCTTTGACTTCTGACTTTAGCGGTTCAACGGTCGCGCCTTCGGGCAGGTCTTGAACGCTGACCGTAACCTCTTCTTTAAAGCCGTCATTTCGTGCGATCGTGACGGGAATCTCCAACGGCATGCCCGGCGTTGCTTTGAAGATGTCGGCTTTCAGTGTCAGTTTTACAGACGGCTGTCTCGGTCTGATGCTCACTCTGTACGCGAATCGCCAGCCGCCCTTCTCGAAGAGGTCTCGAACTCGCACCGTGTACTCCCCGTCGGCCTTCACTGAAAACAGCAGCCGCGAATCCGCTTTGTTGCGAATCGCATCGTCTGATTCACCGAGAGACTTTCCATCTTTGTCAAAAACGGTGATGACTGTGTCGAGCGGATGGCCGAGTGATCGCGACTCCGAGGCAATGACCAGAACATCGCCCTGCTTTGCGGAGAAGCGGAAGCTGTCTTCATCGCCGGGCTCAGCGATCACTCCGCAGACCGTCGTGGGGACGGTCACTGACAGTGGCTTTTCACCGTTACACGGCTCAGCGGCAACGTGCACGGGCTCGTCGACGAGGATTAACGAGACCTCGTGAGGAAGCTCGGCATGAATCAGTCCTGGAAGCGCTCCAGCATCTACATTCATAGGTTTGGACAGAGTCTCAGGCAGATTCCACCCGACCAGTTTCACCAATGCTTCACTTCCTCTCTGAATAGCAGCGGGTTGCACATGATTGGCTACCGGACCGGTCGTCAGCGTCAAGCGGTAAAGATAGTCAGCTCCACCAGCAAATCGGATCGTGCTGTTCGGCGCGGCGGGAAAACCAAAGACTCGCACCAGCCACGTTCCGTCGGTTGGAGCTTCGAACGCGATCATTGGATCGAAGCCGTGATCGTCGTCAACCTGCTCGAGGACAGTTCCGTTTACAGTCAGAACCTGCATGATCGGGTCGACAGGGAATCCCAGTCGCCAGTTGGCAGCGACCTGAGCAACCAGCGTCTGTCCTTTCTTCAGCGTGACGGCGTAAACATCAACGTCGTTAGCCGCACCGAGCTTCGCGTTAATCACCGACGACTGGTCAATTGCCTGAGCTTTGGCGACTTCGTTATTAGGCTCGGCCTCGACCACTTCCGGGAGACGGCCCAGCACGAAGGGCATTTGAGCAGTTGCACCCTGAGCGTTGAAAAATCTGAGCCAGTACAGGCCGGGTCGCGCATCGACAGAGGTGCTGATGAAGAGCTCGTTGTCTTTTTCAGGAATCTCAAACACGACAGCCGGGTTGTTACACCAGACCTGCGTCCCTGGCTGATTGATCTTGCCGGAAACTTTTACAGAGACTTTCTGCCCGATCTGTCCACCCGACGGAAACACCCACTTGACGTCGGGTGGAGCGGCTTGAAGAAGGCAGCAGGTCGAAAGCAGCCAAAGGAAGGGAGCTGCAAGGACGGATGGCCTCATGGCTGAGTCTCCGGATGCGGGGCGGGAGTTCGATCAACAAACAAATCGATCCAACTTTACCGATCTTACGCACCAGAATTCTGCCTGTCACTCTTCACAGGAACTTGGCGGCATTCCGCAATTAATCTGAAACACCATCAATCGCCAGTCCTCGCAGTGTCCGTAAGTCCTTGCCTCACTTCGTGTTTTGGCCCAGTCAGGGGCTTCAGGCTGGCATGGAGTCTTCGGCAGACTGGTGGAAACAATGCATATTGACCAGTTCAGCAATCTGGATACAATCGGCATAATTGTTAATTTCGGTAACATCGGATTAACCGGTAGGACCCGCAATGTCGATAACTACCATAGCGATACACTACCAAGGGATTGCCAAGGATATTGCACCCTGGTCGGCTGGCTGCAGATCGCGAAACCTGCCTTCGCGAACACAGCAGCTCTGTCTGAGCCGGCTCATCAGTTCAGCTCACAAGGATGGATGAACCCGATGAAGACTGTTTTCACAACCGGAGAAGCTGCCAAGATCTGCAAGGTCAGCCAGCAGACAATTATTCGCTGTTTCGACTCCGGACAGCTCAAAGGCTTTCGCGTTCCAGGCTCGAGGTTCCGGCGGATTCCGCGGGACATTCTCTACAGGTTCATGAAGGATAACGGCATCCCGACTGACGCTCTGGAGAGCGGCCGACGTAAGGCCCTGATCGTTGATGATGATGAGGAACTCGTCGAACTGATCAAAGACGTACTCGACGCGGACGGTCGATTCGACATCCGCACGGCCAACAACGGCTTCGACGCCGGCATGATGGTCAAAGAGTACCATCCGGACATCATTGTCCTGGACGTCATGCTGCCGGACATCAACGGCCGCGAAGTCTGTCAGCGAGTTCGCGGCGACTCGACACTGGACGATTGCCAGATCATCTGCATCAGCGGCATGGTCGAGCAGGATAAGATTCAGGAATTGCGAGACTCGGGAGCGAACGACTTCATGCAGAAGCCGTTTGAAATCGAGAAACTGGTCGAGCGAATCTGCAAGCTGCTGGATGTCGAACCAGTCGCCGCGAATGCTCGGTAGACAATGGTAAAACGACGAGACTTTCACGCAGTAGCAGGCCCATTCCTGCTGCTGCGTTTTTTGTAGGCTGGAACAAGCAAAGCACCGTTCCGGCATCTCGAACCGACGAAATGTTGCGGCGAAGTGGTCATGAATCATGCCGATGACTGAATCAGCCAATCAATCGATCGTGGCGCTGCAGCTTGTGCAGCGAGCGTTGCCGGTTTCGTCAGCCGATGCCCTGTTGGAGTACCTCGTCGATTCGTGGCTGCAATCATCCGGAGCCTCTGCTTGCCATGTTTCGCTTGTGGCAAATCAAAAACTATTGTCTGCCTTTGCTGGTCCCGCCTGCCCAAACTATCCACGTTTGTCGCAAGAGTTGATTGACGCTGCTCCGCACGAGTGGTCGGCAACTCTGGCAAGCAGCGTTCTGACTTCGGTTGTCGATTCCAAAGCAGAAATATTGACTTCGGTCACCGTTGTCCCATTTGAATTTGACGGGCAGTCATTGGGCGGCGCGCTGCTGCTCGGAAACGTCGGAGACACCGAGGCTTTCGCCACGCTGGCCACTATCAGCGCGCAATTGATCGAGCAACTGCACAAAGCTGCGACATCGCCAGCGCAGCTCGACCCAGCTTCCGAAACGCGGCTACGCGATCTGAAGCTGGAAGCGATGGCCGAATTCGCTGCCGGAGCGGGACACGAAATTAACAACCCCGTGGCCACCATCGCCGGTCGATCGGCACTTCTTCTGAAAACAGAAACCGACCCCGAACGACGACGCATTCTGGAGACGATCGGCGGACAGGCTTACCGCATCCGAGACATGATCGGCGACGCGATGACGTATGCTCGACCACCGGAACCAGTAACTGAACAGTTCTGCCCCGCCACAGATATTCTTCAAATCAGTGAAAGTCTGCAGCAGCAGTTTGCGGACAAGAACGCGACATTCAAATCGTCTCTGGACAATACCATCAAGCTGACCGCCGATCGTGAGCAATTTCGCGTTGTCGCCTCATGCCTGATCAAGAACAGCCTCGAAGCAATCTCTGACGAGGGAAACATTCGGGTCGAGCTTATCCGCTCAAACTACAACTCTGATAAAGCGTCAACGGAATCGCACATTTGCTTCACCATTTCCGACAACGGAGTCGGCCTGTCCGAAACAGAACGCGAGCACCTGTTCGACCCGTTCTACTCAGGCCGCCAAGCCGGAAGAGGCCTCGGCTTTGGCCTGTCCAAATGCTGGCGAATCCTTCGACTCCACGACGGCACAATCGAAGCTGGTGCGAAATCCGCAGAAAACATGGAAGACGGCCTCACAATCACAACGTTGTGGCCTGCATAAATTTCAACTCTGTAAAATGTAGTCTCGGCAGAATAGCTGGGTCGCGCTGCGTCCTGACACGTCATCGTTCGCATCCAGTCGAAAAGAAATCCCGGTCCTCAGCGTATGCTGAGGATGAGTTATCCTGTGGCTACGCTACGCAGTCGGACCACTCAGATCAAAATCACGAGGCACGAATCCGAGCAGAGCACTTGACAAGCCAGCGGTTGACCGGCTTTCCTCCGCAGTTCCTTAGTGACCGCTTTTTACCGCCTGATTGACAGGATGCTTCGAGATGAATTTACGGGTTCGGCTGACCGTTGCGTTTGTGCTGACGACGTTTGTAACGCTTGCCTTTGTCGACCGGACTTCGGTTGCGTCGGAATTGAAAGGCACGGCTGAGGATCGGCTCAAGGATGACCTCAAGTATCTGGCTGATGACGAACTGGAAGGCCGCGGCATTGGCACGGACGGGCTGAATCTGGCGGCGGACTTTATCAAGGAACAGTTCAAGCAGGCGGGGTTGGATGTGACCGCTCTGGATGGTGACGCCTTTCAGAAGTTCACGATGGTCACCGGGACGAAACTGCTGGAAAATAACTCACTGAAGTTCGTCGGTCCGGAAGACAAGACCATCGAACTGAAGCTCGAAGAGGACTTCAACGTCTGCTCGTTTGGCGGCAGCGGCAAAATCTCGGGAGAGATCGTTTTCGGTGGGTACGCGATCAACGCGAAAGAGGCTGCCTACAAGGACTTCGGTGACGTCGATGTCAAAGGAAAAATCGTCATCGTCATGCGCCGCACACCTCAGCAGAACAATCACAAAGGCCCGTTTGCATCCGGACACGGAATCTCGCGGCACGCTTCAATTCGTTCGAAAGTCAGCGTTTGCTCAACGGCCGGAGCCGCAGCAATTCTATTCGTAAACGATCCTCACTCTGTCGACTCCGACACAGAAAAAGCAATTAATTCTGCGAACAACGCGGTGGTGAAGGTCGCTCGCGAGCTGGCCAAACTGGAGCCAACCGACAAGGCAGTCACCGATACGCGAAGCAAGCTGAACGCTGCACTCGAACGCGTGAACGGTGCCCACGGAGACGCTCACACCGGCGGCTTCGACACGCTCATGAAGTTTGGATACGCAGGAAACGGCAAGAATGGGGCGATTCCCATCGTCCATGTTTCGCAGGCAAAGTGTGACGAGTTGTTGAAACTCGCTTTGGATAAATCGCTCGCTGATCTGGAAGCGGAAATAGACACGGACCTGAAGCCACGCACTCACGTGCTGAAAGGCTGGAAAGTCGCTGGTGAAACCAGTCTCAAACGAATCCGCACGGAAGTAAAAAACGTGATCGGCGTGCTGGAAGGTGAAGGTCCACTGGCCGACGAAACCATCGTCGTGGGTGCTCACTACGATCATGTCGGGATGGGTGGAGATGGTTCGCTGGCTCCAGGAGTGATCGAGGTTCACAACGGCGCCGACGACAACGGCTCAGGAACGGTCGCGTTGATCGAGATCGCCCGTCAGCTTGCCGCTCGCAAAGAAGCACTGCCACGACGAATTGTCTTCATCGCGTTTACGGCAGAAGAAAAGGGGCTGATTGGCTCAGCAAAGTACGTCGAAAAGCCGTTGTTTCCGCTAGATAAAACAATCGCCATGTTCAACATGGACATGGTCGGCCGGCTTCGCGAGGACAAGCTAACCGTCTTCGGCGTCGGAACGTCACCCACATTCAAAGACGACGTCACTCGCCTGGGAGAAGATGCAGAGTTCAAGCTGTCGCTCAAGCCGGAAGGGTTCGGCCCCAGCGACCAGTCATCGTTCTACGCGAAGAAAATTCCCGTGCTGCACTTCTTCACGAACACTCATAGTGACTACCACCGCCCTGGCGACGACTGGCAGAAGATCAATTTCAAAGGCATTCAGCGAATTGCCGACCTGTTCCGCGACGTCGTTGTTTTCACCGCCGAGACTCAAAATCGGCCTGAGTACCTCGAAGTCGCCTCCAAGGCCGACATTCAGCGACAGGGCAGCCGACCATACTTCGGCAGCATCCCCGACTTCAGCGAAGAAGGGGAAGGTTATGCGATCTCGGGAGTCTCACCGAAAAGCCCGGCAGCCAACGGCGGCCTGAAAGGTGGAGATCGGATCGTGCAGTTCGGAGAAAGCAAAGTCAGCGACCTGAGTGATTTCGACCTCGCCCTGCGAAATTTCTCAGCAGGAGACGAAGTCGACGTCACCGTCCTCCGTGATGGCCAGCGAGTGAAGCTCAAAGTCACGCTGGCTAAGCCTCGTTAGTAAAAGTAGTGGACCTGGAGACAAATAATCCTGCCTAAACCTCCTTCACCGCTGTGTGAGTGCAATTGCCCGAAACACGCTATTTGGAATGAATGGTTTCCAATTCACATTCGATGCAGAATTGATCGAGTTTCAACTCAATCCTTGATTGCGGCGGACGAGGCAAAGGGTCGGCAATCCTTCGTTACTGCCCGGCAGCGAACACTGAATACGGAGCATGTCGACGCCGGCAACTGTGTTTTTCGAAATGAATCGGATGTCCAAAACCTGTTGAAAGTCAGTTGGGCAGTGATCACAAATCGGTGAATTGTTGACAAGCCGAAAAACTGCTTGAAAACAGTCAACATTCGGCCACAGACCAGTGACCGGCGACTAACGTTCTGCCAACGAGTTTTGAACTCCTTTCCGGACTGGTTGTTGCCGCGCAAACCTTGACGTATCATATGCTTCCTGCGTCGCGGGAATGATTCTCAACACATCCAGCAGTCGCCTTAATAATACTGCTGATATATATCTTTTTCTTTAAGTAGTTCAGGCCCGGCCTGACTCGATTGTCACGGAGTGACAGACGCCATGAAACTCAATTGTCATCGTGCTTCGCTCGCCACGGCTCTGCAAATCGTCAGCGGTGTCGTTCCGACTCGAACGCCGAAAGAAATTCTGAAGAACGTCAAGCTGCACGTGGATGGTGGAAAAGCCGTTCTGATCGGGACCGACCAGGAAGTCGGCATTCACTTTGAAGTGAGCGGTGTCGAAACTGACTCGACCGGCGAAGTCCTGCTGCCGACTCAGCGAGTTGTCGCAATCCTGCGCGAACTGGGTGACGACCAGGTCACTCTGGAAGCGACCGAGGGAAAACTGAGCATTAAAGGCGGGCAGAGTGAATTCAACCTGTCGACCGAAGATCCCAGCGAGTTCCCACCCGTCGCGGCGTTCGAGGATTTGGAATACTTCACTGTCAATGCGGCGACGTTGCGTGAGATGATCAAGCGAACAATCTTCGCGACCGACACCGAAAGCACGCGTTACGCTCTCGGCGGAGTTCTGCTTGAGTTGACTCCTGAGCGAGCGACTCTGGCAGCAACCGACAGCCGACGATTGGCAGTGGTTTCTGCGGCAGCTCAGGTGGTTGGTGAAATCAACGTTGAAAACACGACACCGGTTATTCCGTCAAAAGCGATGCAGCTGATCGAGCGTTCTTTGCCGGATGGTGAAGACGACGTCGCTCTGATCGCGATTCACGCCAACGATGTGCTGGTCAAATGCGGCGGCTCGACGATTTACAGTCGACTGGTCGAAGGTCGTTTCCCGAAATACTCAGACGTCATCCCAACCGATTTCAGCTCGTCGGTCGAACTGGTCATCGGACCGTTCTATTCGGCCGTGCGTCAGGCTCAGATCGTCACGAACGAAGAGAGTCGTGGTGTCGACTTTTCATTCTCAAATGGCAAACTGACACTCGCCAGCAGCGCGGCAGACGTCGGTCAGTCAAACGTCGAGCTGCCAATTGCTTACGACGGAGAAGAATTTACGATTACATTCGATCCTCGTTTCGTCGCTGACTTCCTGCGGATTCTCGATAACGGCACGACAGTCAAACTGAATCTTATCGACGGTGAAAGTCCGGCCGTGTTTACAACGGAAGATCAGTATCGATACGTAGTGATGCCACTGTCGCGTGACCAGTAATCCGAAATGTTCTCAGTAATTCGCGACTGCCTGCTGTTGTCCTTCAACTCTTAACCCTCGTTCCTTTCCTATGCCCGATCCAACTCCGCTATCGACGGTGATTTCGGAATTGATTCAAAAGAAAGGGCTCGCTCGGGTTCAGGGGAATGCTCAGCTAGTTGGAATCTGGAAGTCGGTCGTTGGCGAAAAAGTCTCCGGCCGAACGAAAGTGCTGGGTCTTAAGCGGGGAGTACTGCAAGTCGGCGTTGATAACTCGGCATTAATGAACGAGCTGGCTTCGTTTCAGAAAGTGGGATTTCTACGGACGTTTCAGAAAGAGCATTCCGAGCGAAAAATCACCGACATCCGCTTCAAACTGCGTAGCGATTTGAATTTAAAAGAGAACTGACACAACGGTAATTCACGGAATAAATATCGAAACGAAGCTCTGCTACAGGGCTCACTTTGATTATCAGGGAAACTCGATGAGCACAGACGGCCCAACGACCGAAGGCGGTAAGACGGACAGCTACAATGAGAGCCAGATCAAAGCTCTGGAGGGTGTCGAAGGAATTCGCACCCGACCCGCGATGTACATCGGTGATACGACGCTGCGCGGTTTGCACCATCTCGTTTACGAAGTCGTTGATAACAGCGTTGATGAAGCCGTCAACAAGTACGCATCTGTCATCAACGTTAAAATCAACGCTGACGGTTCCGTCAGCTGCATGGACGACGGACGTGGAATTCCTGTTGGCCGAATGCCGGACATGAACAACCGCCCGGCATTGGAAGTCGTGCTGACTGAAATCCACGCTGGCGGCAAGTTCGACCGTGAAGGGGGCTACAAAACCGGAACCGGTGGTCTGCATGGCGTTGGTATCACCGCGGTCAACGCGCTTAGTGAATGGCTGGAAGCAGAAGTGCGTCGCGAAGGTCATGTCTGGACGCTGGACTTCCAGCGAGGTGTTGTCACGGATGGGTTGAAGAAGCTGGGAGCCAGCGATTCGACCGGAACGAAGATCACGTTCAAGCCGGATGCGGAAATCTTTCCGGACACCGTCTTCAACTACGACACGCTCGCTCGCCGTATGCAGGAACTTGCGTTTCTGAATGCTGGCATCCGTATTCGAATCAACGATGAACGTTCCGGGCAAGCGGATGAGTACTATTACGAAGAAGGCCTGATTGAATTCGTAAAGCATCTGAATCGGACCGAGGATGCGTTGTTTCAAAATATCATCAGCATAAAGAGCACTCATCCGAGTGAAGATGGCGAGGTCGAAGTCGACGTTGCCATTCAATACACGTCCGGGATCACCGAGAGCGTTCGAACCTACGCCAACAATATCAACAACCTCGAAGGGGGCGTGCATCTCAGTGGGTTTCGAAGTGCGCTGACGCGATCGGTCAATGCTTACGGCAAGACGACAAACCTCTTTAAGGATTACACACCGAGCGGTGAAGATCTTCGAGAAGGACTGACAACTGTCATTGCCGTGCGCGTTCCCGAGCCGCAGTTCGAAGGTCAGACGAAAACGAAGCTCGGTAACAGCGAAGTTGAAGGCATTGTTCTGTCGGCAGTTCACCAGGGATTGAATAAGTACTTCGAAGAGAATCCGTCAATCGCCAAGCTGATCTGTCAGAAGGGGATTCTGGCGGCGGAAGCTCGTGAAGCTGCAAAGAAGGCTCGCGAACACGTTCGTCGTAAAGGTGCACTGACGACCGGTGGGCTTCCTGAAAAACTGCGAGACTGCCGCAGCCGGGAACTCGACATTACGGAGTTATACCTGGTCGAAGGGGATTCGGCCGGTGGGTCTGCTGACACTGGTCGAGACTCAAACACTCAGGCGATCCTGCCACTTCGCGGCAAGATCCTGAATGTTGAAAAAGCTCAATTAATCAAAGTTCTCGACAACGCCGAAATCGCCAACATCTTCAAGGCGATCGGCGTTCCTCCAGGAGCCGCTCTGGAAGATGTGGCCAAGCGGCGTTACGGCAAGGTCATCGTCATGACCGATGCCGACGTTGACGGCAGCCACATCCGCACGTTGTTGCTGACGTTCATTTTCCGACACTTGCGACCGCTCGTCGAAAACGGGTGTATCTACATCGCTCAGCCGCCGCTCTACCGAGTGCAGCAGAAAAAGAAGATTCGCTACGTCGACACCCACGAAAACATGATGAGTGAGTTGCTGGAACTCGGCATCGATGGCAGCGCTCTTCAAGCTGACGCCGACGGCACGGTGTTCGAAGGCGATCACATGCGGAAGCTTGTTAGCCTGCTCGGGCAACTCGAAGAGCCACTGGAAACGCTGGAGCGCCGCGGCGTTGACCTTCGGCATCTTTCAGCAAACTTCGCAACGGAAGATGGCTACCTGCCTCGCTACCGAATCTACATCGGCCGAACTGTTAACTGGTTCAACAGCAAAGAAGAAATGGAGGCGTTCGTTGCTTCAGAAGAAGAACGCCGGGGCCACGAACTTGTCGTCGCCGACGATCACGCCGATTCTACTGAACCCTCTGATGACAAAGCATCAGACGAAGATATTGAAGCTCAGGAGAATCTTCAGGTCACAGACCTTCATGAGATTCGATCGATCAACGATATCCTTCGTCAGCTCCGTGATTACGGAGTCACGTTGAAGGACCTCGTTCCAGCTCCCAACCAAAATGGCGAGCCGTACTACCCGTTCGACGTGCTCAACGACGATGGAGCCGCGAAACTGTCCAGCCTGAGAGATTTCGCTCCTCAGCTGCGTAAGATGGGTGAACGCGGACTCCGTATCACCCGCTTTAAGGGTCTGGGAGAAATGGATCCTGAGGAACTCTGGGAAACCAGCATGGATCCCGCAGAAAGACTGCTCCTGCAGGTCCGCATGGAAGACGCCGCCGCCGCCGATGAAATCTTCCGAGTCCTCATGGGTGATCACGTCGAACCCCGCCGCGAATTTATCGAAAAACACGCCCTCGACGTGACAGATCTCGATATCTGATCTGGATGGTTGTGGTGGGAGACATAAAGGTTGGGTCCGGCGCGATGCGTTGGACTCTCTGTTAGCCGAAGACTCAATCGACGTATTTCTTCTGACATTCGTGCCCAACCAAGCGGAGGTGTCATTACTTCGGAAGCATCGCAGAACAATTCTCTTCAACTACTCCGGAACTGGGGAGCATCGCAGGGAGGAGAAAACCTGGCTCCGCGTCCGCGAGGTCGGCATCGACGGCATGCTCACCG
Organism: uncultured Planctomyces sp.; assembly: GCA_937904325.1. Classification (GTDB taxonomy): domain Bacteria; phylum Planctomycetota; class Planctomycetia; order Planctomycetales; family Planctomycetaceae; genus JABMPE01. Next base: position 13,740 of record CALGTK010000334.1, read on the forward strand.
ATTACCCGCTCGATTGTGCACAACTGTGGCAGCGCGTCAGGGCTTCAACGGATAGCACGAAGGTGAAACCTTGAATCCAACCCGCATAACGAACACCTTTACCCTGCTAACCTCTCTCCTGCTCGCGCCCCTTGCCGTGCTGAATGCTGACGATGCGCCGACTGCGACATCCAACGACAAGGAAAAGCAGATCGAATCGCGGCGCTCCGAGTATCTCGAATGGATCGTCGAGAACTTCGGCAAGCTGGAACCGACGATGGACGTGCGGGATGGCCGTCGATGGGCGCTCAATCATGGTCGACTGGTTCTGAACCGCGATGTAGCCAAAGCAAACGACTACTTTGAGTCGTTCACGCCACCGGGCGGGGACAATGACATTTACCTGATCCGATTCCTGCGGACGCTGCTCGATTTCCGTGATTCGCCGCGTCTCTCTGATGTGGCCGAGAAGCACATCATCCGGTTTATCGAGACATGGCCCACCAGCAAGAAGCACCTCGCCGACCGCGCTCACTGGCCGCCGGGATTCACCGAGAATCACGACCTGATGTATCTGACCCTAACTCTGTTCGGCGAGCAGTACCGGGGTGGCGACGGCAGCGTGCAGATTCGCGAGATCAAAAAGTTCATCGCGCATCGCATGCAGCGCAGCTTCGTGGAGTGGAACTCGAAGTGTTACCAGTATCACTTCTCGAATCCGCTCATCATCCTTGTCGATCATGCTCCCGATGAAATGCTGCGAAAAGCCGCTCAGGATCTGCTCAACATCATGCTGGCCGAGCGGGCTCTGCTGAGTGTGAACGGATACCTCGGCGGACCATCACTCCGCTGCCGCACCACCGATGGCAATCATTCCCTGACCGCCAGGAAGGTCGCCTACCTGACCGACGCGCGGTACGACGGTTTCCTGCCCACCGTGTGGCTTGCGCTGGGAATGGGCGAACCGCGGTTTAACTTCGAGAACGCGCGAGTGCCCGGACTGGAGCCGGCAGGTATCCACATCGCGAGCGGCAACGAACCTCGGTTGAAACAGGATGAGGGGATGTTCTTTGCGTGCAGCCGGTTCGTTCCGCATCCGGTGATTCGAGCACTGGCAACTGATACACGCACTCGTAAGGCTCTCGTTTATCAAGGACGGCGTTATCTCGGCTGGCCTTCGTTCGATGAACTCTGGCAAACGCAGAAGTGGAAGCCCGGCGCGCTCTACTATTACAACACGCCCCACGTCTCGATGGGCTCGGTGCATTCGGATGGGTGGCTTCATCAGTGCCGATACAACAGCGTGATCTTCGGAGCCGATCCATCTCAGGCCTTGCGGGTGGAAACGATCGTGCCCGGCGTTCCACCTCACAAACGCCGACGCGAAGCTCGCGGGCGAGTTGTCCAGCACGAAGACTGGCTGCTGGGTCAGGGCACGTTGTTCGAAGACGGTGGTGCGAAGGCAAAACGAGTTGGAAAGTGGAACGTCTATCAAGTTGGCAAAGGGTTGTGTGCGCATATCGCTGTCGGCGATGACTACCACGTGTTGCAGGTCTCTGACCTCGACACGTTTGCCAGTCGGGAGGAGTTCGTCGAAGCACTCACCATTCCGGAGCGTTCTGGCGAGCAGCTCAACGCAGTCACCATGAGCGGCGATCGCATCTCGGTTGACCTGACGAACATGAGCATTGCGATCAACGGCGAACCGCGAGCTCATCCGCCGAAGATGCTTCATGACTCCAGTCCGATGAAGTCGGTTTACGGCAGCGGAAAGATCACGATTGAGACCAGCGCGGGCTCCGTCACATTCGACAGTGCTTCGTTCCGCCCCGAACCTGTCGGTCTGCCAAGACTTCCTTCAGGAACGACGCGCTGGGGCAAGCCGGACTCGGCGGATTTCACGACCAAAGTTGACCATGCACGAGCGTTGGGCGGCATGTCGCCGGATCACGAGACGCTGCTGAAGGCGGTCTCGATCCTGCTTCCCGTCAACGAGGGCGGTTCGGTCCGACTCGCGGTCTACGCAGGCGGTCAGCTCGATGGCGGACCGCATGCCGGTTCGCCGGCAAAGCTGCTGACCGATTTCGGGCAGACACCCAAAGGACAGACTGGCTGGAACACGCTCGAACATCCCAAGGGG
>CALGTK010000335.1 GCA_937904325.1 uncultured Planctomyces sp.
GGAGTCGTCTTCCTCGAAGATCGGCGCGGTGGCCCGGGGAGGGCACAGCTTTTTCAGTACTACTGGCCCATCGAACCCGATGCTCCGAAGGAAACCATCCTGTTGAGGTGGATGGAGGCGGAGGGGCCTTTTTACGATGAGAAAACCCCCTTCGAAGCATTGGTCGACACCTGCGAAGATGCCACCGCTTCCGACGACGAGCTCGATAAAGTGGCAGAAGCGTTTCTGAAGCAGTTTGCCACGGCCGCCTTTCGAGGTCGCGAAGTGTCTGCTGAGTTTGTGACGAAGTTGCACGCTTATTACCAAACCCAACGGAGTAATGGGAAAAGCTTCCGCGAGGCCATGGTGGATCCGCTGGCTCTCATCCTGTCTTCACCTCGTTTCCTCTACCTGATGAATCCTGACATCGGCGAAGAAGAGGGGACTCGCGCCCTGGACGCGGTAAGCCTCGCCAACCGACTGGCTGCGTTTCTCTGGAGCGGGCCACCGGACGAAGAACTGATGCGTGTCGCGACGGACGGGTCGTTGCTCGATGAAGCGATCCTGCTGGAACAGACCGAGCGCATGTTGAGCCATCCGCGCGCGAAGGAGTTTTACGAGGGATTTATCAGCCAATGGATGCATCTGAAACGTTTCGACAGCGTGGGGCTGAGTTCCCGCTTTCTCCTTCACTACACCGATGCCTACATCCTTTCCGCGAAGCAGGAGCCGGTGGAGTTCTTCAAAACCCTGGTGGAAGAAAATCTGCCGTCGTCGAACCTGATTGACTCGGACTTTGTGACCATCGACGGCGTGCTCGCCGCGAAATATGGCCTGACTGATCACTACACGGGCGACGGTTTTCAAAAGGTGAACCTGCCCGCAGACTCGCCACGGGGCGGGTTGATCACCCAGGGTGCCTTTCTCGCAATCGGCACGATGAACAATCGCACTTCGCCAGTGATTCGTGGATCGCTGGTGAAAGAGATCCTGCTCAATGATGCGCCGCCACCGCCGCCGCCGAATGTCCCTGAACTGATCGCATCATCGGATGATCCGTTGCCAGGCGTTCGAAGCCTGGTCGAACTTCACCAGAAGAAAGCGCAATGCGCTTCCTGCCATGCCCGCTTCGATTTCATTGGGCTGGGCTTGGAGAACTTCGATGCCATCGGCATGTGGCGGGACGAAGAGCTCGTCACCAATGCGGAGTTCTTCCACCAGCTGAAAAATCCCAGGGCGAAAAGAAAGCTGTATCCCGTGGATGCCAGCGGCAGCCTGCCCAATGGCGAGACCTTTGCGGATGTGCAGGGTTTGAAAGCGGCGCTGATGAAAGAAGAGCGCACCGTGGCCGGCTCGGTCTTCGAGGGACTGTTGTGTTATGCCCTGGGGCGCGACGTCAGTTTCACGGATCGGGAGATCATCAAGACGAACCTCGATGAGCTGTCGCGCCCAAATGGCGACGGAGAGAAGTTCGCAGTCAGAGAGATGATAAAACGCGTCGTTATGAGCAGACCGTTCCGCGAGCGTTAGAGACGCGGACAGGGCAGGCCAACGGCCTGAATTCACCGTAGCCTGGGGCAACGCCCCAGGAAGTCAGAACGTTATGAGCCGTTTGGCCGAAGGCCATATTCACAACAAGCAGCGAACATCATGAATATGGCCTTCGACCCAAAACCATTGCGTGGTCACCAAGCCCAGGGGCGTTGCTCCAGGCTACGGTGAAAAGTGGCCTTCGGCCAACCTGAATAGAAAAACCGTGCATTTACATAGTACATACTCCTTGGGCCACCTTGAGAGGAACTGAGATGACCAATATTACAACCAACCCAATCTCCCGCCGAACGCTGTTCCGATACGGCGGCAGTGCAATTGCGCTTCCGTTCCTCGGCAGCGCGTTGTCCGGCAAAGCCGCATTCGGTGCAGAGAACGCCGCTCCCAAACGCCTGCTCTGGATGTCCATGGGCCACGGGCACATGGAGAAGCACTTCTACCCGACAGAGTTCGGGAAGTTGAGCGACATCACGTTGCCTCCGGGATGGGCTCCGCTGAAGAAGAACCTCGGCCATACGACGATGGTCTCGAACCTGACCAACAAGGAAAACAAGCAACCGCACGAGGGCAGCGAAGCGGTACTGACCTGTGCAAATGTGGTCGGCTTCTCCGGCAGAGCACGGCACAACAGCATCTCCTGCGATCAGGTTGCCGCCGCACATCTTGGCAAGGGCACGCGCTATCAAAGCCTGCAACTGAATTGCCCGTCGACGGATACCGGCAATGGACACGGCGGCGTCGCCATGTCGTATCGCGTAGACGGCAGTCCCTTGCCCGGATTGCATTCGCCTCTGAAGGTCTATCACAAACTATTCGGCGGCAACGTTGGCAAAGATGAAGTGCTGAGAACGCTTAAGCAGCGCCGCAGCATCTTCGACATCCTCGAACTCGAAAGCAGTTCGTCAAAGCGAGTTCTCAGCAAAGACGACCGCGACAAGCTGGAGGAATACACGACCAGCATTCGCGACATCGAACGATCCATCAGCCGCGAAGAAGATTGGCTGGACGTGCCGTACCCGTCGGCGAAGCTGGCCCCGCCGAACGAAGACAAAGTGCTTACAAGCGGTTCGCATGGCGAAGCCGCCATACGTGTGATGTTCAAGATGATCATCACCGCTTTTCAGACGGACGCCACGCGCGTGATCACCTACCGAATGCCGGATGCCGGTCTGCTCAACAGCATGGGCATCTCTTCCACACCGCACACCCTTTCACACTACGGCTCCAATACCTCTATTCACGAATTGAACTTGCAACGCACCCGGAAATGGATGGAGTTGTATTCCGAATTCATCGATCAACTTCGAAGCAGCAAGGACCCGCTGGATCCCAACGGTGGGACGATTTTCGACAACAGTCTCGTGTTCTTCGGTGGCGGTCTTCGCACCGCCCATCGCAACAAGAACATTCCCTGCCTGCTGACCGGCGGCGGCTTCCAGGGGCTCACGCATGGGCAACACCGAAAGGCTCCCAAAGAGGATACGCCCCTGGCGAACCTGTGGACGACCATGCTGCAGGACTCGGACGCGCCGGTAGATCGCTTCGCCGATGCCGACGGCACGGCAGGTTCGCTGTGGACGTAGGCAGAGCGACATGGGGAACGGCTCTTACGACCCTACGTCTCAGCAGCTGAGTCGGCTTCACGCCGTCCACTCGAGAAATCTGGCAATTGTCAGAATTTCCGCGTTGAATCCGACGCCGAGCGGTAGCGGTCTGCTGTCGCCAGCAGCCTGAGCAGCACCTGAAGCCTGTGGCTGAATATGTCGGAATGCTGACATCATTCGACAGCGTCGACGGTTCGTCCTACCGAAACTCGAATCGTCAGGAACAAGCCCGCATGCATACGCACCGCGTGTTTGTTCTGGATTCAAACTCGCCCCGTTTGACGGCCAAAACAATCAGCCGTTGGCTGGCAACTCAGCAGGAACCACCAGACTTATGAAACTCCTTTCGACACTGACGCTGCTTTCTGTCCTCGCTGCGACCGCACAGGCACAGGAATTTCAGTCACTCTTCAATGGAAAAGACCTCTCCGGCTGGGCCGGGAAGACGGAGTTCTGGTCTGTCAAAGACGGCGCGATCTTCGGCCAGACCACGAAGGACAAGCCGACAAAAGGCAACACGTTTCTTGTCTGGCAGGGTGACGACGTCGCCGACTTTGTGTTCAAGGCAAAGGTCCGCTTTGCAGGCAATAACTCCGGAGTGCAATATCGCAGCGAACTGGTCGGCAAGCCTGAAGACTTTGTCGCCAAAGGTTATCAGGCGGATTTGCACCCGAAGCCTGAGTTCTTCGGCATGCTCTACGCCGAGAAGTGGCGAGGCATTGTGGCGCGGCGTTTTCAGCGGGTCGTGGTTGGAGCTGACGGCAAGCCACAGGTCGTCGGTGAAGTTGGCGACAAGGACCAGAAGCTTGTCGACACCGAGTGGAACGAGCTGACCATCATCGCGGTTGGCAATCGGCAGATTCATCAGGTTAACGGCGTCACCACAATGGATCTGACGGACAATCACCCGGAAGCCAAACGGAAGGGGATTCTCGCGTTGCAGCTCCACCGCGGAAATCCAATGACCGTTGAGTTTAAGGATATCAGGCTGCGTCATCTCAAAGGCAAAGATGCTAAGGCCGCGATCGATGCCGTGACCGGGAAATCCGGCAACAAGGCGACTCCCGTTTCTCGCATCAAGGCTGCCAAGGGATTCAAAGTCGAACTGCTGTATTCCGTGCCCGGCGATACACAAGGATCGTGGATCAATCTCTGCACCGACAACCAAGGCCGGCTGCTGACCAGCGATCAGTACGGCGGGCTGTATCAAATGACTCCGCCGGCGATTGGAGAGACTTTGAGCACCGACGATGTGCAGCCGGTGTCTGCCAATATCCGAGCGGCGAACGGGATGGTGTGGGCTTTTGGTGCTCTGTATGTCGTCGTTAATGATTTCGAAAAGAAGATGCAGTCCGGACTGTATCGCGTTACCGACAGCGACGGCGACGACCTGCTCGACAAGGTGGAGCTGCTTCATGCGGTGCAGGCGAAGGGTGGCCACGGAATTCATGCTGTCGTCCCGACGCCCGACGGCAAGGGACTTTTTCTGATTGCGGGAAACAACACGACTCCGCCGAAGCTGGCGGAAACATCGCCCGTTCGACAGGTCTGGGGTGAAGATCATCTTCTGCCACGCATGCCGGACGGACGAGGTCACAACACCGGAGTGCTCGCGCCGGGCGGAGTCATTTACCGAGTCGATCCGGAAGGGAAACCGATTGAAGCCTACGCGTCAGGATTTCGAAACATTTTTGACGCGGCCGTCAATCGCGACGGTGAACTGTTCACCTACGACGCGGACATGGAGTTCGACTTCAACACTCCGTGGTATCGCCCGACCCGAATCTGCCACGTGATCAGTGGAGCCGAATTCGGATGGCGAAACGGTGCTGGTAAACGACCGACGTTCTACGCCGACAGCCTTCCTGGCATCCTCGACATCGGGCCGGGATCGCCAACGGGAATGACATTCGGCTACGGTGCGAAATTTCCCGCGAAATATCAGGACGCGTTGTTTGCACTCGACTGGAGCTGGGGGAAACTCTACGCCGTTCACCTCAAGATCGATCCGAACAGTTCAAGCTACACGGCGACTAAAGAACAATTCCTCACCGGAGCACCGCTGCCGATTACCGATGCAATTATTCATCCGAACGACGGCGCGATGTACTTCACGATCGGCGGACGACGAGTCCAGTCGGGGCTTTATCGTGTGACTTACGTTGGCGACGAATCGACGAAGCCGGTCGAAACAGCCCCGATGACGACTGACTTGATGAAACGTCGTCGTTCGCTGGAACACTTCCACGGTCGTCAGGATTCGAAGGCCATCGAAGCATCGTGGCAGGACCTGTCACACGACGAACGGTTCGTCCGCTTTGCCGCACGAACCGCGATTGAACACCAGCCCGTCGAAACATGGGCCGACAAAGCTTTGACCGAATCCGATCCAAAGATTCAGGTGGAAGCGCTACTGGCTCTCGCTCGTGTGGCGGGTGTCTGCCCACAGCATCGGACGGACTCCACTCCGCCGGTTGATACTGCCATGCGCGACAAACTGCTGGCCGCCGTCATAGCCATTGATTCGCCAAAACTGGATGCAACCAGCCAGCTGACGTTGCAACGCACGGTGCAGATCATCCTGAACCGCTTCGGTCGACCGAATGAATCAATGGTTCAGAAACTGATCACTGCCATCGATCCGCTGTTCCCCTCCGAATCCGCCGAATTGAACTGGTTGTTGTGCGATACGCTTGCATGGCTGGAATCGCCAACAGTCGCCGAGAAAGCGATAGCTCTGATCGAGGCCGCTCCGACTCAGGAAGAGCAAATGCAATACGCTCGCTCGATCCGCATGCTGAAGGCCGGCTGGACCGACGAACTGCACACGGCGTACTTCGAGTGGTTCCTGAAGGCCGCGAACTACCGCGGCGGAGCCAGCTTCGCAAAGTTCATTCAGTTCATTCGCGACGATGCCGTGGCCTCACTGAGCGAATCTCAGAAAGAGTCGCTCAAAGAGATTCTCGCGGAGAAGCCGGTACAGAAATCCGCGTTGGAAAATCTTGGGGCAATCTTCGCAGGACGAACAGAAACCGAATGGACGCTCGACGAATTGTCGCAAGCCGCCCGATCGAACCTGAAGCAACGCGACTTCCGCAATGGCCGCAAGATGTTCGCAGCAGCCGGCTGTTACGCCTGCCATCGCTTCAGGAATCAGGGCGGCATGACTGGCCCGGATCTGACAACCGCTGGCCGCCGTTATTCGTCTCATGACCTGCTCGATCAGGTAATCAATCCCAGCAAAGTCATCAACGATCAGTTTTCATCCGTCATGGTCATCACCGACGAGGGACTCGTTCACAACGGCGTGGTCGTCAACCTTGGCGGAGACAAGCTCACGCTGAACACTGACCTGAGCGATCCCAACAAACGCATCGCCATCGATCGCAACACGATTGAAGAACTGATTGTCTCAAAGACATCGCCGATGCCCGCCGGCCTCTTCAAACGAATGACGAAGGAAGAAATCCTCGACCTGATCGCCTACCTTATCAGCGGCGGCGATTCGGAGCACAACTACTTTCAGAAATAATGAAGCGATCGCCCTGCTGAATAAGCCTTCGTCGACTTGAGAGCACTCGGGGTGGTCGGGGTTCGTCTTCAGTATCACAGATACGCCGCATGGAAAGTACAGAATTAGAAACTGCCGACAGGAAACTCAACGCGAGAACGCTACTATGAAAACTCAACTCAACCGCATGAAGTTCACCGTAGGTGCCATTGCAGTCCTTATGGGAATGCAGTCGCTGTGTGCAGACGAAGCCGTGAAGCCCAAGACACCGGAACTCGTCACCGGGCGAATCTGGATGCGGAACTATGATTTCAAGGATGCAGATACGGAAATGGAGTACGCCGTTTACATCCCCGAAGGGTATGACACCAAAAAGTCTTATCCATTGATGGTCGTCCTCCATGGACTCAACAGTAACCCTCGCCAGATTTTAAATTATCCGGGACTCACCAGGTTGGCTCAGAAGCATGGTTACATTCTGGCCGCGCCGATGGGTTACAACACAAGGGGCTGGTATGGAGGACGCGGCCAGACTTCGCGACGTTGGAATCCAATGAACCTCGGGGAACTCAGCGAGAAGGACGTCATGAACGTCCTGGAGATCGTGCGGGGCGAGTTCAACGTGGACTCGAAGCGACTCTATCTGATGGGCCACTCGATGGGCGGTGGCGGCACGTGGCACATCGGCATCAAGTACCCTGACATCTGGGCGGGGCTGGCTCCGATCGCCCCTGCGACGTTTCGTTCACCGGATGACCTCGTGAAGATTAAGACAACTCCCGTGATTCTTGTGCAGGGCGATAAGGACCGGCTGGTCCCCGTGCGAGGTGCTCGGCGTTGGGCATCCAGAATGAAAGAGCTTGGGATGGCGCACAAGTACATTGAGGTGAAGGATGGTAACCACATCAAACCAGCCATTACCCAACTGCCCGCAATCTTCGAGTTCTTCGCCACGCACGCGAAGCAGGTGCCATCAAATAAGGAAACGTCAGTCTCAGATAAATAGATAGATGCTCCCGTCTTTTCCTGCCGCTGTGCTTCGAGAAGTAACCCGAAGCTTAAGCGAGGGATCGAAAAACAGGACCACCATACACCTCGCTCGTGCATCGAGTTACCAGCTCTTTTGAAACAAAACTAACATGACGAAATCAAAAAATATCACGTTTTGCACAGCACTTCTTCTGGCTTGCTCAAATGCACACGCGAAATCCGAGCCACCGCCGAACATCGTCCTGATCCTTTCCGATGACCAAGGCTATACTGACTACGGTTTCATGGGGCATCCGGAAATCGAGACGCCTCACCTCGACAGGCTTGCGTCGGAAAGCGCATTGTTCCGACGAGGCTATGTTCCGACTGCGTTATGCCGTCCGTCGCTGATGACGCTGATCACCGGCCTCTATTCGCATCAGAACAAAACGACCGGAAATGACCCGGCGAACACACTGGCTAACAAGGCTCACGCCGAGAAGGCAGGCAAGCATGCCAGGGAATTGCTGATCTCCCACATCGACAAGACCGGCGCTTTACCACAGTGGCTGGCTGAGAAGGGATACGTCAGCCACCAGAGCGGCAAGTGGTGGGAAGGATCGTATCAGCGAGGCGGCTTCACTGAGGGGATGACCAAAGGGTTTCCGAATCCGCGCGGACGACACGGCGATGCGGGACTGAGAATCGGCCGGGACGGGATTGAGCCAGTCACGGATTTCATCGATCGAAGTGTGGCTGCGGAAAAGCCGTTCTTTGTCTGGTACGCGCCGTTCATGCCGCACACGCCACACACTCCTCCGGCACGTCTGCTCGAGAAGTACAAGGCGAAGGGAGTCCACGAGCGAATCGCCAAATACTACGCGATGTGTGAATGGTTCGATGAAACCTGCGGCGCGCTGGTCAATCACATTGACGAGTCGGGCGTCAAAGAAAACACGCTCGTTCTGTACGTCTGTGACAACGGATGGATTCAGACCGAACAAGGCAGCTACGCACCGCGATCCAAGCGCAGCCCCAATGAACACGGCACACGAACGCCACTCATGTTCCGCTGGCCGGGAACGATTCCCGCAGCCGACCGCCCTGAACTCTGTTCGTCGATCGATTTCGTGCCGACCATTCTGGCAGCTGCTGGAGAAACAGGACCGCACGACTTCCCGGGACTCAATCTCCTGCCGGAACTGAAGTCCGGCAAAGCCATCAAGCGAGATACGCTGTTTGGAGAATCGTTCGCTCACGACATCGCCGATATCGAGAAACCTCAGGCGTCGTTGCTTTATCGCTGGGTGATCCGCGGCCACGACAAGCTCCTGCTGACCTATGATGGAGCGTCTGGAAAGATGAAGTATCCGCCTCAGAGCGGTGAACCTCAGCTTTATGATCTGAAGAACGACCCCGGTGAAAAGGTAAATCTCGCCACTCGCAATCCGGAGCGGGTAAACCAACTCACGGCAGTCTTGAACGAGTGGTACGTTGCCGACGAACGCCAGGCTGGCAAGTTTGCGCCAGCGGCTCCAAAGCCTGACCGGAAGCCAAAGCCAAACCAGAAACCACGGAAAAGCAGTGCCTCGGTAAAGGCCAAAACGACAAAGCCGAACATCCTGCTTCTCTACGCCGATGATCAGCGCAATCATACGCTCGGCTGCGCTGGACACCCGATCGTCAAGACTCCCAACATCGACGCTCTTGCCAGAGACGGCGTGCGATTTGAGAACGCTTTCGTTTCGACATCGACCTGCTGGGTCGGGCGAGCTTGTCTCTTCACCGGCTGCTATGAACGTAAACATCTCTACCGAGCGAGGTCGGGGCCGCTCGATCCGGAACTGTGCGACTCATCATACTTCGCTGTCCTGAAACGCGCCGGATACCGAACCGGCCATCTTGGCAAAGAGCACGTCACTATCTCGACGGAATCCGCAGCGGCGATGTTTGACGTCCGCCGCAAAATTGGTCGAAGGCCGTACTTCAAGAAACAACCCGACGGAAGCGAGCGGCACGAAACGCAGATTCTTGGCGACTGGGCCACCGAGTTCCTGAAAGATCAACCGAAGGATCAGCCGTTCTGCCTGCAACTCAGCTTCAATGCCACTCACGCCGAAGACGGCGACAAGCGACCGGGCATCGGCCACTACCCCTGCCCGAAGGTGACGAACGGGATGTACGAGGATCAGCAGATGCCACTTCCCAGGCTGCGCGATCCTGGCATTTATCAGGCGCAGCCGGATTTCCTGAAGAAGTCGATCAACAGGCAGCGTTACTTCTGGCGCTGGGACACACCGGAAAAATACCAGACGAACATGCGGGCCTACTTCCGCATGATCAGCGGAATCGATCATGTCGTCGGCCGCCTTGTGGCGCAGCTTGAAGAACAGGGGCTCGCCGACAACACGGTCATCATCTACACCGCCGACAACGGCTACTACCTCGGCGACCGCGGATTCGCCGGCAAGTGGACGCATTACGAACAGTCCTTGCGCGTGCCGCTGATTGTTCACAACCCACGTTTGCCCGAAGCCAAACGCGGACGCGTGCTTTCGGAAATCGCACTCAACAGCGATCTCGCCTCTACCATGATCAGCCTGGCGGGACTTCCAACTCCCGATGCCCACACCGGTCGCAGTCTGGCGCCGCTTGTTCGCGGTGTAGAGGCTCCCGACTGGCGCACAGATTTCCTTTGCGAGTTTCTCGCCGTGCCCGGCACGATTCCCCGCTGGGAAGGCGTACGCGGCACGGATTGGACCTACGCCCGCTATTACGTCAATGGAGCAGAAAAGCCGCCATTTGAGATTCTCCACGATTTGAACAACGACCCTGATCAACTCACCAATCTGGCGCTGAATGAAAAGAAGGCTTCAGCACTGAATCAGATGCGAGCCCGTTGCGACAAACTGATTGCCGATGCTGGCCCCCCGATGAAAGAAATTGGAGAAACTCAGAGGCAGTCGAGAAAGAAAAAGTAGAAGGTCCGGCACGACAAAAGAGTTCAGCAATCTCACACAAGGCACGAAGACACAAAGAAAGCGTGTTTCATTTACGTACTCACTTCATGTGAGCGGCAAGGCGCTAGCCGCCGGTGATCGAGACCCGCGGCTAGCGTCTTGCGGCTCACAAATTCTCAACGCTTTCAAATTATGCGACTGATCGCTTCGTGTCTTTATGACTTCGCGCGAGGTTCAAGAGGTTCAAAGCGCAAACCAAGACGCAGAAAGAAGTGAAGCTCGCATGATCAACAACATTCGAACCATCCTCGGTCTGCTTTTGCTGCTTATTGTCACGACTGGAGCCGCAGCAGCAGATCGTCCCAACATCCTGTTCATCGTTTCCGACGATCACGGGTGGGGTGACCTGCCGTCGAACTGGGATAAGACCGAGGTGCAACTTCCGACACTCGAAGCGCTGGCCACGAAAGGCGTGCGGTTCCCGAACTACCACACCGTGCCGCTCTGCGGACCGTCCCGTGCGTGCATGTTTACCGGTCAGTTTTCGACGGAAAACGGCATGTGGCGCGGTCCCGGCAATCAGCCGCTCGGATCGCCGGGATATCGTGGTATCAAGCGCGATGTGAAGATGCTGTCGGAGCATCTCGCTGAGTCCGGCTATAGAACCGGAGCCTTTGGCAAATGGCACATGGGCTCGCTGGACGGAGAAGTTCCGAACGATCGCGGGTTCGATGAGTTTCACGGGTTTCTGGGAGGGGCTCATCCCTATTGGATCAAACCTGGTCGATCGAAAATCATGCACAATCGAAAGCCCGATCCGAAAGCCGACGGCCACGCGACCGAATTGTTTACCAGGTGGGCGGAAGAGTTCATCCGAACCAGCGCCGAAGCTGATGCGCCGTTCTTCTGCTATCTCGCTTACAACGCCGTGCACGGTCCGCTTCGTGTCGATCAATCAAAGCCCGCCTCTGCACCCGAGGCCTGGATGAAGAAGGCTCTTGACCGCGGCGTCAGTTTCCTGCGCAGTGACTATGTCGCCATTCTCGAACACATGGACCACAACATCGGGCGGCTGATCGACCTGTTGGATGAACTGGCAGTGGCTGACAACACACTCATCGTCTTTGTGAGTGACAACGGAGGCTGCACGATGGAGCCAAACGCGGCTGGTGGCAGATTCCCCGGCAACAACGGACCGTTCCGGGGAGGCAAGGCGACGACGTATCAGGGCGGGCTGAACGTGCCGCTTTTGATGAACTGGAAAGGCCGGCTGCCCCAGGAGATGGTCTCGGATGGTCAGGTGATGCACTGCGACATCTTTTCCACCTTGCTGGACGCTGCCGAATTCCCGGTTCCGAAAATGAATGGGAAGAATCCCATTCGCGGAATGTCTCTGCTTCCGCACATGCTTTCTGCCGGGAAGGAAACCACCCCGGAGCGAGCCATGATCTTCGAACTGTGGGGCAACATCGGACTGCGCAAAGGGGACTACAAACTATGGAGCGATGTCGGGAGGGAGCACTCCCCGGATTGGGCCGCTCTCAAGGCCGAACTGGAACACACCAGTCTCGCCCTGTACGACCTCAGCAAAGACATTGCCGAAAACAACGATCTGCGAACCGAATTCCCTGAGGTTTACGCCTCGCTCAAGAAAGAGCTGATCAACCATCTTTCCAATATCAACTCGGAGTATCCCGTCCCCGAGACTGCCGGTCCATCTGCAAAAGAAGCGTCTCCTGTCAAACCAGAAAGAAACGCCACCGCCCCGAAATCAAATGCCGTGACACCGGAAAGACTCTTTAAAGCCCGCGACCGAAACGGAGACGGTGTGCTGACCCTGGAGGAATACACCGGCAAAGCGGGCAATGCTCCCGCTCGAACCAAACGGTTTAAGCGATTCGACGCAAACGGCGACGGCAAGTTGCAGTTGGACGAATTGAGACAGTCACCAAAATGAAGTCGAGACGCGGCGAGTGAGTCGCGAAGCGGTGCTAGCATGTAGTTGTGGGTGTGAGCAAACGCCGGGAACTTTTTTCTGACTTTCTCGGAAACAATCGCGGCCCCTTTGTCATTACTAACAATGACCAATCCTCAAGACCGAACCGAAGCTCGCAGTGCCACCGAAGAGGTGCAGTTGCTCTTTGTGCGCCATGAGAATTCCATTCGGGCGTTCGTGAGGGCTCTGCAGCCTTCGTTGTCTGATGCAGACGATGTGATGCAGGAGACGTTTCTGACGGTTTCGCGGAAGGCTTCGAGCTTCGAGCCCGGAACGAATTTCGTGGCGTGGGCCTGTGGTATTGCCCGGCTCAAAGTGCTGGAGAATTTCCGCCAGAAGAAGCGGGCCAATGTGCTCAGCGAGGCTGCCATCAGTGCTTTGGCCGAGGACGCTCCGTCGCCTCAACTCCTGAGCGAGATTCAGGATGCTCTTGAAGCGTGCCTTGCGAAGCTGACTCCGAAGATCCGCGATCTGTTATGGCGGCGCTATTCCCGGAGACAGAGTTCGGACGAGATGGCGAAGGCCGCCGGGATGACCTCGACCGCAGTTCGGGTGGCGCTCTCAAAAGCGCGCGTTGCGCTGCGGGATTGCATCAATTCTCAACTCCAGCGGGCCCGGTGAAAGTTTCGATGACTGACAAGTTCAACAACAGCGAACTCGACGCTCTGATCGACGCCTGTCTTGACGGCCGATTGAGCGAAGCCGAGGCGGACCGGCTGAGCCAGTGCATTGAAGAATCCAGTGAGGCTCGGGAACGCTATTGGGAGCTGGCTTCCATTCACGGATTGATCGAGCAGTCGATGCAGAGCGCATCCCTGAAGGCTGCTACCGGAGAAGAGATGGCCCAGCCGCCAAAGGCGGAGGGACTCTTTCGTTGGCCCCGAATCAATGCTGTTGCCGCGGGAATGATATTCGGAATTCTGAGCGCCTCGCTGGGTTGGGCCTACGCGCTTCCGCTGGCCAATCAGACGCGGCGCGAGAGCACGGAGATTGTCTTTGAGGACTTTGAAGATCCCCAAATGAAGCTGATGGGGCGTTTTCCAACAAACGCTAACCAGTGGTTCGGCAGGGTTCTTTCCGTTCCCGGGAAAGATGAGATACCTGCGGTCAGCGGAACGCGAGTCGGTCAGTTTAACACGTGGCCCAAAACCAAACTGGCCTACGCTCGCTACCTCATTGATCTGGATGATCACCTGAAACCGGCGGAAGAGCACGTCAGGTCCGTCGAGGTCGAGGCATCCTTCTTCACGCTTAATCCGCAGGAGCCATCGGTATTTCAGATTCGTCTGGGTGCCTTCAGTCAGGAGCCTGAGGCAGTTCGTCCGATCTGGAATGACCACGAAACGCTGTTCGACACCGTCCTGCAGCACGTCGGCCGGAACTACATCACCGAGCCGGGGGAACAAACGGGCTGGCACAAACTGCGGGCTACGATCG
The DNA here is from genome assembly GCA_937904325.1 of uncultured Planctomyces sp. Taxonomy (GTDB): domain Bacteria; phylum Planctomycetota; class Planctomycetia; order Planctomycetales; family Planctomycetaceae; genus JABMPE01. The sequence continues at coordinate 14,008 of CALGTK010000335.1, forward strand.
AGATTCCAACTGCAACGCGAAGTGTTGTGATCTCGCTGGGCGCGGGGAACGATGAGTCTGGAGCCACCGCTTCTGAACACTTCGTCGATGCGGTACGAGTTCAGCTAGTTGATACTTTCGCGCCGCAACCGAACTGATAAGTCTCACTCAAACATCACATCAGCAACCAGGCTGACACAATGAACACAGTAATTCCCCTGATACTCGTCCTTGCAGCCTCAACAGGCTTCGCAGAAGACAAGCCCGTTCATCTGTTTATCCTCTCAGGGCAGTCCAACATGCAGGGCATGGATCCGGAGACCGGCTTCCTTCCGGAGGCCAACAAGCTCTTCAAAGGAGACCAGGTCGTTTACATCAAGGTCGCCAAGGGCGGTCAGCCGATCTGTCGATGGCTGGAGGAATGGACAGACATCGCCGAAAAGAAGGGGCTGGATGCCAGACATATTTCAAGGATCCATCGGGATGGAAAAGTCGAGTTCTATCAGCCGATTCTCGATCAGTATCAGGAGATGCTGAAGAAACACCCCAGGCTGACCTCAGTCACCTTTTGCTGGATGCAGGGCGAACGCGACGCCAACGGAGACGCACATACCCCATACAAAGATGCTTTGAAGCTGTTGATATCCAAACTGCGCCGCGACCTGAAACGCCCGAACATGAACATCGTCATCGGCCGCATCGGGGATTACGCCCTGGGGCGACCCTCGCCCGACGCAGTGCGGAAGGCACAACGTGAAATTGCTGATGAAGATCCTCACGGCGTCTGGGTCGACGTCGATGATCTGAACGACAAAGAGGTCAATGGAAAAATACAGAGCGTCGTTCACTTCAACAGGCCGGATGGCTACATCACTCTCGGTCGACGCTTTGCGCGGCAGGGCCACGCACTTGTGACCGGAAAAGAACCTGCGGAAGACGGCAGGCCGAAGAAGTGATCATCCCTCGCGACAATAAGGACTGTTCCAAGATGTCTTCATGTCATATCGCTGGTAACCCGACGCGTGAGCGAGGGACGGAAACCGGACTCTCCGGCACCAAAGGAATCGAGCTTGTGTTCGACTTGATGCTTGCCGGCCTCCGTACCGACTCCACCCGCGTCATCAGTTATCGCATGCCGACCAACAGCCTGTTCGCCGAGTTCGAGCAGGAAACCGGCCACAAGCGAGTGTCAACGCATGCGATGACCCACTTCGGCTCCAAAACCGCAACCCACTACGACCAATTGACCTGGCGCGATGAAAAGCTTTGCAGTCATTTCGCGACCCTGCTGCACAAAATGAAAGCGATCGAAGAAGCAGACGGCAGCACCCTCTTCGACAACACGCTGGTCGTGATGGGCGGCGGCCTGCGCACCGGACACGAGCGACGAAATCTACCAATCCTCATCGGCGGAGGCAGCGGTGTTCGTCACGGCTCCAACTACGTTTACAAAGAAAATGAAGGCCGCCTCGGAAACCTGTGGTTGAGCATGCTGAAGTATGCGGGATGCCCGGTTGACTCCTTCGCCGACAGCGACGGCCCCCTCACGGAAATGTTTGGATAACATATTGATGATACCTCTCAGAAATTATCTCACTTCGATTGCCTTGCTTGTAACTGCAGCCCCTGCCCTGGCTGAGTCCTGGGTGATCGAGAGTCAGGCAGACTGGACCGCCGCCAGGGGAACGGCGGAAAACGTGGAGCTCAACGATGGCTTCGCCGACCCCACGGCCGACAAAGCCAGATTCCAAAGTGTCGTCAAAACCTTTCCCGCGAAGCGCAAGCTGAGCTCGGTGGTGTTTGAGCAATCTCCCGTCTGGGACAACTGGGAGGCGATCGATGACATCACACCTCCAGGAGCTGGCAACGCCTACGTGTTTCTTCCGGTTGCACCCGGCGATTACTACTTCTTTGCGACCAGGACCTGGCCCCAGATGGAGTATCCAGAGGGTCTCA